>JAFQHF010000126.1 GCA_017398105.1 Oscillospiraceae bacterium | reverse complement strand
AGAAGGGCAACAAGCAGATGGATCTGTTCCAGCTGGGGATTTCCGTTTTGCACAGCCAGCTGCTGAGCACCTTGCACGGCCTCCAATGACTTTTGGGTATAATTTCCAAAGTTCATAAGAAAACCTCCTTTAATTTCAAGCTCTGACTAACAGAGCGTTCATTTGCTTTTTAACCGAATACCGGCAAAAATGAAAACGGGTCTGCCGCAGAACTTGCAGCAGACCCGAGGAGACGGTTATTCGATTTCCAAACGCCTGCCGGCAGGAAGTGTGGGTTCTGCCTTGGGAAGCGTCAGGCGAAGAACACCGTTATCGTACTTCGCATTGATGTGATTGGTATCCACACCGGAAACATCGAAGCTTCTGGTGTAGGAGCCGTAGGAACGCTCCATACGAATGACTTTGTCCTTCTGATCTTTCTCCTCAACTCTGGAGTGCCGTTCTGCATGAACGGTAAGGGTGTTCCCCTGAATATCCAGGGTAATATCCTTCTTCTCAAATCCGGGCAAATCCGCCTCCAGCAGGTAGTGGTCGCCCTCATCTGTCACATCGGTCTTAAACTCCTCAAGGCCGGCATTGCCCCAAAAGCTGCCAAAGGGATTGGAGAAGAAAGCTTTTTCAAATTCCTCCATTTCACGGAAGGGATTGTAGGTCCGCAGACCCTGATTGTTATTTCTGGTAGTAAGTCCAAACATAATGATACCTCCAATGGATATAAAGTATTTTATGCTGACTTGTTCTGTTTTAACCGATATGGTCAGCGCATACCGGATCTTGCACGCATCCCATAGGTTGGTCATCTCTTTTCATCGTGGTCTTGACCTATTGGTCATCCGTATTATAACCCCCGCGAAACGGGAATGTGTTACCAATTTGTGAATTTTTAGCACTCTACCGATAAGAGTGCTAAAAATCTTTGGTTCTTTTTTGCAGGTATCGGAATAACACATTGTTGACAAGTGACCTGACAGAATCGACGAGGTTCTCAAATCAAATTATAGCAGAACAGAATTCTTGCCACATCCTGCACAGGACGCTGTACGGGATAGCTGCCGTCCTTGATGGTAGCTTCGCTGGGCACCACACCGTTGACGCTGATGGCCTTCACGGTGTCCTTGACAGAGGACAAGGAGATATAGCCGATGGCGTTGGCATTCTCTGCTACTGCGGTAAGCACTGCGCCGTTGGAGGTCAGTTCCTGGCGGTACTTGCAGGCATCCTCGGTATCGGTGATGGACTCGAAGCCGTCGCGGGTGCCGGAGTTCTCTTCACGGCCTATCAGGACGATCTCGCTGTCATTGCCGCCTACATCCTTCCAGTTGGTGATCTCACCCTTGTAGATGCCGGCGATCTGCTCTAGCGTCAGGTTTACAACTGTATTGCTGGGGTTGACGATCACTGCGATGCCGTCGATGGCAACCACAGTCTCCTTCAGACCCTCAGCTTTTTCGGAGTCCTTCAGGTAGCGGGAGCTCAGGCCGATGTCGCAGGTGCCGTCCTTGACAGCCTTGATGCCGGTGCCGGAGCCGGTGGGGTTGTAAGTGAAGGTTGCACCGGT
>JAFQHF010000072.1 GCA_017398105.1 Oscillospiraceae bacterium | reverse complement strand
CTGCCCACCATCGTTTACAACGTCAACCACGAGACCCTGACCAAGGAAGACAACATCATCTCCGCTGCTTCCTGCACCACCAACTGCCTGGCTCCCATGGCTAAGGCTCTGAACGACCTGGCTTCCATCGAGTCCGGCATCATGTGCACCATCCACGCCTACACCGGCGACCAGATGATCCTGGACGGCCCCCAGCGTAAGGGCGACCTGCGCCGCTCCCGTGCTGGTGCTGTGAACATCGTTCCCAACTCCACCGGCGCTGCCAAGGCTATCGGCCTGGTCATCCCCGAGCTGAACGGCAAGCTGATCGGCGCTGCTCAGCGTATCCCCACCCCCACCGGCTCCACCACCATCCTGAACGCTGTCTGCGCTAAGGCTGTCACCAAGGACGAGATCAACGCTGCCATGAAGGCTGCTGCTACTGAGTCCTACGGCTACAACGAGGACGAGATCGTCTCCTCCGACATCGTCGGCATGACCTTCGGCTCCCTGTTCGACGCTACCCAGACCATGGTCAACAAGCTGCCCGATGGCAAGACCCAGGTTCAGGTCGTTTCCTGGTACGACAACGAGAACTCCTACGTTTCTCAGATGGTCCGTACCATCAAGCACTTCTCCAACCTGCTGTAATTCAGTAAGTTAAGAGAAATTTTCATGCCGGCCCGAAAGGGCCGGCATTTTTTGTTTGCAAACATTGCTGCACGAATCTAGAAACGCTATTGTAGGGGCGGATTTTCAATCCGCCCCTACGCTTGGTTGCCCTCTATGCCGACAAACGAGAATTTACCGCACTGAACATGTATTGGCTGTCGGCCCAAGAGAATTTGCTGCAGATACTGCAGCGCCCTGAGAAAAGAAGGGTTGCAAAAATGATAAAATTATAGTATAATCCTGTAAAGGAATGAAACGTTTCCAAATTACGTAAACCAAAGGAGGCTGTTTTATGACGATCAAGGATTTGGCAGCCCAGACAGGCTACAGTGTCGGCACCGTTTCACGGGTGCTCAACAACCAGCCCCACGTCAGCGAACTGGCACGGGAAGTGATCCTCCGGGCGGCTTCGGAGTCTGGCTTTCAGCTCAATGCAAACGCCAAGCATCTGAAGCAGCAGCACGGCACCTCCGTGCTGGTGATCTGCAAGGGCCGCTCCAATGAATTGTTTGATGCCCTGCTGGTGGCGATCCAGGCCCAAGTGGCGCAAACCCAGTATCCGCTGATCGTAGACTATATTGATGAGATCGAAAACGAGGTTCGCCGGGCAGTCCAGCTGTGTCTGGAGAAGAAGCCCCTGGGCATCCTCTTCCTGGGCGGCAACCAGGCCCATTTTCAGGCGGACTTCCACCAGATCAATGTGCCCTGCGTTCTGGTGACCAACTCGGCGTCGGATCTGCCGCTGCCCAATCTTTCCAGTGTCTCTTCGGATGACGTTCTGGCAGCCCGTATGGCCATCGACCATCTGGCGGAGCTGGGCCATGAGAATTTCGTGATCATCGGCGGCCACAGGGATCATTCCGATACCACCAGGCTGCGCTATCAGGGCTGCATGGAGGCTTTCCGGCAGCGTGGGATCGCCTTCTGTGAGCAGCGGGATTATGAGACCGCACGATTCTCCTATCAGGACGGCTACCGGGCGGCAAAGGCGCTGCTTGCGCGGAATCCGGACTTTACAGCCCTGTTTGCCATGTCGGATGTGATGGCCATTGGCGCCATCCGGGCGCTGGAGGATGCCGGAAGGAAGGTTCCGCAGCAGGTTTCCGTGGTGGGGTTTGACGGCCTGGTTATAGGTGAATATATGACACCCCGGTTGACGACTATCTCCCAGTCTGTGGAGGAACTGGCGGATCAAAGCCTGAAGCTGCTGAGCCGCAGCATTGAAGACGGAACTGCAGCACGGCATGTGACCATCCCGGTTCATCTGCAGCAGCGGGAAAGCACCCGGAACAGGGAACCGTAACCTGTTATGCATACTGAGATTCAATCAAATACTGCAGGGCGGGGTCATGACCCCGCCCTGCATTTGCATTTCCTATTTTTTATCCGATAAAACCAACCAGAACCGGGAACAGCAGGGCGGTCAAAAGTCCTGCCACCACCAGCGACAGGCTGCTTACTGCGCCGCTCAGGGGATTCAGCTCACTGGCCTTTGCTGTGCCGATCACATGGGCGCCGGTGCCGAAGGCGACACCCTGGGCAATGGGATCGGTGATGCCGAACCATTTGCAGAAGGCGGTGCCGAACATATTGCCGCAGATGCCGGTGACGGAAATTCCCAAAGTGGTGATGGAGGGCGTTCCGCCGAACAGCTCCGTCAGGGCCACGCCGATGGCGGCGGTGATGCCCTTGGGCAGGATGGATACCGTCAGGTTCCGGTCAAAGCCCAGCAGCAGGGAAAAAACCAGCAGCATGGCAAGGCAGCTTAAGGCCCCTGCCACCACGCCTGCGGCAATGGCCTTCAGGTTTTTCCGCAGAGCCTGGATCTGCTCGTACATGGGAATGGCCAGACACACCGTGGCCGGAGTCATCAGCCAGGACATGAGCTTTACGCCCTCCTGGTAAGTGTCCGTAGCCAGCCCTGTGACCTTCAGCGTGAGGATCACCACGATCATGCCCACAAGGATGGGGTTAAAGATGGGAAGCCGGAATTTTTTCTGACAAAGAACGCCGGTCTGATAGGCGAACAGCGTCAGCACCACTGGCAGGATGCCGATTTGCAGAAGCTCAGCCATGATGCGCACCGCCCTTCTTCAGGAAAGCCTGGGCCACCCGGCCGCTGATGCCGAAGACCGCGATGGTGGAGGCCACCAGCAGCAATACGATGGCCAGCAGGTCATCGCGGATCAGGCCCCAGTCCTCCACGATGCCAACCGCGGGAGAGACAAAGAGGATGGGAAGAATGGAGGTCAGAAAGCTGCCTGTTGCCTTCACCTGCTCCAGCCGCACGATTTTCAGGCACAGGGCCAGAAACAGCAGGGCAAGGCCGTAGACAGAGGCCGGGATGGGCAGGGGAATGATCCGCTGCAGTGCTTCTCCCGACAGGGTAAAGCCCATAATGATCAGAAATTGGGTCAAGTATTTCATGGAAACACCTCGGATTTTGGTAGATGGGGATATTTTACCATTGCGGGAAGAGAAATGCAATAAAAAACGTAGGGGACGGCGTCCCCTACGTTTTGGTTCCTGGGTTACATCTTAATATACTGCACAGCCACGCAGCCGGGACCACCCTGGGTGATGAAGGCGGGGCTCAGGGGGTAGATGTGGAATTCTGCCTCCGGCATGGCCTCCTTCAGCGTCTTCAGTGCCAGTTCGGCCTTGTCCATGGCACCGGCATGGGAGATCTGCACCTGCCAGCCCTTGCCGACACCGGCCTTCTTCAGCAGCTCTGTGATGTACTTCACGGCATGGGGGAAACCACGGCGGATGCCGGCCACGGTGAGCCGTTCGCCGTTGTCAGTCTGGGTCATGATGGGGGTCAGGTTGGCAGCCTTGCCCACATAGGAAACCAGGGGGGACAGACGGCCGCCCCGGCGCAGGTAGTCAAAGTCCGCAGGCACCAGATAGCTCCTGGCAGTGTCCATCAGTGTGTTCAGCTTTTCCAGGATCTTCTCCTTGGTCTGGCCCTCCTTTGCCCACTGGACAGCCTTCTCCACCAGATAGCGGTGAGGGCCGCAGAGGGTGCGGGTGTTCAGCACGGTGATCTTATCGCTGTGGTCGCACAGGTCAGCAGCAGCCAGGGCGCCGGTGTAGGTGCCGGACAGGCCCAGGGCCATGGTCACATTCAGAATCTCCTCATCGGGATAGCTGTTGTACAGATCCTCCACCTCACCGATGGCGGGCTGGCTGGAGGTGGGCATATGGCCCTGACGGATGATATCCACGAATTCTTCAGAGGAGATCTCATCGAATTCCCGGTAGGTCTTTCCGGCGATGGTGACGGAAAGGGCGGAGACGGCGAAGCCGGCTTCCCGGGCCTGGGTGGTGGAATACAGGGTGGAGGTATCGGAAACGATGCGTACCATAACTGTGCGCTCCTTAAATAAGTTTTTGGATAACCTGTAATGGGGTATTTGGAATTATTCTATCAGGAAATCCGGCGGGTGTCAACGGTTTGCTGCAAATTTCGACCAATAGACGGAAAAAATACCACGCAGAGAACACCGTTTCTGCGTGGTAATGCATTATTTCAGCTCTTCCTTGATCTTGGTGGTGGAGATTTCCGGGGTACGGGGCAGATAGACCACCTGGCACAGGTCCTTCAGAAAGTCGAATTTGCCCTCCCAGTCGTCACCCATAACAAAGGTATCCACATGGTAATTCACCACGTCCTCCCGCTTCTGATCCCAGTTTTCCTCAGGGATCACCAGATCCACGTACCGGATGGCCTCCAGCAGCAGCTTACGCTTTTCATAGGGGAAATAGCTGGTCTTGTTTTTCTGCTTGTTGAATTCATCGGTGGACAGGGCAACGATCAGGTAATCGCCCTGCTCCTTTGCCCGCCGCAGCAGATTGATGTGGCCGTAGTGCAGAAGGTCAAAGGTGCCGTATGTAATGACTCGCTTCATGTCATAACCTCTCTGTTAGTCGTTATAGGGTCGCTCCAGATCAAACGCATCCACAAAGTGGTGGGGAATCCGCTTTTCCTCCGGAGGCAGCTGCATGTAATCGCCGTAGACCTGGGTCAGCCAGGCATCGTATTCTTTCGGGGCCCGGACGGTGAGTCCTTCGAAGGAAACATCCGTACCTTCGCCGTACCAGTGAGCGGGAACGATCTCCTTTGCGCCCCAGGCACCGCAGTGGTTGGCAATGCGGCTGCCAGCTTTCACGGAGCGGAACAGCGTTTCCCGCTTATCTATGGCACCTCTCAGAGAGGGCAGCAGGGGCAGGGTGAATACTCTCAGCAGCCGGGTCACGGGCCGCAGGATGTCGGCGGAGAAGGCATAGGTGATCCGCAGCCGCAGCAGCATGTTTTTGAACCAGAACCAGCGCTCGTTCTTTTCGGGATAGAAGTCAAGGGGAAAAATGTCGATGTACACGCCGTGGTTCATTTTCCGGTCCTTCATACTGTATTCTACAAAGGTGGTATTGCTGTTTCGCAGCTTGCCGAAATTGTGGGGATATTCGGGATCGGTAACATGGGTCTGAAGGAACAGCCCCTCCGGCAGCAGGGCCTGACCTTCGGACATGAGCCTGTCGTAATCCTGGCGCAGCATACCCACATCGATATCGTCATCCCAGGGGATGAAGCCCTGATGCCGCACGGCACCCAGCAAAGTGCCGCCCAGCAGATAGTAATTTACATTCAGCTGCTCACAGAGCCGGATGAACTGGCGCAGAAGGTCAGTTTCCACGGTTTTCAGTTCCTGCAGCTGCTTGGCAGAAAGTTCCATTTGCGATACCTCGATGGCATAGTTTTCTCTAGTATACACAATTTGCGGAAAAAAGTCTATCCTTTTCTCAAATGTATAATTGTAGGGCGGAGGCATGCCTCCGCCGGGCACAGGGACAACTGGGCGGCAACGATGTTACCGCTCAATTTCCGTAACTGCCCGGCGGGGTCATGACCCCGCCCTACATTTCTTTGTTGTATCAACTTTTATGATCTTCCGTAACGGCACCGGTGCGGTAGGCTTCCAGAAGCATCAGCAGGTCATCCACACGGGTCTGCAGCTCGGAGCCTTCGTCGGTCATGGATACCCGCATCCGGGTCTCCATCTTTTCAAAAATCACGCTGTCGCTGGCGATGTCGTCATTTTTGTGCACGGCGTTCCACTTGCCGGCGAAGGGCTGGTGGGACACGATACGGTAATGCCGGGAATTGTAGATCAGGGTATAGCCGGCAATTCCGGAGGTGGTCTGGTAAGCCCGGCTGAAGCCGCCGTCGATCACCAGCAGCTTGCCGCCGCCCTTGATGGGGCTCTCACCCTTTTTAACCTTTACGGGAACATGGCCGTTGATGATATGGCAGTGATCGCCTTCCAGGCCGAATTCCTTTAGCAGGGCATCACAGACAGCAGGGTCCTGATAGTAGGTGTAGTAGGGATTCTTGGGCTCGGTCCAGGTGTCCTTGTCCGCAATGAAACGCCGCTCAAAGGTGGTCATCCGGTCACGGCCAAAGATGGGGCTGTTTCGGCCCGCCCACAGCCACCACAGGAAGTCCAGTCCAAACTGGCGCTCCACGGAGCCGCGCTTGTCGTAGTAAGCCTTACGGGCGGTTTTTTCTGCGTAGTCCAGGAATTCCCTGCCGGTACGTGCCTTGCCGCCGATGGTGAAGGACAGAAGTGCGCCGTCTTCCGTCATGGGGATACAGCCGTGGAACAGAAGATTGCCGTTGATGGCTTTGTACAGACCACCCTTGGAGTACAGGAAGCGGGTATGCTTCTGCAGTTTTTCGGAATGGCGGAAGGAGTCTGTCAGCTGGGTGATAACATGCAGCTCTTCTTCGGTCAGTTCATAGGGGTTGGCGGGGTCTACGGTGGGGAAGTCGGTATCCAGCATGGGATAGACCTTGTCACCGATGGTGATGGTCTTGGCTTCGTAGTCGATCTTGTCCAACAGCAGCCGGTCGGACATGCCGAATTCAGGACGGCGCAGGATCTTCTGACCCTCCAGCTTGAACAGGATGATGGTGATGGCCTTGTACATCCGGGCGGACAGAAGCTTGTCCTTTTCCGTGTACTGGTCGGCATCGGTGCCGGTGAGCTTCACCTGGAACTGGCTGGTGTCGCAGTCCTTATAGACTTCGTTGGCAAAAATGGACAGGGGGCGCAGGCTGATGCCGTAGCCGGTCTCGATCACATCCAGATTGTTGTAGCGGATGGAGTTGCTCAGCACGGTGGCCACCAGCGTCCGGGAGCCGGAGGCGGCGCCCATCCACAGCACATCATGGTTGCCCCACTGAATGTCTACATTGTGGGCCTTCATCAGAGAGTCCATAACGATGTCCGCCCGGGGGCCACGGTCAAAAATATCGCCTACGATATGCAGCTGGTCAACCACCAGGGCCTTGATCACATCGCAGATGGCTTCGATCACATCCGCGGCCTGGCCGATCTGGATGATGGTGCTGATGATGTTTTCATACTGATCCCGGCGGGAGCCGCCTTCCTCAGCCAGGTGGATCAGTTCGTCCAGAATCTGCTCGTAATCGGGATTCATATAGGAGCGAACCTTCTGCCGGGTATGCTTGGTGGAGACATGACGGCACAGATCCACCAGCCGGTGGATGGTCAGCCGGTACCATTCCTCCATATCCTCGGTCTCATCGGAAACCAGGGCGATCTTGGACTTGGGGTAATAGATCAGGGTGGCCAGATCATTCCGGTCCCGCTGGGTCATGGCATTGCCGAACAGTTCCTCCAGCTTTTCCTTCACTTCGCCGGAGCCGGAGTTCAGAATGTGCAGGAAGGCTTCGTGCTCGCCGTGGATATCGGACATAAAATGCTCGGTGCCCTTGGGAAGATTCAAAATGGCCTGCAGCCGGATGATCTCCGTACCGGCAGCCTGAACGGTGGGATACTGACGGGAAAGCAGGCGCAGGTAATGCAGCTGCTCGGGAGTAAAAACGCGTTTGTTATCCATAAATGACCAGCCCTTTCGCTTCGATTATGGTTATTATAACGGATTTCAGACGATATCACAAGTGCGCAGTTGTGAAAATGCGGTGAATTTTAACGACAAAACGTAGGGGACACCGTCCCCTACGTGATGAATTTGGATTATTTCCGCTCTTCCTCCGGGATGAAATCCAGGGTGATGGATTGAAGGTTGGTTCTCAGCTGGGTAAACTTGACACCGGCAGAGTCCATCATCCGTTTGGAGGCCAGGGTGGACATGGAATCGGCGTACTTGTCGGACAGATAATACACTTCTTTCACGCCGCTCTGGATAATAGCCTTGGCACATTCATTGCAGGGGAACAATGCAACATACAGCTTGCTGCCCCGCAGGTCGCGGCCGTTGGCGTTCAGTACGGCGTTCAGCTCCGCGTGGACAACATAAGGATACTTGGTATCCGCACCCTCCCGCTCCCAGGGATATTCATCATCGGAGCAGCCCTTGGGCATGCCGTTATAGCCGGTGGAGATGATGATATTGTCCTGAGAAACGATACAGGCGCCCACCTGGGTGTTGGGGTCCTTGCTTCTGCGGGCCGCCAGCATGGCAATGCCCATGAAATATTCATCCCAGCTGATATAATCGGTACGCTTCATAGAAAGTTCCTCCCAAAGAGAATGTAGGGCGGGGTCATGACCCCGCCGTCCAGGTGAATGGATTGCCTTGCTGAAACGGGTGCGGATTTTTTGGATTCAGCAACCAACCACCATGGTCAAATGTTGCAGGTGTGTCGGCGGGGTCATGACCCCGCCCTACGGTCTGGTTTTCTTTATTATACATATGGCAGTAGAAAAAGGCAAGAAAATAGTTGACCGTGGCGGATGCTACTTGCGATTGCGTGGATAGAAATGTAGGGCGGAGACCTGCCTCCGCCGGGCAGTATCGAAGTTTGAGCATTGTGGTTTCCGCTCAAAAACTGTAACTGCCCGGCGGGGTCATGACCCCGCCCTACATTTGCGTGTCTTGATTGAATTAGTCAAAGAAATCCTTCAGATTGTCGATAAACTTCTTCCGCTTGGGGGTCTCCTCCATGCTGCCTTCCAGCTGGCGCAGCAGTTCCTTCTGCTCCTTGGTCAGCTTTGTGGGGGTCTCCACCACAACGGTGAAGCGGTGGCTGCCCCGGCGGCGGGGATTGCCTACCTCGGGGATGCCCTTGTCACGCAGGACGAACTCCCGGCCCGTCTGGGTGCCCTCGGGAATATCGTACTTGATTTTGCCGTCGATGGTGGGAACCTCGATCTGCGCACCCAGAGCTGCCTGGGTGAAGGAGATGGGAACCTCGCACAGAACGTCGTAATCTTCCCGGGAGAAGATGGCGTGGCGCTTGATGTAGATTTCCACCAGCAGGTCGCCGTTGATGCCGCCGTTGGAGCCCACATTGCCTTCGCCCCGGACGCGGACACTCTGTCCTGCATCCACACCGGCAGGGATCTTGACCTTGACCCGGTTGGTCTTGCGGACCTTGCCCTTGCCCTTACAGGTATTGCAGGGATTTTTGACGATCTTACCACGGCCGCTGCACATGGGGCAGGTGGTGGTGGACTGCATCTGCATGCCCATGAAGTTCTGAACGCTTCTGACCTGGCCACGGCCGCCGCACTGGGTACAGGTTTCGATAACACCGTCGGAAGAACCGCTGCCGTTGCAGACGGCGCAGCTTTCGATTCTGGGGGTGGCGACCTCCTTCTCGCAGCCGAAGGCAGCTTCCTCGAAGGTCAGCTCCAGATGGGACATGATGTTCTCGCCCCGGCGGGGGGCGTTCTGGGCGCTCTGCCGGCTGCGGCTGCCGCCGCCGAAGAAGTCGCCGAAAATATCGCCCAGATCGCTGAAGTCGCCGAAACCGCCGAAGCCGCCGGCACCGTAGGGGCCGTTGCCGCCTGCACCGTAGCTGGGGTCAACACCGGCAAAGCCGAACTGGTCGTAGCGCTGGCGCTTGCCCTCATCGGACAGGACCTCGTATGCCTCGCCGCACTCCTTGAATTTTGCCTCTGCCTCCGCATCGCCGGGATTCCGGTCGGGATGGTATTTCATGGCGGCCTTGCGGTAGGCCTTCTTTATTTCCTCGGCGCTGGCATCCTTCTTGACACCCAGCACCTCATAATAATCACGTTTGTTTTCTGCCATATGCTTACCTCATAGCTTCCGGCAAGGGCCGGTGTTTGGCGGTATATTCTGCCACATCGATGCGGATGACGGCGACAATGCTCACCAGCCGGTCCTCAAAGGTAAAATCCCTGCCGGTCTGGGTTTTCATCAGAATGGTCATTGCCTGCTTTTTCTCCTCCACATCCTCCACGATCCGGGCGGTGCCCCGGCCCATGATGGAGGAATAGACGAGGCCGTACTGGCAGGGTACGCGGCCTTCAAAGGGCATCAGGTCGCAGTCGATCTCGAAAAATACCCTGGGGTTGGCCCGCATCATATCCAGCTTTTTGCCCTGAAGGGCGCTGTGCAGGTACAGGACAAGGTTTCCGTCCTCCATGGTATAGCCATAGTTCATGGGCACCACATAAGGCTCATTATCCACCGCCAGTCCCAGATGCAGGACTTTGCCGGTGTCCAGAATGTGTCTGATCTGCTCCGGGTCAGTGACCTGCCGTTCCCGTTTCGTTAATCCCTTCATATATGTTCACCTCTATAATACACCAATAAGGGGCGGCGGTATCGCCGCCCCTATCAGCGTGTCGAAAATCCCCTTCGGGGCTTTCCGCCAGTTTTTTGCAGTCTGATATGTGTTTTCGCCCACGTACAGAAGGTGAATTGCCCTGAAAGGGCAAGAGAAGCCACCCTGGGGTGCGCCGTGGTCGAAAACGGTTTTGGACTTTATTTTCTGCTCGCGCAGAAAACTCTGCGAGGCTTTTTACAGTCTGTAAGGGGCGGCGGTATCGCCGCCCCTTTTATGGGCTTGCTTAGTCAACGGTTTCGTAGTCAGCGTCAACCACGCCGTCGTCGCCGGGCTGCTGATAGCCGCCCTGTGCGCCGCCCTGGGGATTGGCCTGCTGGTACAGCTTTTCGGAAACCTTGTAGAAGGCCTGCTGGACAGCCTCGGTGGCAGCCTTGATGGCGGCAACGTCGGTGCCCTTGTTGACTTCCTTCAGGTTGTCAACGGCAGCCTGTATCTCGGACTTTTCGGAAGCGGAGATCTTGTCGCCCAGCTCGTTCAGGGTCTTCTCGGTCTGGTAGATGGTCTGGTCAGCCATGTTGTGGGTGTCGACCTCTTCCTTGCGGGCCTTGTCTTCGGCAGCGTACTGCTCAGCCTCGCGGACAGCCTTGTCGATGTCTTCCTGGCTCAGGTTGGTGGAAGCGGTGATGGAGATGTTGGCTTCCGTGCCGGTGCCCAGGTCCTTTGCAGAAACCTTTACGATGCCGTTGGCGTCGATGTCGACGGTAACTTCGATCTGGGGAACACCACGGGGAGCG
>JAFQHF010000071.1 GCA_017398105.1 Oscillospiraceae bacterium | reverse complement strand
GTCTCATAAAGACAGGCAAGCTCAGGTGCAACCGCTCTTTTTGCGGCAACAGTTCCGGAAAGCTCCGCAGTATAGCTTTCAACGGCAGGAAGAATTTGCTTTCTTGCCATATCGATCATGGTATTTGCTTCGATGACTACGGTTTTACAGTAGTTTTCCAGCTGAATCTCACAGCGGGACTTCAGTTCCGCCAGAGTAAACACCTTGTGGGCAGTCAGCATCTGCACATTCTTTTCGTCCAGGCTGTGGGGAATGCAGTCGGGAGTGGTAGGATAATTGCACAGGCCGCGTACTTCCGTTGCTTCCCTGATCCAGGCTTCGTCGTAGCCGTTGCCGTTGAAAATGATCCGCTTGTGGTCTTTGATGGTTTTCTGAATCATTTCATGAAGCTTCTCTTCAAAGTCCTCAGCACCTTCCAGACGGTCTGCGTAGATTTTCAGGGATTCTGCCACAGCGGCATTGAGCATGATGTTGGCACAGGCGATGGAATTGGAGGATCCCAGCATACGGAACTCGAACTTGTTTCCGGTGAAGGCGAAGGGAGAGGTTCGGTTGCGGTCTGTGGTGTCCCGTGCAAACCTGGGAAGTACATCCACACCCAGCTTCATGGTCTTCTTCTTGGCAGCTTCGTAAGGCGTATCGTTTTCAATGGCATCCAGAATACCCTGCAGCTCGTCGCCCAGGAAGATAGATACCACAGCGGGAGGCGCTTCATTGGCTCCCAGTCGATGGTCATTGCCTGCGGTGGCAACAGAGATCCGCAGCAGATCTTGGTAGTCGTCCACCGCCTTAATAACGGCACACAGGAACAGAAGGAATTGGGCGTTTTCGTAAGGCGTATCACCGGGAGACAGCAGATTCACACCGGTATCTGTGGCGATGGACCAGTTGTTGTGCTTACCGGAACCGTTGACACCGGCAAAGGGCTTCTCATGGAGCAGGCAGACTAGGCCATGCTTTGCCGCGACCTTCTGCATGATCTCCATGGTCAACTGGTTGTGATCGGTAGCAATATTGGTGGTGGTGTAAATGGGAGCCAGCTCATGCTGGGCAGGAGCAACTTCGTTATGCTCGGTCTTGGCTAAGATTCCCAGCTTCCACAGTTCTTCGTTCAGGTCTGCCATGTAAGCAGCTACACGGGGCTTGATGACACCGAAGTAATGGTCATCCATTTCCTGACCCTTGGGAGGCTTTGCGCCAAACAGGGTTCTGCCGGTGTAGATCAGATCCTTGCGCTTTTCGTAAAGCTCCTTGGGAACCAGGAAGTATTCCTGCTCCGGGCCAACAGAGGTACGGACGCACTTAACATCCTCGTTGCCGAACAGCTTCAGGATCCGCATTGCTTGCCGGTTCAGCGCTTCCATAGAGCGAAGCAGCGGGGTTTTCTTATCCAAAGCCTCACCGCCATAGGAGCAAAATGCCGTGGGGATACAAAGTGTCTTACCCTTGATAAATGCATAGGAAGTGGGATCCCAGGCGGTATAGCCTCTTGCCTCAAAGGTTGCCCGCAGACCGCCAGAAGGGAAGGAGGAAGCATCCGGTTCGCCCTTGATCAGCTCCTTGCCGGAGAAATCCATGATGATGCCGCCATCCGGTGCGGGAGAAATAAAGCTGTCGTGCTTTTCAGCGGTAATACCGGTAAGCGGCTGGAACCAGTGGGTGTAGTGGGTAGCGCCGTGTTCAACTGCCCAATCCTTCATTGCAGCCGCAACAGCATTGGCGACACCTGCATCCAGTTTGGCACCCTGATCGATTGTCTTGCGGAGGGACTGATAAATATCGGCATTCAATCTTGCCTTCATGACACGGTCATCAAAAACCAAGCAGCCAAAATAATCCGAAACAGTACCCATAAGATTTACACTCCTTTTCAGAATTTGGCAGACCCGGAGGAGAATGTGAAGGGGAAAGGAAGAGACAAAGAAAAAAGCATTGTCAAGGGAAATGGTTCCTCCGGGCCGCCAGGGTATAAAAAAAGGCAAAGGCGTCTAAGAGCTTAATGCTCAAAGACGCCTTTGCCTTATGGGTGCATCATACACCCGTAAATTCGATTTGTCAACACTCTGCACAAAAAAAGTTTTTTGACCTTGTATACATTGACAAATTCCGTAAGTTGGAATATAATACCATCAATGAGCAAAGGCGTTCATGGATAGGGAAAGTCTACCCTGTCGGTGAACGCCTTTGCTTTTTTATTTTTGTCCGAAAGGATTGAAGTGTATGAAGCCAGAAGGTCAAGTGCGTATTCCATCAGGCTGCGCGATTGCTGCTGTTATTTCCAGAGACGGTAAACGAATGTCCGGCAAGATGATTTGCGAAGCCATGAAACCAATGCATGACCGTTCCAACGGTCTGGGCGGTGGTTTTGCAGCATATGGGATTTATCCGGAGTATAAAGATTTTTATGCACTGCATTTGTTCTTTAATGAACGGGCAACCCGGAAAAACTGCGAAGTATTTCTGAAAGAGCGGTTTGAAATTGTAAAGTCTGAAATAATACCTACCCGAAAGATTCCTGCAATCACAGATGAGCCGATCATCTGGCGTTACTTTGTTACGCCGCTCCGCAGCGCACGTACCGCTATGCAGGTGGACGAAAGGGAATTCGTTGCCAGAACTGTCATGAAGATCAACACAGAAATGCCAGGTGCCTATGTGTTTTCCAGCGGCAAGAACATGGGAACCTTTAAGGCTGTTGGTTTTCCGGAGGATGTGGGAGAATTCTACCGCCTGGAGGAGTATGAGGGCTATTCCTGGACCGCCCATGGTCGCTATCCCACCAATACCCCCGGCTGGTGGGGTGGTGCCCACCCTTTCACTCTTCTGGATTATTCCATCGTCCACAACGGCGAGATTTCTTCCTATGACGCGAACCGTCGCTTTATCGAGATGTTCGGCTATAAATGCAATTTACAGACCGACACCGAGGTCATTACTTATATCATGGATTATCTGCTGCGGCGGCAAGGACTTTCTTTGGAGGAAGCCGCGTCGGTCATTGCGGCTCCTTTCTGGAGTACCATACAGGGAAAGGACGAATCGGAACGGCAGCGGTTATCTTATCTGCGAACTGTGTTCCCCAGTCTGCTGATCACAGGCCCCTTCTCCATTATTCTGGGCTTTGACGGCGGCTTGATGGCGCTGAATGACCGGTTGAAGCTGCGCTCCATGGTGGTGGGTGAAAAGAACGACAAGGTATTCATCGCCAGTGAAGAAGCGGCAATCCGAACCATGGAGCCGGAAGCAGAAAATATCTGGGCACCTGCCGGTGGAGAACCAGTGATCGTGACTGTGAAAGAAGGTGCCTATTAATGGGAATTTCATTTATCTATCCGGAATTTGAAGTGATCCGGAATGAAGACCGTTGTATCAGCTGCCGCGTATGCGAGCAGCAGTGTGCCAACGAAGTACATTCCTTTGACGCAGAGCATAAACGTCTGATCAGCAATGAAACCAAATGCGTCAACTGCCAGCGCTGTGTTTCCTTCTGCCCTACCAGAGCATTGAAAATTGTGAAAACCAATTGTTCCCTCCGTGAAAATGCAAATTGGCAGAGCGATACAGTTCAGGAAATCTATAAGCAGGCCAACTCCGGCGGTGTGCTGTTATCCTCTATGGGTAATCCAAAGGAATTCCCGGTTTACTGGGACAGGATTCTGATCAATGCGTCTCAGGTTACCAATCCTCCGATTGATCCCCTGCGGGAACCAATGGAAACGAAGGTATTTCTGGGCAAGAAGCCGGAGAAAATCCGCCGGAAAGAGAATGGAGACCTGTGCTGTGACCTGGCACCCCAGCTGGAACTGAGTATGCCGGTGATGTTTTCTGCTATGAGCTACGGTTCCATCAGTTATAACGCTCATGCCAGCCTCGCCAGAGCTGCTACCGAACTGGGCATCTATTATAATACCGGTGAAGGAGGTCTGCATGAGGACTTTTATGTGTATGGCCCCAACACCATTGTGCAGGTAGCATCCGGTCGGTTTGGTGTGCATGAGGACTATTTGAATGCAGGTGCAGCAATGGAAATTAAAATGGGTCAGGGTGCGAAGCCCGGTATCGGTGGCCATCTGCCGGGAGCCAAAATCGTAGGGGATGTCTCCAGGACACGCATGGTACCGGAAGGCTCTGATGCCATTTCTCCGGCACCGCATCACGATATTTATTCCATTGAGGATCTGCGTCAGCTTGTGTTTTCCCTGAAGGAAGCAACGGAATATCAGAAACCGGTGATTGTAAAGGTGGCGGCTGTCCATAACATTGCGGCCATAGCCAGTGGTATTGCCCGCAGCGGCGCGGACATTATAGCCATTGATGGGTTCCGTGGAGGTACTGGCGCAGCGCCAACCAGAATCCGGGATAATGTTGGAATTCCCATCGAACTGGCATTGGCTGCAGTGGATCAGCGGCTCCGGGATGAGGGAATCCGAAATCAGGTTTCTTTGGTGGCGGGCGGCAGTGTCCGCAGTGCATCTGATGTGGTCAAGGCGATTGCCCTGGGTGCGGATGCCTGCTATATCTCAACAGCAGCACTTCTGGCTATGGGATGCCACCTGTGCAGAACTTGCCAGAGCGGCAAATGTAATTGGGGTATTGCTACCCAGCGTCCGGAACTGGTAAAGCGGCTGGATCCCGATGAGGGAAGTAAACGCCTTGTCAATCTGATGACTGCATGGTGTCATGAAATAAAAGAGCTTATGGGCGGCATGGGAATCAATTCTATAGAAGCTCTGAAAGGAAACCGCCTGATGCTTCGGGGAATCGGATTGACGGAGAAAGAACTAGATATCCTCGGCATTTCTCATGCAGGGGAATAAAAAACATTGGAAATGAAAAAATGGATGTGATATAACTATGCTGTTAGATGCAACTGATTTGGATTACGC
>JAFQHF010000091.1 GCA_017398105.1 Oscillospiraceae bacterium | reverse complement strand
GTACCCTCCGCCTCCACCATTGCCTTGAACTTTTCCACAAGTGCTGCGATGCCCTCCTCGCCCAGGGTGGGGTCGATGATGTAGAGCACCTCGTACTTACCGGTGATCTTAGCCATGTTGATTGCACCTCCTTATGGTCTGAATGGCCCACGCGAATGCGTGAGCAAAGAGTTGTCTGCATTCGCAGACCCATATATAATATACGAATAATTTCAAAAAGTCAAGCAAAACTATCTACAATTTACAGCAAAAAAGTTGACAGTTTACAGTTGACAATTGACAATTGCAGTATGCGCTCCGCGCATAATTTAACTTCATCCCGCAGGGATACCGCAACTGTCAACTGTTCACTGTTAACTATCAACTCACAGCTCGTAGACTTTCACCACTTCCGTAGGCCCTTCCAGGAAGATCTCATCGATCCTGCCGTCCTTTTCCCCGATGGTGATGGTCAGGGTACCGCCGGGATTGTGGGCGGTGAGCACGCCGCCGGGAAGCCTGCCCTGCTTGTACAGGACGCAGGCCACGCTGCCGGTGCCGGTGCCGCAGGCTTTGGTAAAATCCTCCACGCCCCGCTCATAGGTCAGCATCCGCACTTCATTTTCGCCGATGGTCTGATAGAAGTTCACATTGGCCCCCTTGGGGAAGGCAGGGTCATAGCGAAGAAGCCGCATATGATCCCAGATGCAGTCCGCATCGGCCCACAGGTCGCCCTCATAGGCGGCAACCGCATGGGGCACACCGGGGTCACCCAGCTCCGCATAGGCAATGCTGCCCTTCCGGTTCAGATCCAGCACACTGGGGTTGTTCAGCTGAACCCTGTACTGATTTTCATCCAGCCGCCATCCGGGCACCAGACCCGCATCGGTTTCCACGGTCATGGTCTCCCCGGCAATCCCCAGGTCATAGGCATACCGGCAGATGCACCGGGCGCCGTTGCCGCACATCTCGCCCCGGGAACCGTCGGCGTTGTAAAAATGGAGCTTAAAGTCCGCCCTGTCGGAATGATCCACAGCCATAAAGCCGTCCGCACCGGTGAGGGCGCAGTACTGCTTTGCCAATGCGGAAAAATCCAGCGTCAGGCCCCGGGCATCGATCACCATAAAATCATTGCCCGCGCCGTTCATGTAGGTAACCTTCATACAGGGAACCCCTTTCAAAAAAGTGAATTGTAGGGGAGGGATTTATCCCTCCCTCACTTTAGCCGCTATGGCTGTAATATGAGAGAACCAGAACCGAAAGTCTAAGGGAGGGATGAATCCCTCCCCTACGACATCGTAAATCAGCCCAGAATGGACTCCATATCGTACAGGCCCTTATCCTTGCCCGCCATGAATCGGGCGGCAGCCACGGCGCCGTCGGCCAGCATGGCACGGGAGCCGGACTCGTGCTTCAGAACCAGGGTCTGATTGCCGGTGTTGATGTGGACTTCGTGAATGCCCACCACATTGCCCATGCGCAGGGCGTGGACACCGATCTCATCTTTCGTGCGCTTGCCTTCTCCGGAGCGGCCGCAGTTTTCGTAGGCGTTGGGCCGGACTTCCTTGATGGCGTTGAACAGCATATGGGCGGTGCCGCTGGGGGCATCCACCTTCCGGGTGTGGTGCACTTCCACGATCTCAATATCCGCATCGGGGAAATAGCTTGCAGCCTGCTTCACCAGACGGCACAGCACAGCGATACCCAGGCTCACATTGCCTGCGTAGAACACAGGGATCTGCTTTGCAGCGGCAAAGATCAGTTCCTTCTCTTCCGCCGTGTGGCCGGTGGTGCCGATGACCGCAGCCGCGCCGATCTTTTCGGCATAGGCCAGCACGGAAGCAATGGCGGTATGGTGGGAGAAATCCACCACCACGTCAGCCTCCACAGCACCCAGTTCCTCGAAGGTCTTGGGGACGTTGTTTTCGCCGTCAATGCTGACCTTGCCCACCACTTCGTCACCGAAAATGCCGCAGATCAGCTTACCCATGGCGCCGTTGGCGCCGCAAACCACTGCTCTCATACGTTGATACCCAGCTTTCTCATTTCTTCATACAGCTTTGCCCGGGTTGCATCCTCCATGGGGGTCAGGGGCATACGCAGGTTCTCCTCACCGAAGCCCATTGCAGAAACGGCAGCCTTGGCAGGGATGGGATTGACCTCGCTGAACAGGGCGTTGGTCAGAGGCAGCAGGTCGCACTGCATTCTGGCAGCGGTCTTGAAGTCACCGGCCTTGCAGGCATCGGTCATGGCAACGGCTTCCTTGGGGGCCACGTTGGACAGCACGGAGATGGTGCCTGCGCCACCCATGGCCATCATGGCAACGGTCAGGGCATCCTCGCCGGAATAGACATCGATCTTGTCGCCGCACAGGTGCATGATCTCCACCATCTGAGCCATATTGCCGGTGGCTTCCTTCACGCCCACGATATTGGGATGCTCTGCCAGCCGTGCCACGGTCTTGGGCAGCAGGTTGCAGCCGGTACGGCCGGGAACGTTGTACAGGATCACAGGAACCGTGGAAGCATCAGCGATGGTAACAAAGTGCTTATACAGACCGTTCTGGGTGGCCTTGTTGTAGTAGGGGGTAACCACCAGGATGGCATCTGCGCCCACCTCACAGGCGTTCTTGGTGTTGTGCAGCACATGCTCGGTGTTGTTGGTACCGGTGCCTGCGATGACAGGAACCCGCTTGGCAACCTTCTCCACGGTGTAGGCGATGACCTTCTTCTGATCCTCAGGCTCGATGGTGGCGTTCTCGCCGGTGGTGCCCATGACCACGATGGCGTTGATGCCGCTCTCGATCTGGAACTCGATAAAGCGGCCCAGGGCCTCGTAGTCAATGTCGTTTGCAGTCATGGGGGTGACAATGGCGGTAGCCATGCCGGTGAAAATGGTCTTTTTCATATTCTTAACTCTCCTTGAAATCTAGGGTAAATCTCCGTAGGGGAGGGATTCATCCCTCCCGGAACGTAATATTTTTTGCGTGGTTTCATCTGTCTGCAAATTCTGTCTGCGAAGACCAACAGCAGGCAATCTTCGGCAGGCAGAGGGAGGGATGAATCCCTCCCCTACAATCTGGGTCGGTCAAACCCTGAATTGATTAAAATAGTTATACAAAGGTGTCAGCTTTTCAAAAAAGTCTGCCACCTCATGCTTTAATTCGGGGCCGAAAATGGCATCGCCGGGCGGCACATCCCGGACGCAGCCGATCTTGCCCTTCCAGGCAAAATAAGGAGCCAGATCCGGATTTTCTGTGGGTTTGGGCCGTTTATAGCATTCGGCAAGAATGGGCTGTCCTACAGCCTTCTCCGTGTCCCGGATGAGCTTCAGAAATGCATCGGGGTAAGCGGTGATATGTTTTCGGAAATCCTCCATAGTGGCCGTCCGGGGCTTCCAGATGAAGAAGCCATAGGAAATGCCCTCGGGATTGATCTCAAAATACAGGCAGGGATTTTCCGCCCACCAATCCACATCCTGCCGGATGCAGATCCACAGACTTTCCTTATAGGGCTCCGGCGGGTGCATCCGGGCATCCCGGTAAATCCGGCTGACCTTCAGCACATTGCCGGGCTTGTCCAGGAAGGGCTCGAACAGTTCCTTTCCCAGTGCCTTCATGGGCTCGTACAGGGCATCCACGTACTGCTTTTTATGCTCCAGGAACCATTCCCGGTTGTTATTCATGCGGATACCCCAGAGAAAGTCAATGGTCTCCGGAGTGAAGCCGTTAAACATAGTATCACCTCTTTTTTCGGTTTGCATTGCCGCTTACGGTGTTCAAAGGCTTCCCCCGGGGGGAAGCTGTCAAAAATCTTTGATTTTTGACTGATGAGGGATGGCGACAGGTGACGATGCGTATGCACTTCAGATAAAGAAGCATACTGTTGAGGCTTGGTACGATTGCATCGTAACTGCAAACTATGACGGAAGCGTTCGCCATCCCTCATCCGTCACGGCTGTGCCGTGCCACCTTCCCCCCGGGGGAAGGCTTTATCTCAGCACCAGGCTGGGCTCGTCATCCTCGTCCCGGACTCTGGTTTTATAGATCACCTGGTTCAGGTGCTTCACCTTGACCTGCCGGTCGGGAACCTCAATGGTGTAACGCTCATAGGCATTGATGATTTTGGTTCCGTTGTGGTCGATCTCTCTGGGGATATTATGCCCATAGGACATATGGACATGACCGTGAACCAGATACATGGGCTTATATTTGTCCACAAATTTCCGGAGGGCGGCAAAGCCCCAGTGGGCGATATCATCGGAATCCCCCAGCCCCTCCGGTGCCGCATGGGTCACCACGATGTCCACGCCTCCCATGCGCCACAGCCTCCAGCGAAGCCGGGCGATCCGCAGACGCATCTGTCTTTCCGTGTACTGATGCCGGCCGGGATGGTACTTCCGGCAGCCGCCCAGACCCAGGATGCGAACACCGTTGTAGGTAATGATATGGCCGTCAATGCAGTCGCAGCCCTCCGGCGGACGGTCAATGTAGGCCGTATCATGGTTGCCATGGACATACAGCACCGGGCATTTTGCCATGGTCACCAGGAAGCTCAGATATTTGGAATTCAGATCCCCGCAGGAAATAATCAGATCATAGCCATCCAGCCGTCCGGGGGTGTAAAAATCCCACAGGGCGGGACACTCTTCATCGGAGATGGTCAAGATCTTCACGGGACTTAGCCTCCTTTTCCGCAGGGATATTGTCTCTGTACAGTCCCAGTTCCCGCACCATATTCTGAGATATGGGCAGGATCTCTTCAAAGGCAGGAATCTGTCCGATGACATTTTCGCACAGCCAGTCCATACGCAGCAGCTCTCCGGGGGTAAAGCGGCGGGTGCCGTCATTCTTCATCGTGCCGTCCTGGGCAATGATTTTGCGCAGGAAGGGGTCCAGCACACTGTCCGTCAGACCCTTTTCCAGGAGCTTCGCCATCTGGCGCACGCCCTCCGGCAGCTTGTCCGACAGGTTCACGCCGATAACACCGCTGTCCATGCCCAGCCAGTAATTCAGCGCCGTGGACACGCCCTTCTCCCGCTTCCAGCCGCCGGAGAGGATGCTGCGGATGACGAACTCGTAGAACTTGCCCCAGACCCAGGTTGGCGTACCCAGAGGCACCAGATCTCCCCGGTCATCCATCAGATACGTACCATAGTTGCAGAAATCCAGGTACATCTTCGACTGGGTGGGGGCATTGCGGTTGGAGATGACCCGGATGCCGTCGGCAAAGAAGTCCGCCTGGGGAGTGCCCTCCACGCAGGACCAGCGCAGCTCGATCTGGGCCCGGGGATTGGTCATCTGGGCGCCCAGGGCAAAGGCATTGATGGATGCGGTCACGCCGAAAATGGGATAGGAGGCAATATAGCCGATCCGGTTATTCTGTGCCATGGCACCGGCAATGGCGCCGGTGATGAACTTGGATTCGTAGATCCGCCCGTAATAGGTACGGATGGAGGAATAGGGCTGATCCACGGAGCAATTCAGAAATCGCACCTTGGGATATTTCACCGCCGCCTTCAATGTGGCGCGGCTCAGGGGAGGCGCCGTGGTAAACACCACCTGGGC
This sequence comes from Oscillospiraceae bacterium, assembly GCA_017398105.1. The sequence continues at coordinate 8,871 of JAFQHF010000091.1, read as the reverse complement.
CCCGTCCGCCACAGCCTGTTCAATAAGGGCTTCCGCCTGTTCCGGGGAGTTGGCGCCGAAATAGGTGCGCACCTTGATCCGGTCGCCGAAGACCGCTTCGATATGCTCCCGGCCCTCCTCATGGCCCATGACCCAGGCGCTTTTGCTGGCTTCCAGCTGGTGCACAAAGGCCACGTCCAGCTGATCCAGTACCGACACGATGCGGCTGACGATGCTGCCCTTGCTTTCGTCCTCAGCCTTGGTCTGGACCTTCACCGCCTCTTCCTTTCTGGCGCTGGCGATCACGTCATCGCGCAGGGCGATCAGGCTCTTGCGCAGCTGGGCGCCGGTGAGCCGGCCCAGATCCTGGAAGGGATACAGCTTCAGCCAAAGAAGCAGGGCTTCCTCCGGCAGCACATCATCCCGGGTATTCAGCGCCTCAAAGGCTTCCCGGAAATAGTGGTAATAGGAATTGAAGGTTCGCCGTTCCTCCTCCGTCCAGACCTCGCCGGACTTCTTTCCCATGTAGCTTAAGAGCTTGGCGTAATCGCCGGGGCGGCGGAACTGAAGGATGTACAGGCGGGATGCCTTGTAAAATTCCACGAATTCATAGTAAGCCTTGATCCGGGGCTCTTCGGACTGCTGGGGCAGGATTCTCCTGACCGTGCCGGTGATCCGGGGCGCACCGAAATGCCGCAGCACACTGACCCGCTTGTTGCCCTCCTGGACATAGAAATTGCCCAGATACTCAAAGCATTCAATGGGGTCAGAGATACCCGCCTCACCCAGGTGGGCCTTGCACAGATTGACCCACTTGGAGCCGAACTCCGTCTTCTGATCCAGCAGCGGGCGGAAGGATGCCGTAAAGGCCGTGATCCGTCCGGCCGTCTTGGTGCCCACGATCCGTTCGGCCGGAATATCCACCAGACCAAGATTCATCACCGATTCCGTGGAGATCTCCGGCAGGATTTCGTCCAGCACCGCAGGGTGTGGAGGTTTTCCGGCCATCAGCAGTTCCCGGTATTCCTTCTGGCCCTGCCGCAGAGCCTGTGCATATTCGTCAAGTGCGATCTGCGTATTCATGGACAGTCTCCCTTCACAAGGTAATTTCACACATACAATATACCATATTTTTGTTAATTTGCAACAATGTTGTGCATTTTCTCACTTTCGTGCAATCGAAGCGCGGACACGCGTTCTTGATTGGTGAACATGCCGAGTCCGGAGTCTGCAAAATCTCCGGATTCGATTGGCTTGTATTTCCCGTGCAAAACGAGTACAATAAAAGAAAACGCAAAGGAGCAATCTCAATGGAACAGAAATTCACCGCCGCCTGGGCTGCCGCCCGGGCCAAAGCCGAAGCCCTCGGCGTCAAAATGCGCCCGGTGGCAGAACCCGATGCCCTGAAGACCGCAAAGCGCACCCTGTCCGGAAACCGGCTCAGTGACGGCTTTAACCAGCTGCTCTCCTGCGGCCATCTGGAGCTGAGCCTGGAAGCCCTGGTCATCGACAAACGCTACACCGCATTGTTCACCGACGAGGAAGCCAATGAAGCCCTGATGCGGCTGCTGGAAGTGGGCTATCATTTCTGATTATACATTGTAGGGGAGGATTTTTAATCCTCCCTGAATAGCAAAAGAAGGGCGGATTGAAAATCCGCCCCTACGAATGAACTGTAAAATCGGGCACCGCAAATGGCCCCAAAAAGTTAGAAAAAGTTGTCTAACTTTTTGGGGCCACCTCAAAGGTGTCCGTTTTGTGTTTACTTCTCCAGAGCCATCAGCTTGTCGATTCTTCTCTGATGACGCGCCTCGCCGGAAAACTCAGTGCCCACCCAGGTGTCCACGATCTCCAGAGCCAGGTTTTCGCCCACCACGCCTGCGCCCAGGGCCATCATGTTGGTATCATTGTGCAGCCGGGTCATCTTGGCAGACCAGACATCACTGAGCAGTGCGCAGCGGATGCCGTCGATCTTGTTGGCAGAAATGGACACACCGATGCCGGTGGTGCACAGGACGATGCCCTTGTCGCACTCGCCGGAGGCAACTGCTCTGGCAGCGGCAGCGGCAAATTCGGGATAGTCGCAGCTGTCCAGCGTGTAGGTGCCGAAGTCCTTCACTTCATGTCCCTGCTTTTCCAGATGGGCGACGACCTTATTCTTCAGAGTCAGTGCGCCGTGATCACAGCCGATAGAAAGTTTCATAGTCTTTATCTCCTTGTTATTGTTATAAAAATTGAAATTGTAGGGCGGGGTCATGACCCCGCCGATCAGGTATCGAATACCGATCGGCGGCGATTATCGGAATCAGACGGTTCTCCCGCACAAACGGCACCTTACAAAATGTTTGGTGCGTCGGCGGGGTCATGACCTCGCCCTACATTGGGTTTTCTCAAATGATATATCCGCCGTTGACCGTCAGAACCTGTCCCGTAACGAAATCGGCCCCGGCAAGATATTCCATGGCCTTGGCCACATCCATGGCATTGCCGTTTCTGCCCACGGGGGCTTCCTCCGCCATTTCCGCCAGAACCTCCGGGTCTACATTGGCGCACATATCCGTCAGGATCACACCGGGAGCCACACAGTTGACCCGGATGCCGCTGGGGCCCAGCTCCTTGGCAAGCGCCTTTGTCAGGGCAATGACCGCACCCTTGGTGGCAGAATAGGCCGCCTCGCAGCTGGCTCCCACCTGGCCCCACATGGAGGATACGGTGATGACGGTGCCTGCATGCTTTTTCAGGAAGAAGGGCATGGCGGCGTTGACGCAGTGGTAGATCCCCTTGACATTCACGGCAAAGAGTCTGTCCCAGTCTTTTTCTTCCATCATGGACAGCAGGCCGAACCACATGGTGCCCGCATTGCAGATCAGAATATCCACATCCGGAATCCGGGCAAAGGCCGCCTTCACGGCAGCGCCGTCCGCCACATCGCAGCAGATGGGGGTGGCTCCGGTTTTTTCCGCCACGGCCCGGGCCGCCTCGTGATTTTTTTCGTACAGGAAGTACACCCGGTCTCCCCTGGCGGCAAACAATTCCACCGCCGCTGCCCCGATTCCCCGGGAACCGCCGGTGATGACAACAGTTTTCATGTATCTGCCTCTTCGATCAAAAGGTATTGTAGGGGAGGGATTCATCCCTCCCTCAGCAGCCTGTCTGTCGCGCTGCGACCATCCATGCAAAACTGTACAGTTTCAGCACCAAACAAACTGCATAAATCCACGCGGCACAGAGGGAGGGATAAATCCCTCCCCTACGGAGTTTACCCGGTGGATTCATCAAAAAACGGGCTGATCACAGCCCGTTTTTCTTAGCCTCTTCTTCTTCTGCCCCGCTGGTCGGCATACTGCTTCATGCCGGAGAGCTTGCTGTCGGATTCGGTCATGAAGGCCTTCAGCTTCTCTTCGAACAGCTGGTCAGCGGTCTTGGGGGCTGCAGGCTGAACGGGCGCACGCTGGGGACGGTTTCCGCCGCCCTGATTCTGCTCCCGGTTCTGGAAATTGCCGCCTTCCCGGTTTCTGTAGCCGCCGTTACCGCCATTGCTGCTGCGGAAATTGGGACGGCCGCCGTTATTTTCACGCTGGGGCTTGGGCTCCAGGCGCTTGATGGACAGGTTGATCTTGCCGTTATCGGTGCCGATGACCATGACCTTCACATCCTGACCCTCGGTCAGATGCTGCCGGATGTCACTGACATAGGCGTTGGCGACCTCGGAAATATGTACCATGCCGGTCTTGTTCTCCGGCAGGGCAACAAATGCGCCAAAATTGGTGATGGACTTGATTTTGCCCTCTAAGACGGCTCCTACGGTTAACTCCATATATGCTCTGCTTCCTCCATATTGTATGACAATTGCTGTCTGAATGACGTTATTGGGGATCGATGATCACGGTGTTCGGGTCCACCAGGCCCAGCTCATCCCGGGCGATGTCCTTCACGCTCTGGACGGAACCCACGTCCTCGATCTTTTCCTGCAGGTCTTCGTTGGCCTGCTCTACTGCGGCGGCTTCCCGCCTGAGCTTTCCGATCTGCTCCTGCAGTCCGTTGTGGACCCATCCCAGGCCCAGCAGGGCTGCCATAGAAAACAGAATAAGCGCGATCAGAACGATCTTCAAAAGATTGGGAGCCGGACGGATCTCCACTTTCCCGATGGTCTTGCCGGGTTTCTTTTCGGCCATGGGCTTTTCCTCCGTTTCTGCGCCGTGATCGCCAAAGATACTTACGTTTTATTGTAACCCATTTTTCCGCAGATGCAAACAAAATTTTTGAAAAATACAAAAATTTTTTCACAGGCCGCAGGAGTTTTTCCGCTGCACCTGCCAGAATTTTCCAAAACCCGGCAAAAACCGGCCTCAGCAGCATTCCGGCAGTCATTTCCCACAGCGCAGCCCCTGCCAGCAGCCCGAAAAAGTAGCCGGTGCGGATATCCCCCCGGCAAATCCCGAAGCCCAGCACAAGATAGGCCCAGGCAAATGCCGCCATAAAGAGCCCGTCTGCCAGATGCGTCCGCCGCTGCCGGAGCGGGCGCAGGAATCCATAGACAATCCCCAGGCCGCCTCCCAGCAGCAGCGCCCCCAAAAACCGCCGGGCCGCCGTCTCCGGACTCATCGCAGCAGCCTCCTCCAGAATCCGTCCGTCCGCTGCTCCTGGTAGGCCAGTGCGCAAATACTGCCCTCTACGATCACCTGAGCATCCTGGGACAGCTGCTTCAGCTGCAGTCCCTGTCCCTGAACGATCAGCAGACCCAAAGATGTCTGCAGCACCACCGCCGTCTCCTCGAAGCGCATGATCTCGGTCACGCCGGTCACAGTCAGCTTCCTGCGTTCCTCCAGCTGCAGCTTATGGGGCAAAGCTTCCTCCATATCCATCCCTCCCTCTCTGGGACAGCGTATGCGGCCGGAAGGAAAGGTATGCGCTAAAAATTGTAGGGCGGGGATATATCCCCGCTGACCTACTATCGATGATCTCCCCAGATGGTTGTGTCCAATTTGTTGCATCTTCCACACTGTTTACCCGGCTAATTTCGCAACCTGGTCGGCGGGGTCATCACCCCGCCCTACAGATAAAATTGTGAAAAAAGGGAAGCGGCAAGCCGCTTCCCTCTCTTATCTTATTATGTTGTGCACCGCAGAAGCGATACCGAGCGTGGTGCTCCGCGCAGCGAATCTGTAATACAGATGATTGCCGGTGGCAATCATACCTCAATTCATGTCAGGGAAGTAACGATTCCCACCGCACCGATCACGCATTGCCTGCGGGCGCTGCCCGCTTACATGTCGAAGGGTTCGAAGCCCAGGACGGGGTGGCCGACCTCGGACAGGTAGTTCAGCAGTTCCTCGGGATCCTCGGTGCAGACGGTCTCGTCAGCGATCATGTCGGTGAAGTTCTCAACACCGTACATCTCCAGAGCGGTAGCATCCAGGCGCTCACGCATCTGATCCTTCAGCATCTTGGGCATCCAGACGATACGGCCGGGGCCGCCTTCTGCTGCGATGAACTTCTTGGAGGAGATGAAGTGCTTGCCGTGGCCCATGAAGCCGGGGGTCTGAACGCCGCCGCCGGTCATGGATGCCATTTCGGAGAAGCTCATGCCCAGAGGAGTCATGCCGGCATGCTCACGGCAGGTGATGACAACGCCCATGGAAACGGGCTCAACACCACAGATACACTCGAAGCAGCCGCAGGAGGTCATGGGATCCTGGAACAGGGAGTACAGAGTGATCCGCTCAACAGCACCCTGAGAGTACTTGTTGACGGCAGCGTCCATGGAGTCGTAACGGCCCAGCTTCTCGTCCTGGCAGCCTTCCTTGACGATGGGCTGGCAGGGACCTGCGGGATCCAGCTCCTTGGTGGCCTTGGCATCCAGCCAGGACACGGCGCCGCACAGACCCAGACGCTCGGGGGTAACGATACAGACGTGGCTGGGAGAGAAGGCCTGGCACATGATGCAGGTGTAGAAGGTATCAACGGACTCGTCGGTCATGGATGCCAGACGTGCGTCACGCTTGTTGAAGACTTCGTTTGCAGCAGCGCGCAGCTCCTTGTTCTGCTCTGCGTCAACAATGATGGTGACTTCGCACTTGTCGACAACAGCCTCGAACTCGTTCTTGACCTTGGCATACAGGACTTCGCCCAGGTGAGCGAACTTGAAGCCGGCCTCGAAGTCAGCCTTGCTGATACGGATACGGATCATGTCACGCTGACCGGTGTGCATAACGCCCTCGATGCAGTTGATCCAGCTGTGGAACTTACGCTCCATAACGGACTCGAAGTCGGGCTGCATAGCCTTGCCGGCCACGTTGACGGTGTAGGACAGGGAGATCTTGGAGCCCACGGGAATCTCGTCGATCTCGGGGCCGATGACGGTGATCTTGTGATCCTCGACATCGCTTGCTTCCTTGGTCTGAACCAGCTCGAAGCAGTCCACACGGGAGCCGTCCACTTCCACCTGCATATCGCCGCGGCGGATGATTTCGCCTTCGAAAGCGGTAGCGAAGGAAACGGGGATGTCGATCTTGGTGATCTTCAGCTTGATGTCGCGGGCCTCCAGAGAGGTGGCGTTCCACTTGGAGGTATCCAGCTGCTGGATCAGGGACTTGGGAACACGGAACATGTTCTCAGTCTCGTTGGAGACAACGGGGAAGCCCAGGCAGATAGCACCGGCACCGTAGGAAACGATCTCGTCGGACAGGGGCTTGTAAGCGTTGACGAAAGCGCGGACACGGTCCATGGTGTACTTGTACAGAGCCTTGTAGTCGCCGGGGGTGATGTTGCCGAAGATCAGTGCAGCACGCACAGCAACGGAAACAACGTGGATGACGGACTGCATCTCGTAGCCCAGGGGCACGACACGGACGCCTTCACCCAGCTTCATGCCGGCTTCGTAGCAGTGCTTGATGGCATCGCCGGTCAGAGTGACCAGGATACCCTGAGCCTGATACTCCTTGGCCAGAGCAACGGTCTCAGCGGGGTCCTCAGCGCCGCCGATGATAACGGCAACACCGGGGATGTCGCCGGTAACCAGGGGAACACCCAGGTTACGGACGAAGGAGTCGGTCAGGTGGCCCATTTCGGGCTCAGCGTAGGGCTCAGCACCGTTCAGGTACTTCAGAACTTCCAGGAACTCTGCGCACAGAGCGGAAGCGACACCGCTGTCGAATGCATCCTGCAGGCGGTTGTTGCGGGTCATCATGGGCTTAATGTCATTCTCCAGAGCAGCCTTCAGCTCGCCCAGAGTGTTGACCTTCTTGCCGGTAATACCATAGTAGCAGGGCAGATTGTAAGCAGTAGCGGGGAAAGCAACTGCGCAACCCTCACCATTGGCAGCAATGGCTTCATCAATGGCGGCTACGGTACGAGCGTAGTTGTAGTCGTTACCGCCAAAAACTCTATCAAAAAGTGTCACGGTTTTTCCTCCTATAAATAATGATAGGTTCCTCCGTTTTTCTGTCATTCCGGGAAGCAGCTCACTGCTTCGTGGGAATCTCCCGCTAAAACGGAAACATCCCAAACGCTCGGGGGATTGCCACACCAGCCTGCGGGCTGGTTCGCAATGACATTCATTTATAACTCATCAGTCGCGATCCAGAATTTCCTTGATCTTCCGGATCTCTTCGATTGCCGTGGGGCTGAAATCATAGGGAGACTTTCCCTGGCGGTCCGCGTCCATGATCTCCAGATTGTAATGGATGCAGCCCAGCAGGTCTTCGGCGGGAATATTGGCCCGGACGAATTCCTCGTCCCGATCATCCCGAACCTTGTTGGCCACCACGCGAACCCGCTTGATGCCCAGGTCGTTTGCCAGCCGCTTGACGTTGCGGTAAGTCTGCACGCTTCTTGCGCCGGGCTCAATGACCACGATGAACTGCTCCATATTCATGGCAGTACCGCGGCCCAGATGCTCCAGACCCGCCTCCATATCCATGATGACCACATCGTTTTTCCGATAGGTCAGAGCGGACAGGATGGACTTGAGCATCACGTGCTCAGGACAGACGCAGCCGCTGCCGCCCACGTCCACAGTGCCCATGACCAGCAGCTTGACGCCGTTGATATCCTTGGAGAAGGTATCGGGGATATCAGCCACATAGGGATTGAGCTTGAAGAACTTGTTTGCGGCGGTGGCACCGGTGCGTTCTTCCACCAGGGTGCGCATTTTGGAGATGGGGACGATGGCATCCACTTCCTCCTGGGAAAGGCCCAGGGCCAGGCCCAGGTTGGCATCGGGGTCCACGTCGGCGGCCAGAACCGTCCGGCCCTCGTCGGCATAGAGCCGTGCCAGAGTGGAGGACAGGGTGGTCTTGCCCACGCCGCCCTTACCGGTAATCGCTAGTTTCATTGGAAAAAGACCTCGTTTACGCTGTCATTGCGAGGAGCGAAGCGACGTGGCAATCTCCTGCATTTTTTCAGGCACCCGCAAGTCCGGGGGATTGCCACACCAGCGTGCGCGCTGGTTCGCAATGACATAAATTTCAATTAGATGCCCAGAGCAGCGCGCTTGGCCTCGATGCAGGCGATCATCTTGTCGCCCAGGGAGTCGATGTCGGTGTCGACAACGAACTTAGCCTCAACCCACTGGTTGACGCCGTCTTCGCCCTGCAGCAGACGGGTGACTTCCTCGGAGCCCTTGGAGTAGGGATCAACGCCCAGGAAGGTCTCGATACCGGTAGCAACGACGTAGTTACCGATGGAGACGGCCTTCTCGGACATCCATTCGGGAGCGCAGCCCACAACGGGAACCTGGGAGATGTTGATGCCCCAGTCCTTGGCGATGTCGGAAGCCAGGACCATCATACGGGAGATATCAACGCAGGAGCCCATGTGCAGTACGGGAGGAATGCCGGCCAGTTCGCAGACACGCTTCAGACCTGCGCAGCAGTATTCCTTAGCCTGCTC
>JAFQHF010000125.1 GCA_017398105.1 Oscillospiraceae bacterium | reverse complement strand
GTTGGTGATGGATATGCTCGTTCCGAGGTTCTGCCCCAGATTTGCCGCCATCTCCTTTGCCGCACTCGCCTCCATGGAGCCGGGTATGAAGATTCCCGCCTGTCCGTCATTGTCGTGGACGGTAAGTTCTACGGGAATGATAGTCCCGTTATGCTCCACCTGAAGAATCTCGATGTCGAGCCTTTCGCCTTTGATGCTGCCTTCACCCGTGATGAGGGTGTTTCGTGGCAGTACATACTTTCCGACACGCATCGCCTCCAAGAGTCTGAGCCGCACACTCTGACCGCTCGTTATGGTCTGGTCGCCATGCACACACGCCTTGATGGTATTCCGTGCTGTCTGCTGTGGTGCTTCTCCTACCGCAGTGTGAAAGCCACCGCCTACGGATTGCGACAAGCGTGCTATCATCACCGAGTCGCTCACAGGCTGAGCCAATGCCGATACTACGGGAGTCGTTACATGACCTACGGGCTGTGCCTTCGCCTTGCCACTTCGTGTGGTGGTCTCCACCTCCTCGGCTGCGCCCTCGGAGGTGGCGGCATTGCCGGGCATATACTTCGCTGCAAGCTCGTATGACTTCTCCAAGAGTGCCACCTGGTCGGCATATGTCGGCTGGCTGTTCTGCTGTTGTGCCATCGACAGTTTCAGCTCCTCAAGCTCCGCTTTCAGAGCCTCCTTTTCGGGATCCTCACGCGGCTCTTCGTAGAAACTACCGAGCGTAGCATTGATGTCATTGTAGGCAGATGTGGATGTGGAGAACGAATTGCTCCGACTGCTACTGACACCTCGGTATGACGAGCCACCGCTGCCACCTATGTATCTTGGCTCTTCGGGTATCTCGACCACCTCTTCCTCCTCGTCATCGGTGGTCATTGCGGTAAAGTCCTCAAGGGTACGCATCTTCTGCTCCTGCTTGACACGCATATCCTCCAACTCGTAGGCGGCAATCTTGTCGGCCTCGATGCCTGCACCTCGCGGGTCCGGAAGTTCGGCGTTGAAGCCTACCTTCTGCTGTTCCGCCTGCACCTGCTCCTTTGATGGCTTGAAGATGAAATAGAATGATACAAGACATAGCATAACCATTCCGCCATACACAAGAATTTTCTTGATTTGCTCCTTTCTTTTCAGAGCATTTGCATCGTTACTCATAGCTCTCTGAATTAAATTGGTTAAAGAACTCTTCCATCTCCCGTATCTTCTCATCCGAGAGACTGTCGGCAGGAGTTGACTCCTCCTCGATAATCAGATTGGTGGCAGGCGGCTCACTTCTGACATACTCCTCATACCTGTAATCGGGAGCAGGCATAAAGATTACATAGAGGGCAAATCCCATATATGCCAGCAGGAGGCCGTAGATGATAAGGCGTTTTGTCTTCGATGTCTTGTTGTTCCAAGACTTGTTTATTGAATCCTTGATTCTCTGAATGTACTTTTTCATCGCTGTAAATGTTAATGGTGAATAATTGGGTTATCTGTCATAGACTCTCAGGTCCTTGTTCTCCACCACACGGAACGCCTCGAAGATGAATCCGTGAGGGTTGTTATCGCTGCGTGTGGAGTTAAGCAGTCGGCCTTTGGTTACAAGGCTACGCTCGGTGATACTCTTCTCGCGGATGATGGATAGCCTTGCGTATGTCACCACCTCGTAGGGATAGTGGTTGAAGTTGCAGCTTATGCTATCCACCTCGATACGCTGGGTTACATTGCC
>JAFQHF010000070.1 GCA_017398105.1 Oscillospiraceae bacterium | reverse complement strand
GTCCTTCTTGGGATTGCTCTTGATCTGGCGAGTGCGAACGGCAAAGCCTTCGTTCTCAGCTTTGACCTTCTGGAGCAGTGCGTATTCATCGGACAGGGGATTCTGCATCATCTTTGCGAAAGTGGTGTTTACTTCGATTACGCTCTTAGCGTACAGGACAGACAGACGACTCTTGGGATTCATAACAATTCTCCTTCTCGTGGTAGGTCACGACCCATATTTCATTTTGTTTATCAGGGGTGTTGCCCTGTTCTTTATGTGTTTATTATATCAGGGGGATTTGAGAACCAGTCATTTTACTGGCACTCGTTTATGCGGCAGACACAAGTTCCTCACGCATTTTATGAAAGTTTGCGATTTCGGGGAAGGTCTTCAGGAACCAAGTCTTCATCTCGTTGTAGCTGCAAGGTTCTGCCAGAGCTTCCTGTGCTGCCTTAGAGATGCCACGGAGCATCTCATATTCTGCCATGATGGACTTCTGGTCGTCGTCATGTGCCTTGATGTAGGTTTCCATGTAGGAATAGGTCAGACCCTTGTAGGTATCTTTCTTGGGGCTGGTCTTGCGGGAGACAACAACGATCTTGAAAGTAGGGTTGTCCCGGCGAGCTTCCTGCAGGTTCTTATATTCATCGCTGCCAAACTTTTCGGCAGCCTTTGCGAACTTCTTAGTCAGCTGAATGGTACGAGAAGAGTAGTTGATAGTCATAATATTTTCCTCCAAAATTTTGTTTGTTATCAGGGTTGATCCCCTGTTCTTTATGTGTTTATTATAGCAGATGGCTTTTGTTATCGGTCGTATTACTGGCACCTGTTATTAGGCTGCCAGTAACTTTGCACGATCCTCATGGAACTTTGCGATTGCGGGATAGGCATTCAGGAACCAGGCACGAATTTCGTTATAGGAGCAAGGCTCGGCAAGGGCTTCTTTAGCTTCATCAGATAAGCCACGCAGATTCTTGTATTCCTTCATTTTTTCTTCTGCATCATCGTGTGCATTGATGTACTTTTCCATGTAGGAGTAGGTCAGACCCTTGTAGTTATCTTTCTTTTCGGCAGCCTTACGGGCAACAATTACAACCTTGAAGGTGGGATTATCTCTGCGAGCTTCCTGCAAGTTCTTGTATTCGTCGCTACCGAATTTCTCAGCAGCCTTTGCGAACTTCTTGGTCATCTGAATGGTACGAGAAGAGTAGTTGATAGTCATAGTATTTTCCTCCAAATAATGTTTTGATTTTTGTTTCGGGGTTTTGTGTTCCCCTCTTCTTTATGTCTAAATTATATCACTGTTCTTTTGGAATCGGTCGCTTTAGTGGTACTTGTTTTGGTTATGCGGCGAAGTTATTGAACTCAGGAAGTACGGTCATAAACCACTTCTTGATTTCGCCATAACTGCATCCCTGACGCAAGATCTGGAAATCCCGCATGAGGGAGCCGTCTTCGTCGCTCATGGCAATGTATGCCTCCATAGCTTCATAGGTCAGACCGCTCATGTATGTCCGGCGACGAACGGGAGTAGCCTTGATTACAACTTCAAATCCGGGCAGATCGTGGGTTGCAGTTCGCAGCATTGTGTATTCCTCAGAGCCGAAGCGGGAAGCCTTGTTAGCAAAAGTCTTGGTGACCTCAATGGTCTTGGAAGTAAAATTGATTTTCATTTTTAGTTCTCCTTTTGTTTGAAAGATGTTAGTTTGTTCTTACTTTTGGATTATATACCTGTCTTTAGCATTTGGCGTGTTTTTAATTGTATTGGCATTCTACTTTTTCGCTTTTTCTGAAAGAATAACGATGCAGGCCAATCGAAAAACTGCTGCTCTATGTGCTATGCTTTCTGGTATAACATCCGGATTCTTTGGTATCGGTGGCCCGCTAATGGCCATCTATTTTATATCCGCTATCAAAGAGAAAGAATCTTACATTGGAACGATTCAGTTCTTGTTTGCTTTCACAAATATCATCAATCTATTTACCCGCATTGTCAACGGAATTTTTACTATAGACTTACTGCCTGCCACGATTTTAGGGTTCGCTGGCATTACGATGGGGAAAACCATTGGACTGCATATTCTGGATAGAACTGATCCCAGTAAAATTAAGAAACTGGTTTATGCCTTTGTGGGTATTTCCGGTATTCTAACATTACTGTAGCATAAAAAGATTGCAGGAGCATACTGGTGCTTCTGCAACCTTTTTATATTCATACTTCACGGAAGAACTCGCGCAGGCTGTCCTGAAGAATGTTTGTAGCCTCAGAAAGAATAGCACCCGGGCGGTGTACTAGAGCATAGTCTCTGTAAACTGGAGCGGAAGATAGCTGATAATAGCATGGACAGATTTCGGGATCTACGATGCTTCCAATCATAATTTCTGGAACAAATCCAACGCCAAGACCAGATGCAATCATCAAATGTACAGTTTCCCAGTTCATTGTTTCGCAAATCGTGCGGGGCACAAATCCGGCTTCTTCACATAACCGCAGACCGATTGCTGAAAATTTCTGGATTTTCTTCAGACCAATAAATGGTTCGTTTTTCATCAACGCAAGATCTATGGAAGGGTAATTCTTAGTCTGTAAAGCGTCTGTTGGATATCCGGAGTTAATTGGGTGATTCTTTGGAACTGCCAGAAGTATTTTCTCGTGATAAATTGTTTCATACTCCAACAGCTCGTTTTTGGGATATAGAGGAAGTGCGCAAAAATCCAGCTCGCCTTTCAGCAATTTGTTTTCAAGATTGACGGAGTTTTCTTCCACAATGTCAACATTGATCTGAGGATGCTGCTGCAAAAAAGGCGGCAATATCCTCGGTAAATAATGTTGACTGTAAAAGGGAGATATTCCCATATGTACAGTGTCTTTTTCTGCGACACTCAGCATTTTGACTTCGCGTTGCATAGCTACATAGAACTGCAGAATACGACGCGAACACAGCAAAAAGGCTTCTCCCGCTGGGGTTAAGGTCATTGTATGACCTTTTCTAATGAACAATTCAGCGCCAACTTCTTCCTCAATTTTTCTAATTTGCTGACTCAGCGCAGGCTGGCTAATGTATAGTGCATCTGCTGCAGCCGAAAGTGTCGGTTTTTCTGATATTGTAACAAAATATTGAAAAGAACGAATATTCATATTTGAAGCCTCTTTTCATAAGTTTTGCTTATAAATATATTCTATAACAATATTAGACAAAACGCAACACTTTGGTATAAAATAACAGAAAATAAGTTATTCTTCTTTTTGACTTAAACTTTTTGTATAAGGGAGTGAAACAGGAAAATAACTTATTTTTATAAACCAAGCAAAGTCTTGGCAAAAATTAATAAGAAAGAAGGCCCAATAATGAAAAAGAAGATCTTAGCCATTCTGATGACCATCGCTATGGTGATTAGCATGACTGCCTGCGGCTCCAGCTCTGCTCCCTCTGCAGAGGCTCCTGTTGCTACAAAAGGTGCTGAAGCCCCCGCTGCTGGAGAGAAGGTCGAGACCCGTTACCTGACCCTGTCTGCTGTTGCAGCCAGCTCTGGTCTGTTCCCCTACTGCGTCTCTCTGGGCGAGTGTCTGAGCAACCTGCCCGAGCTGGACATCACTGTTGCTGAGTCCGGCGGTAACGTTGCCAACACCCAGGAGCTGCGCGTTGGCGAAGTTGCTATCGCTAACTCCATTTCCAACACCGACTATGAGAGCTACACCGGTACCGGCACCACCTTCGAGGGTGATCCTTTCACCGATGTGCGTATCCTGTGGTACTATGAGTCCACCCCCATCCAGGTCTTCGTCGCTGAGGACACCGGCATCTCTTCTCTGGAAGAGCTGGACGGTAAAGACTTTAACCCCGGCGGCACCGGCACCGCTGCTGCTGTTGTTATGCACGCTGCTCTGGACGCTCTGGACATCCATCCCAACTACTTTGAAGCTGCACAGGCTGATGCCGGCGACGCTTACGCAAACCGTCAGATTGTTGGTGGCGTCAAGACCGGTTCCGCTCCCGACAGCTACATCGTTCAGGCTAATACCAACCGTCCCGTGGAGCTAATCAACTATACCGATGAGCAGCTGGCCACCGTTCTGGAGGCTATTCCCTCCGTCACCACCGGAACTGTTCCCGCTGGCAAGTACGAAGGCATTGACTACGAGATCCAGACCCTTTGCACCTATCAGGGCATCCAGGTCGACATGAGCTTCTCTCAGGAGCTGGTCTACAAGATGTGGAAGTGCATGTGGGAAGACCATGCTGACATTTGGAAGACCGCTTATACCAACGGCGCCAACAACAACATTCCCGAGATGACTCTGCAGGCTGCCAAGACCCCTCTGCACGCCGGTACCGTTCAGTACCTGACCGAGCTGGGCTACGAGGTTCCCGCTGAGCTGATTCCCGCTGAGTACGTTCCTGTCGGCTAATAACCGGTAAAGATTGTGCAAAAATAGTGAGTTTTAAGCATTCCGGGGGGATTTTCCCCCGGAATTGCCGATTCAGAACCATTTTTTCAAAGGTAGGAGACTATTATGAGAAAATTAACCGGTTTCTGGAATATTTTAATCAAAGTTCTGTCCGTTGCTTTGATTCTGTTCCAGCTGTACACTACCGGTGTTCGTATGTTCTCTGACATCATCCAGAGATCCGTTCACCTGGCTTTCGTTCTGACCCTGGTCTTCATTATGAAGCCCATGCGTAAGGGTAAGGACCTGGACCGCGTACCCTGGTACGATATCCTGTTCGCGGTTCTTTCCGCAGCCTGCTGCATTTATGTCACCACTATTTACGAAACCATCGTCTACCAGCCCCTGCAGTGGATCTCCACCGCGGACAAAATCTTCGCAGTTATCCTGGTGGTCCTGATCCTGGAAGCCAGCCGCCGCAGCGTTGGCTGGACCTTCCCCGTCCTGGGCATCGTCTTCCTGATCTATGCCTACTTCGGCGAGATATTCCCCGGTGTCTGGAGACATCAGAACTTCTCCTTTAATAAGATCTTCCAGACCCTGTACCACAACGGTACCGGTATCTGGGGCACTATGCTGGGTCTGTCTGCCGGTATGCTGGCTATGTTCAGTATTTTCAGCGCTATTCTGGCCGGTACCGGTGGTGCCGAGACCTTTATCAAGATGGGCCAGCGTATTGCTGGTCGTTCCGTCGGTGGCTCTGGCAAGATCTCCGTTATCGCCTCCGGCCTGTTTGGCATGATTTCCGGCTCTGCCATGGGTAACGTTGTTGCCACCGGCGTGTTCACCATCCCCTCTATGAAACGGGCTGGCTATTCCAACGAGTGGGCTGCCACAATCGAGTCCGTGGCCTCCACCGGCGGCCAGATCATGCCCCCCATTATGGGCGCTGGTGCCTTCATAATGGCCCAGCTGATCGGCATGAACTATCTGGATATTGCTCAGGCTGCCATTATTCCTGCTGTTCTGTTCTACGGCAGCGCCTTTGTCGGAATCCATCTGGTATCCCTGCGAGATAATATCAAGGGCAGCGATGAGAAGCCTTTCATCAAGCCCACCGCTTACATCACCATTCTGGTACCTCTGGCCGTATTTATGTTCTTCCTGCTCCGGGGCTACACCGTCACCATGGGTGCTTTCTGGGCAACCCTGCTGGCTCTGTTGGTCTTTGCCTGCTGTTTCCTCTATGAGACCCGTAACATCAAGGAGACCGCCAAGAAGACCGTGGATATCTGCTTCGGAACCTGCACCAGAGGCACCTCCAGCATTGTCGAGATGTGCGGCATTCTGGCTGGCTCCCAGGTCGTTATCGCCCTGATCTCCCTGACCGGCTTTGCAACCAAGCTGTCCAGCATCATCGTGGCTCTGGGACAGAACAGCATGTTCCTGTGCCTGGTCTGCTCCATGTTCGTGTGCATCCTGCTGGGTATGGGTCTGCCCACCACCGCAGCTTATGTTCTGGGTGCTTCCGTTCTGTCCCCTGCGCTGATCAAGTTGGGCATCTCCCCTCTGGCTGCTCACCTGTTCGTGTTCTACTATGCCTGCCTGTCCGCTATCACGCCTCCCGTGTGTGTTGCCGTGTTCATGGCTTCCGGCCTGGCGAAGTCCAACTGGTTCAAATCAGCTGTTCTTTGCTGTATGATCGCTTTGCCGATCTTCATTATTCCCTATACCTTCACCTACAACCCCGCCCTGCTGATGGATGGCAACCTGATTGATATCCTGTTTGCCACCGCTACCGGTCTGGCCGGTGTTTTCCTCATCAACTTCTGCACCGTTGGTTACATGCGCGACAAGATCGGTATTTTCCTCCGCGGCCTGTGCATTGTCGGCGGCGTTCTGTTGCTGCTGCCCGACTATTTGCCCAGCCTTATCGGCCTGGGTATCGGTGCTGTTGCCCTGCTGCTGGGTTGGCGTAAGCCCCCCGTTGCTAAGACTGTTGAGAAAATTGAGAACTAAAAAGGCGGGTGTTTGAATGTACCGTTCATTTTTCCCTGCTACCGGAACCTGGCTGAAGGGAAATATCCATTCCCACACCACGCAAACCGATGGTCTGTGTCCTCCGGATCAGCAAATTCGTGATTACTGTGCCCAGAACTATGACTTTTTCTCTATCACCGACCATAATATGGTTGTTAATGCCAAAGCTTTTGCGGGAGATACGAATATTTTGCTAATCCCTGGCTGGGAACGTGATGTTCGGCATCACGAAAAGAATACAAAGTGTATCCATGTGGTTGGTCTGTTCCCCTCGGAAGAAGGTCTGTTCTCTAGTGATCCGGATTTCCAGCCCCGGAAGGAGCGAAAATACGAGGTCTGTGAGATCTCCAACCAGCAGTTAGTGGACGAGATGGTTGCCGAAGGTCAATTTACTGTTCTGGCGCATCCGCAGTGGAGTCGGATGACCCCGGATGAGGTGTTGGATCTAAAGGGGTATCATGCCATCGAGGTGTTCAATACCGGCTGTGAGCGGCTGATGCACGCTGGACGGGCAGACCTTTACTGGGATCTTCTGTTGGAAAGTGGTCGAAAAGTCTGGGGTATCGCCTGCGACGATACCCACGGAAAGACTGCCAAGAGCGACCGCTTTGGTGGTTGGATCATGGTCCGATCTGAGGAACGCACTGCTTCGTCTATTCTGGAAGCCATGCAAAAGGGTGAATATTATCTGTCTCAAGGGCCTGAGATTCAGGATTGGGGCAGAGAAGAGAATGTCATCTATTTCCGTTGCAGCCCCTGTAAGGAGATCCATGTGACGACCTACCCAACTCGCGGCGGTAGTTACTACGCTGAGGAAGGTCAAACGCTGACGGAAATCGCTTACTCTCTGAAAGGCGGAGAGAAATACATCCGCATTGAGTGTATCGATGAAAGCGGCAACACAGCCTGGACGAATCCCTACTTCTTTTAACTGAAGCAAAAAACAACGGGAACACTCAACCGAGTGTTCCCGTTGGAAATTACCGTTATAAATTCTAAAGGAGGCAAAATCTGATTGGAAACCTTATCTGAAATCTATAGCATCCTTGTAGAATGTGAATATTTTCTTGTTTCTTTTTTTTCTAATCTTGGAGAGCTGAGCATAAAGACACTGGTTGAACAAGTACCAAATCTGCGGCATTTGAGTATAGAGTCAGTTGTTTTGAGATTGTTCCTTGCTATCATTTTGGGCGGGGCCATAGGTCTGGAGCGGGGAAGAAAAAACCGTCCTGCCGGATTTCGCACCTATATGGTGGTATGCTTGGGTGCAACACTCACAATGATCCTGGGCCAGTACGAACTCAACATGATAGAAACGCACTGGTTAAGTCAAGCGAATATGGTGGGGACAAAAACAGACATCACACGTTTTGCTGCACAAGTTATTAACGGCGTTGGCTTTTTGGGCGCAGGATCTATACTAATAACAGGGCGACAGCAAATTAAAGGATTAACAACAGCAGCAAGCCTTTGGGCGTCTGCTTGTATGGGACTTGTAATTGGTGCAAGTTTTTACGAATGTGCATTTCTTGCTTTTTTCCTTATAATGACAGTCATGCGTCTCCTGCCTAAGGTTGAGGCATTTCTCATTGAAACAGCAAGAAATATGAACCTTTATGTTGAACTTTTTGCCTTAGAGGGCATCAATGAAGTGATTGGTTGCCTAAAAGCATTGAATATACAAATATATGAAGTAGATATTGAGCGTGGTAAAAAATCACAGGATAAAAAACCCAATGCGGTATTATCTGTGCGTTTATCTAAGCAGCAACCTCACACCAAAGTCGTAGCAGCATTATCAAAGCTGGAATGTATCAGCGTAATCAAGGAAATTTGATGAAGGAGAGTAACATTGTTAGAGATATTAAATAATGTTAGGGATATGACGTTATTTTCTGTGACTGTCCGAATGCTGTGTGCAATGTTTTGTGGTGGAATTATCGGAATCGAAAGAGAGTACAAACGTAGACCGGCAGGATTTCGAACACACATTTTGATCTGCATGGGTGCCGCAATGACCACTCTGACAAGCCAATATCTATACCTTTGCATGGGATATTATACAGATATGGCAAGATTAGGCGCACAGGTTATTGCTGGCATCGGTTTTATTGGTGCCGGTACGATCATTGTAACCAAACAGCAGCGCGTCAAAGGATTGACAACCGCTGCTGGATTATGGGCATCAGCAATTGTAGGACTCACAATCGGCGCTGGCTATTTGGAAGGCGGCATTTTTGTTACTATATTGGTTCTTTCTGCGGAACTGTTTTTTGTAAAACTGGAATATAAACTTTTGAATAGTGCTCGTGAAAGGATCTACTACATAGAGTACTCTGACAAGGAGTGCTTGGAAACGATATTGTCTATTTTCAAAGAAAATGATATTCGAGTGTTGAATATGGAAATAACCCGCGCGGAAGAAAGTGAAAAACACAATGCAAGCGCCATATTCTATACACGCATCAAAAAGCATAAAGAAACTAACGATATCGAATCGTGCTTAACTGAAGTAAATGGATTACACTTGATTGAAGAACTATAATTAAGGGGGAATTGAGGTGGCATGGCCTTGGCGTTGGAAAATTAAAATAGGTATTAACAATAGACGATTTAGTCCTAAATTGTGCATTATTTTTACGCGGTTAACTCAAAAAGTGCGGGAATAACCAAATGCGAGTTGGCACCATTGATGGTATGCACATTAAACAAAGTATCGATGAAAAGTCATTACACATAATTTGACTTCCTCCGGCAAGCAGAGAGAAAGCATATCTGCTTGTCTCCTCCTCTATGGGCACAGGAAGGTTTAGCAACTTCCCTTCCTGTGCCTATTTTTAATGTGGTGATTTTGCAATAAAGTATTCCAAGGTGCTACGCCCATAAATGGGATTACATCAAAGCCTACTGGAATGTAAGTGGAAGTCCAGAGTTAACGCTCAATAACAAACAAACGACTCGCACAGGCAGGATACTACAGTATCCTTGCCCGGTGCGAGTCTTTGCGCTTATGCGATTGAACCGCCGTGCACGGAACCGTACGCACGGTGATGTGAGAGGTCGGCTACTCAACTAATAGGTAGCCTCCTACGCTATTTCTGCGAAATTTGCTGAGATATATTGTTTTTGCACTTCTTTTCAGAAGTTTTGAAGGTTTTTCCCAATTTTGCCCCTTTCTGATCGTGATATATACAAATACCGAAAGAGAGGTGTAGAAATGACTAGAAAACAGTTTAATACATACATGGAGCAGACCTTCGATTCATTCACAAAAACCGTCATTAAGACCAAGCGCATCGACATTCTTAGGGAGTATTCCAGACAGGCGGAGCGAGAAGTGTCCTTATCAGATATGACCCCTGCCGAAATAGGTAGACGAGCCAATGTTACAGATACATACCGCCTGTACCGCAGAGCCTATACTGTCCGGGGTTATGTTATTCATGTGTACGATCCGGAATTTGGGGAACTCCTGCAAAAACTTACACCTCAACGCAGGGACGTTATCCTGCTGTACTATTACCTTAACCTAAATGATGTTGAGGTTGGCAAAGTTCTTCAGATCGACAACACTACCGCAAAGTACCGCCGACTGGCAGCACTGGGTCGCTTGAGAAAAATGATGGAGGAACAGGATGATGAATAAGCTGATACCCTATCATACTATTCTTGCAGCCAAGGCCGGGGATAAAAGAGCCATGGATGCTATTATCAAACACTACGAACCAATGATTACCCAATGCTCAAAACGACCAGCCGTAGATGAATACGGAAATACTTATGATGTTGTGGATGCCTATATGAAATCACGAATTGAGGCAGCAGTTGCGTATGAGATTCTGTATAACTTTGATCCGATGCAGCTCCCTCCCGGAGAAACAATAGAGGACTAAAATGTGTCCCAATTTGGGACACATTTCCTGCGGTTATCATACCGCACAAGCGCATAGATCCTGTGCGTTTGTGCGGGCCGATAACCGGCTCAGGCTATATGCCGTTACCACAACTGAATAGGGCAATCAGATACATTCTGTATGTGACGAGCCAGCAGTAGATGCGCCGGGAGGTACTTGCCTGGGGAGGTGAAATAGGCAGGTACGGAGCGAACCACATCTATACTGCAAGCGGCCTTGGCAGGGCTGCATTGGCCGGGAATTACGATACAGGGATTATGATACTTGCGTTGGCTATGGGTCACACCGTAGAACGCCCCGTCATGGGAATGGGGGGAGGCACTATAAAACCTATGGAGCAGCTGCCGACTGCCGTCTGATTCAGCCTTAGACATATATACAGAAAAGTGAAAAATTCAGAATCCGTGCCTGATTTAAGGTGCGGATTTTGTCGTATCAGGAGGTCATTTTTATGGCCAAAGTTGCAATCTATTGCCGTGTGGACCACGGCTCTGTTGCCTATGGGCAGTTTGCTATTGAACAGCAGAAAAGGCAGCTTGAGCAGTATGCCAAAAACAACGGTATGCGTATTACAGGATGCTACACCGACTGCGGTTATAGCGGCTCTGATTTAGGACGCCCTGGCCTTGCCAAATTGCAAAAAGCGTGGAAAGCAGGCAGATTCGATGCCGTTATTGTGGTAAAGAAAGACCGCCTTTACCGTGGTATTCTCCAAAATGTTCCCGAATGGCCATTTAGGGTAATTTCTCTAACCGAGCGGGAAATACCGTATGAGAAAAAGAACGCGAATCGCTTTATGCGATAATATCATCAAATCATCTCTGGAGGTAGGAAATGTATCAGAACCACACTGGTATCACTATTACCGATGTAGACAGAGAGAATAACACGGTTCACCTTATTGTAAATGGCAGCATTGTCGAAGCTGTCTTTTCATCTGAAGCAAACCCGGAATTGTTTGATAATATCAAGCACATTCTTATCAACTCAATGTTTCAAAAAGTAGGCTGAAACTTCGGAAATTTGACATATTTTGTGAAATATGAGATAATATTAGTGGGTAAATACCTGTATGAACCTTGACAATTTCATATTTGGGTATGTCAGTCCAATATCTCATTTTCAATACTAGATAGGATGGATTGACATGAAAGAAACAAGCATTTTCCCAAACTATGTTTTTGATAAATCAACTGGATGGCGCATGGATATTCCTGCCTTTATCCCCCTTGGCACAAGGGTACTTTGTCTGTATCGTGTTTCCACAGGGCAGCAGTTGTACCGCACAGAGAACAACGAAGCAGATATTCACATGCAGAGAAAGCGCTGCCGACAATTTGCAGAGCAGATGGGATGGACAGTTGTTTGTGAACTACAGGAGGAAGGGGTTTCCGGTCACAAAGTCCGAGCTGAAAACCGTGACAAAATTCAGACCATAAAGGACTATGCGATAAAGGGAAAGTTCGATATTTTGCTGGTTTTTATGTTTGACCGTATCGGCCGTATTTCCGATGAAACCCCTTTCGTTGTGGAATGGTTTATCCGCAACGGCATCCGTGTGTGGAGTGCCACAGAGGGTGAGCAGAAGATTGAGAGCCATACCGACCGATTGACCAACTTTATCCGTTACTGGCAGGCCGATGGCGAAAGCCAGAAAACCTCTGTTCGTACAGCCAACAGTCTGCATATTCTGACTGAGGATGGCTGCTATACTGGTGGTTCCTGCCCTTATGGTTATAATGCCGTGAAGCAAGGCAGAACCAATAAGAAAAAACAGGAAGTAACTGACCTTGTTATCTGCGAGGAAGAAGCCTATATCGTCCAGCTCATTTTCAAGAAAGCTGCCACCGAGGGCTATGGTGCCCAGCGCATTGCCAATTTCCTCAATGCCAACGGCTATAAAAACCGTTCCGGGAAGAATTGGCATCCATCATCTATTAACGGTATGCTTCGCAATATTCAGTACATCGGAATTTTACGAAGTGGTGAAAGCCGTTCTCAAGTTCAGGAGCACCTGCGCATCGTGGATGATAAAATATTTGATGCTGTGCAGGCTATGCTTGCCATTCGCTCCAGACAGAACCAGCAAACACGATCCGCGCCTATCAATACCCGCGGCGAATCGCTCCTTGCCGGTAATATCTTTTGCGGTCACTGCGGCGCGCGGCTGTGCATCACCACCAGTGGGCAAGGCAGACCCAGGAAAGACGGTACGGATACCCGGCGAGTTCGTTATACCTGTCAAACCAAAAGCCGCACACACGGCGACTGTGACGGTCAAACAGGCTATACGGTACATATCTTAGACGAGAAAATTGATATGATGGTACGTGGTATTCTTGCTAAAGCGAAACGAATGACCCGGACAGAAGTTATGTTGGCTTGCTACAATTCTGAAATGGGTAACAAAAAAGCCTTCGTTAAGAAGGCTGAAAAGGATTTGGCACAAGCTGAAGCTTCCCTGCGGAATTTTACACAAGAACTTGAAAAGCTCCTGCGAGGAGAAAGCCAATTTACCGCACAAATGCTGAATGCGGCATACTTAGATCAGGAGCAACGTTGTATAGAGCTTCGTGAGACGCTAAATAAGGCTAAACAGGAGCTAGAAAGCGGCGAAGCAAAGTTGCAAGAAATCAGCGGATTCTATGATGATATGCTGGAATGGGCATTTGCCTACGACAATGCCACAATGTCGGCAAAGAAGGTAATTGTATCACATCTGATTGAACGGGTATACGTGTTCCGGGATTACCGACTGAAAGTCAAATTCAATATCAGCATCGAGCAGTTCCTAATAAGTTTAGTGGGAGCTGCATGACACAGCCCCCACTTACCAGCAGAAAGGAATATATGAAAGGAATGAAAATAATCTATATAAACGGACAAAATGGGGGTATAAACGGTTCACCTATGCGAATGTGGGTGTGCAACCATCCATCTGGTAGAGCGCTTGAATGGCATCCAAGAGGTCAGCGGTTCGATCCCGCTTATCTCCACCAAAGGGCACGTTAAGTTTTATTTTTTACTCGCTTTCATTTGGAAAGTGAGTATTTTTTATGCAGCAATACAACAATCCGTTTCATACCCGCCAGCGCAAAAACAGGGCAGCCAAAATAGCCGCCCAATATAAATATCATAACATATTTGATAATGAAATGTCTATACTCACTTTCTCCAACTTTTTGCCGTAATTCTTATGGAACATCCCATCTTGAAAACTTCTCAAACCGGATGTATTATGAAGATACAAAAAAGGAGTGAGTCCAATGTACTAAGTAAACTCCCAAATCTATAGAAAGCAGAGGTTACGTAAATGATGGAACCCAACAACTTCATGAAATAACCCTTGATCAGTTAGAGTGATTAGCTAACAGATCAAGGGTTATTTCTTTGCTCATTTACGCTCCGTAGGGGGCGATTTTTGTTGTCTGGGGATATCCTTCATGCTATAATGATGGCATCTGTTTTCGAGGTGGTTTTATGGCATTTCAGTTAATTGATTTGGAAAACTGGGAACGCAGAGAGTTCTATGAGCATTTTATCAAAGAGGTGGTGTGCACCTATTCTGTGGTGGTCAACATCGATATCACCAATCTGAAGGGGCAGAAGCTGTACCCCGCCATGATCTGGCTACTGACCAGGACCGTCAACGATATGCCGGAATTCCGCACTTCTCTCACCCCAGAAGGCCTCGGTATCTACGACAACATGCACCCCATGTACACGGTGTTTAACAAGGAGAACAAGAACTTCTCCGGAATCTGGTCTTACTTCTCAGAAGATTACAACGAGTTCCTGAAAAGCTACGAAGAAGATTCCCGGAAATACAGTACCTCTACCCGCTATGCTCCCAAGGAGGGAACGCCTGCCAATTCTTTCAACATCTCTATGGTACCCTGGGTGGAGTTTACGAACTTCAACATCAATGTCTTTGATGACGGCAAATTCCTGCTGCCGATTTTCACCATGGGTAAGTACTTTGAACGGGATGGCAAACGGTTGCTGCCTCTGGCCATCCAGGTGCATCATGCAGTCTGCGACGGTTATCATGTCGGTGTGTTTGTGGAGAAGCTGCAAAGCTATATCGATCGATTTTAATCCACAAAACAAACACCAACATGACATGACAATGACCCCGGGAATTCCCAGGGCCACAGTTTTTACCGTTCTTTCTTCATAACAAAATTGGTCAGCAGAATTCCTCGGCGTTCCCTCTCCTGTTTGCATTTATTCAGTTTTTTCTTTGACACGGAAAAAGTCAACCGCAAAGGCCAGAAAATCCGCCATCAGTGGGATATAGGTTGCCAGAAATACCCCGAAAGCACTGGCAGCGGCGCATTTTTTGTGCTTTCCGGGAACGGCCAGTCCCAGCAGAACGCCGATGGCGCAGAGGCAGAATTTGAGGCCTGCAAGCATTTTCCAGTCTCTGGCCTGGATATAATGATCGGCGCAGTCAAAAAGGCGTTTCATAGTCAAAATCTCCTTTTCTTTTATTGTACCATGGAAGTGACAATTTACAATCCCTTAATTCATAGAAGAATCGGTTGTGATATACTGTTCTTGATACAAAATAAAGAGGAAGGTTTATGGAAAAATTCATTCCCTATGAGAAGCTTTCCAAGAAGGAAAAGCGCAAGATGGACTTAGCCAAGCGGAAAACCTGGGGCGAGCTGAACCCCGTCACCAGAAAGCCCACAAATAGCAAAGCCTACAACAGAAAGAGGACGCAGGATTGGAAGAAGGATCTTCCAGACCTGCGTCCTTTTTGTTACTCAGTTAGGGCCAATTCATTTCCGTCGCCATGAAGCTTCTTGTGGCGTTTGGGTTTCGGGAGGCTTGTTGGAAGAATGATTTGAACATTGAACAATGTCTTTACGATCCAAACAAAGAATACGATAACCAGAAGTGGAATCAGACAGGTGGTGACGATCATAACTGCTGTTGCTTCAATGAAACGATTCAACAGGTTCTTGAACTGTTCCACAACACCAGCTACAGAACCGGACAAGTCACCCAGAAGCGCTTTTGCTTCATCAATCACTGTGGTGTTCTCCGCACCATCCTCTGCAACTTCGCCAATCAGATTTTCGCTGACAGCGCTGGCAGATTCAACAGTTATCGCAATAGATTCGGAATAAATTGCGTTGATCTGGTCAGAAACCCAGACACTGGTCGGGATAACCAGCAGCACCGCAGCTCCGAAAATAATAAGTTTTGTGCCAATGCTTTTCAGCACACCGGAGGGGAAAAAGCAATTTATCAGAAGAGAACTGCATCCGGCAGGAATCAGCAAGTAGCAGGCAGCTGCAGCCAAAATGGTAAGAAGGTATTTTTCCAGATAAATAACGCTTAGAATCAGCATGAAATATGTAGTAAAGTCTGAAATCTCCTGGGAGAGAGGAGAACACACATCATCCGGCAGGGCGGAAACAGCTGCGGATGCTGCTGCAGAAGCTGCAGTCAGCCCGAGAATCGTTGTACGGTTGTGATCCAGTACCTCAATGGTATGGGCATAAGTCGCAGGATCAGTCAGCTTATTTCCAACCACAGTACAGGACAGGATAATTGTCAGTGCAAGAAGGATCGCACCTGCAATGCGTAAGTTTTTTGCCATGTGAGTTACCTCCATTAGAATACAACGACCACGGTGAATTCCGGATCCACTGCCTGAATGGTAGCCGTCAAAAGCTCTGCCACGACAACTTTCGCCTCTTCGTTTGCCTTCGCCATGATATTCTCATCAATGAGTTGAGCCTTCATCTTTTCCTCGATTTCAAGCATGATCTTATTGAGTTCCTCCGAAGTCATTTTAACTTCTTTGGGGCCCAGCCAGCCCTTTTCCGTGTCTTTGAATTGAGTCTTATCATTCAGGATATTGATAGGAGACAGAACAGCATAGGGAATTCGTACGGTCAGGATCTTCTGTTCATTGTTGACAATGAAATCCTTTTCTGACAGCTGACTCAGATCAACGGTATACTCCGCCTGACCAAAGTATTTTGCTTCCTGGTAGGTGGAATTCCACTTGAATCCGCCCCAACCTTCATCGGCCATGGATACGACCTCAGATAACTCGGCAGTGTAGACAATCAAGCGAGCATCTTTTCCATGGGCGAGAATGATAGGATCCTTGAAATCGGCAACGGTACGGCGACCGCCTTTCCTGGAGAGCACGATATGATTCTCAGCCATTTCCTGCGCGATCTCACCGGCAACTGTGTCAACAAATTCGCTTTCCTTGTCAGGGAAACTGCGGATTACAACAATGCTGACGATAATCACAGCGAACACCAAGATGAGTACAAGTAACTTTTTTAGCGGATGGACTTTCGAAACGGGCTTTTCGATGGTTGTAGTTGTCATAGTATCTCTTCTTTCTCTTTATCTTTCTAGCAAAATTGTACCATACCATAATCAAAAAATAGCACTGAATATGGAATATTCTTCCGCCATAGAAGGGCCTGTTTTTCTCGCGAGTTGCTACCTGACGCTTTTATTTTATATTTTCTCATTCTTCATGTCAACGCAGAATAGCAATTCCATCTTTTCTGCGCTATAATAGTCCCAAACGAATTGGAGGTACTCCCATGAAAGGCTTAACCTACATTGAACACGGAAAATTTGCCTTATCTGAAAAGCCCAAGCCGGAGATTCTGGATCCCCGGGATGCCATTGTCCGGGTGACTCTGGGCAGCATCTGCACCAGCGACCTGCACATCAAGCATGGCTCCGTGCCCCGGGCGGTTCCCGGCATCACTGTGGGCCATGAGATGGTAGGCGTGGTGGAATCTGTGGGTTCCGCTGTGACCACCGTGAAGCCCGGCGACCGGGTGACGGTGAATGTGGAGACCTTCTGCGGCGAGTGCTTCTTCTGTCAGCACGGCTTTGTGAATAACTGCACTGATCCCAATGGCGGCTGGGCTCTGGGTTGCCGCATCGACGGCGGACAGGCTGAATTCGTCCGGGTGCCCTATGCGGATCAGGGCCTGAACAAAATCCCCGATTCCGTCACCGATGAGCAGGCGCTCTTTGTGGGCGATGTGCTGGCTACCGGCTTCTGGGCCGCGCGGATTTCCGAAATCAGTTCGGATGACACCGTTCTCATCATCGGCGCAGGCCCCACGGGCATCTGCACCCTGCTGTGCGTCATGTTGAAGAATCCCAAGCGGATCATCGTCTGTGAAAAAGACCCGGCCCGCATCGCCTTCGTCCGGGAGCATTATCCCGATGTGCTGGTCTGCGAGCCGGAAAACTGCAAGGAATTCACCCTCGCCAATTCCGACCACGGCGGTGCCGATGTGGTACTGGAAGTTGCAGGAGCCAAAGATACCTTCCGCCTGGCCTGGGACTGTGCCCGGCCCAACGCCATCGTCACCGTGGTTGCCCTTTACGACGAGGCCCAGACTCTGCCCCTGCCGGATATGTACGGCAAGAACCTAGTTTTCAAAACCGGCGGCGTCGACGGCTGCGACTGTACCGAAATTCTCGCCCTCATCGAAGCAGGCAAGATCGATACCACCCCGCTCATCACCCATCGCTATAAGCTGGAGGACATCGAGGAGGCTTACCGCATCTTTGAAAACAAGCTGGATGGGGTTATTAAGGTTGCGATAATGCCAATTGACAAACCCTGTGAAAAACAGGCAAAATATCAAGACTTAATTTCCCGCGTCAAAGAAAGCTATCCGCTCCGCGATCTGACATATAATGGCAAAGACACACAAATGTATTGGTGTGAGGATTGTAAGGAAATCAATCTATGGACATGCTGGCAGGGGCGAGGAAATCTGGATGCTAAAATCATGCTGGTTGGTCAAGACTGGGGATGCCCTTGGGATGAAAGTTCGCAAAATACTATGAGCCAGATTGCACTTGCCAACCGTGGAGAGAAATATCAATATCTTGAAAGTAACCCCAGTGTCACGGATAATCGTTTGATTCGGCTTTTTCAGGAAATTGGATATGAAGATATCAGATAACCGAACCCCGATCTATTCTTTACCAACTTCATTCTTGGCTACCGCAGCAAAGGAACCAGTGGTGGTTATCAGCAAAGCTGGGCTGAACATGATAAAGATTACTTCTTGGAATTGGCTAATATTATTGAACCCACAGTAATCCTATGTCTTGGCCGTTCAACGTTTGAGGGTGTACTATCTGCCTTTGATGTAAAACTCTCCTCACGTATTAAGGATTACAATACATTCATTGAAAGCTCGAACAACCCGGTTACTGTTTCTTTGGAAAGCGGAAATACTGCTTATGTCTTTGCGCTCGCCCATTGCGGCGCAATGGGCACTCTGAATCGTAATAGTAAGAAAAGCACAGATTTAGGCAAGCAGTTGGAGGATTGGAGAAAGATTAAACCTTATTTGGATAAGTAAGAAAATGAGGAAGTGGTCACCCACTTCCTCATTTTTTCGTCAATTCATAGCTCATATCCACCAGGAACTCAATCTTCTCATCCTCCACGCATGCCTCCAGCGCCACACTGACCCAATGGGCCTTATTCATGTGCCAGCCGGGGAAGATGCCCGGTTCCTCTCGGAAGGAGCCGATCAGTCTGGTGTCGCATTTGAGATTCACCACACTGATTTCACGTTCATCGGACAAACCCAGATTCTTTCCGGGGATATCCATGATCACGGCAAACCACTTCCGGTTCCCATTGTGCCGGAACACTAGAAAACTGGGATACTTGGCAAAGAGATACTCGCCGGTGGTGCTGTAAGTATCGGTCAGATACGCAGCCAATTCCAGTCTGGTCATAAACATACCTCTTGGGTAATCTTTTCGAGCAGGATTTCAGCCACCGTCACGGCATCCTCTATAGTCAGATAATGATCTGCGCTGGAATCTAAAAGCAGTCGTCCGGAGGCAGGAAAATCCTCATCCGGCAGCCAGATTTTTAGGAC
Source organism: Oscillospiraceae bacterium (assembly GCA_017398105.1). The sequence continues at coordinate 42,119 of JAFQHF010000070.1, read as the reverse complement.
TACCGGGAAGTTTGGCAGGAACGGAATCCGATAAGCAGCATCTGCATTGGAGGGAATCGGTTCACCGCCAATGCGCTTGCAGATTTCCGTCAATGTATCTTCGTTCAGATTCTTCAAATTCTGAATCACCAGCTCGCACCTGCGGTCGATTCCGCCGCCCCGAACCATACCGGATTTCATCTGTCCGAAAGGTATCTCCTTTTCTGTCAGAGGAAATCCGTCTGCTAAAACCAGATAGTGGAGAATCACAAGCCGGTGCCAACCGGGCAGCTCCGTCGTGAAATGATAATCCGGGTAAGATACCGTCACATTCATTCCCATAGTGGGGATGTGGAAGGCTTGGCTTTCTTCATCATAACAAACCCCAGCATTGCGGGCAATCTCTTCCGGATCACGGCCTTCCAACCGGGCCAATGCAGCCAGATTCATTTGGGAAAACATCTGATTGTTCATACGCTTATTTCCATGTTCCGCTTGCCATCTGCTCACCCAGAGCAAAGGCCTTCTTCTTATCCTCCGGAAATACCTTCTCGTAGCGATCCTTCTTGGCTTCAGGATCAAACATCGTCCAGTTATAGCGGCTGTAGTCCTTGACCTGCAAGGTGTCGGAGCTAATTAGGATCCTCGTGGTGCCGACAAAGGTATTGAAGCTTCCCTGATATCGCTGCAGCATCTGGTCATAGCCGATCTGAGCATAGAAATCTTCGGATGCATTGCTGGTCATGATCATCAGCACCGGAATCTGCTTCTGATTATAACTTCTAACCTCGGTTTTATAGGTCAGAGCCTGGAAAATCAGCCGCTCAAACAGCGCCCGGAAACCGGCGGTCACATCACCCAAATAGTTGGGTGAGCCGATAATCAGACCATCCGCATTGCGGATTGCCTCCAGAACAGGAGCCAGACCGTCCTTGCAAATGCACCTGCCCAGATTGTCCGGCAGCTTGCAGCCAAAGCAGGAAACACATCCAGTGAACTTCTCCAGCTTGTACAGGTCGATGATTTCGACCTCTGCGCCCTGTTCTTCAGCACCCTTTGCGGCTTCCCGAACCAGAGTTGCCGTATTCCATGTTGCACGGGGACTGCAGTTAATGGCAACGATTTTCTTCATGGTGTGACTCCTTTCAACTCAGAAATCTTCTCAGGTGTGCGATGGCGATTGCATCATGCTTCTTACCGAATCCATGAGCACCACCTTCGATGATATGGAGCTTAGCATTAGGATAGGCCCGTTGTGCCTGCCGGGAATAATCCAGCTTCACGATATTATCCTTCGTTCCATGGACAATCAGCACCGGCCCGCGATAGGGCTTGATTTCCTCATAGGGATCCAATTCGATCACATCAGCAACGTAGCAACGCCCCAGCTTCATTGGGCCGCAGTTTAGGCGTTCGGGGATGTTCTTAGGGTCAAATTTGGCAAGCATCATCTTTCCTGCCCGGGCATCATCGGGGATGCATAGTGCCGGGTAGAACAATACCAGCTTGTTGACCAGTTCAGGATGCTTGGCGGCAACCAATGCGGACACGAAACCGCCCTGACTGCAGCCCATGAGCAGCAGTTCATTGCCAGTATAGGGCAGACTCTGCGTGTATTCGATAACTGCTTCCAGATCCCGCACTTCTGTCAGCACAGACATATCGGTGGTTGCGCCGTCGCTCTTGCCCTTTTTCATAACACTGCCGCCGCAGAAGTCGAAGCAATAAGCACAATATCCCATCCGGGCCAGTTCCTTGGCATACTGGCGCACGGTATCCTGCCATGCCATAAAACCGTGGCTAACGATGGCAACGGGCAGATCGTTGCCATCGGGACGGTATTCCGTGCCCCGGATGGTCAGATCACCCCGTTTACATTCAAAGGTAGTTTCTGTAAAAGACTCCTGCACCTTCGGCTTCTTCCAAAAATCCAGCATTCCCATCGCGCTTCCTCCTTATAATGTTCTGATTTCATTTTAACTTTCGGATCGTGAAATGTAAATATCAAAGTTCCGGTCGAGCCTTCAACGAGAAGTCGGCCTCGGATGAAGAACACAAAAAGTTCATATTTTATCCGTAATCTATCCAAATTTCTGTCAAAAACAGGTCACAGAAGTCAAAATCTTCCTATCACAAGTCAATTTCACGCCTTACGAAACTAAAATAGCGGTGCTATAATACCCCCACGCTTGGATGAAGCGCAACCGCTCCCGAGCCACAAAGTTCAAACTTTACACACTCAATTTTGGAGGTATTTATATTATGAAGAACACTTTTGCTAAGAATCTGGTTAAGTCCATGTCCGAGTACGGCGAGATGCTCTGCCGCATGGGCTGCTAAAAGAAAACCATTTCTAACTCAAATATAGGAGGATATTGATTATGTCTATGAAGAAGAATATCGTGAAGGCCATGCAGAATATCGGCGAGATGTCCGCCTGCATCGGTTCTCTGTAAGAATCAACACACGCTCAATTTGGAGGTAATGAAAATATGAAGATCATGAAGAATCTGACCAAGTCCATGCAGTCCTACGGCGAAATGCTGAATGTTATCGGCTGCTAAATTGCAAATATCAGACTCCCGCCAGTTGGCGGGAGTTTTTCTATGTCCAAGGCGGTAGATTTTCCGGTCCTTCCACGCTATAATAGTTGCAAAGAAAGGGAGGGTGTAAGATGAAGAAAATGCTGGTGCCCATCCTTGCAGGATTTCTCCTGTTTGGATTACCTTTTGGATATGCACTTACCTATGGAAAAATTGAAAATTGGAAGATGCGCAGCGAAATCACGGAATATGTTCTGGAAAACAAGGATCAGATTGAAGTTACAGAAAAGAGGCAAATTTTCCCCTATGCCTATACCGGCCTTGCCATTGCCGGGGTGGAATACGGCTATTATTACGACGCGGAAGACCGGTTTGAGAGGAAGGGTGAACCCTACCACAACGGCTACCGAACAGACGGCTACCCAGACGAACCGTCGGATTGGTACTATACCGAGCGGATTTGTGAGAACTGGTTTTATTATGAAGTCCATGATGGTTAAAAACGTATTTTTCTGAGGAGGCTTCCTTATGTTCCAGAACAAAGTAATTGTCATCACTGGCGGTGCGGGTGGCATCGGCAAGTGCATCGCGGAAGAATTTAAGAAACAGGGCGCTCATGTGTGCGTCATTGACTGCGCAGAAGGGGACCACTATGTGGGCGACATTGCCGACAAGGGCACCCTAGAGAACTTTGCCCAGACAGTCACCCAGAAATATGGCAAGGTGGACGTGCTGGTAAACAATGCGCCTCCCGGATTCCGGGGCATCGACGAATGCACCTATGAGCAGTTCCAGCGGTCCATGGCCATCGGCATCACTGCTCCTTTCTACCTGAGTAAGCTGTTTGCGCCATATTTTGCAGAGGGTGCCAGCATTATCAACATTTCCTCCTCCCGGGACCGGATGAGTCAGCCTCAGAGTGAAAGCTACACCGCAGCCAAGGGCGGGATTTCTGCTCTGACACACGCATTGGCAGTGAGCTTCGCCGGAAAGGTGCGGGTCAACTCCATCAGCCCCGGCTGGATCGACACCGCCTACATAGTCTACGAAGGCCCCGATGCCATCCAACAGCCCGCAGGACGGGTGGGAAATCCTCTGGACATCGCCAATATGGTGCTGTTTCTGGCCTCGGACAAGGCGGGCTTCATCACCGGAGAAAATATCTGCATCGATGGAGGCCAGACAAGGCTGATGATCTATCACGGCGACCACGGTTGGACCTTGAATCCATAATGTTACAACGAAGAATTGAAACGATTATCCACAGCTGATTATGAGCTTTGCACGGCATTGCTGACTATGCTGCTGCGAGAAGACCATTTCTGCAATGGTGCATTTGAACGGCGTTATGCAGAGGGTCAGGTAACAGCGATACTCGAAAAGATGATGGTAGTATTGAAAAAAACGTAGACTGAACAGCAAAACCGGCAACCAGAAATGATTGCCGGTTTCTCTTTATGTCCGGTTTATTGGACTGTAGCTTTGGTAGACTGGTATCACAGATCAAATAAGGCGGAATTGAAATGCACGAAAGAGGCAGTCTCGGTGATTTCCATGCATTCAAAAGTACCAGCGGAAGATCTAATAGCGGCGGTTCCTCCAGTGGAGGTAGCGGCTGTAGCACATGGTTTTGTGTGGCAATTTTTGTTTTATTCGCGCTGAATGAACTTTGTAAACTGTTCTAGAAGTATGAAAGGTACGGAGGCATCATCATGTGGACACTGATTTGTTTGATTATTTCTCCCTTTGCGGTTTTAGGTGAACTGCTTAAAATGACAAAATAGGAGGATAGAACATGAGTATACTCGACAAGATCAAGAATTTACCCAACAACTTAATTGAGGCACTGAAACAAGCCTATGAATCCGATGACACTGATATCAGAATTGAGAAGACGATCGCCTCTGGTGTGAAGATTACGATTCGCGTAAGGCCAAGTGCAGAGACGATAGACCTTGAAGGTTTGACTCTGGAAGAATTAACTGGAATTCTCGAAGAATTGGAGCAAAAACAGGGTATCGTCCAAGCCGATAAACCGGAAGATGATGATTCTAAAGAGCATGAAGAATGGGAAGATATTGTTGAAGATCTAGAGGATCAGATCGATACCGTTCAGGAAGCAATCGACGCTCTAGACGATGAATACGAAGATTAAAACCCTGTACGAATAATCCTTTTCGTGGTAGAATAAGCACAAAAAACGCAAGGAGCGTAATCAAATGGCAAGTACTTTGATTATCCAAAAGCAAGATATTACCAAAATGGCAGTGGACTGCATTGTAAATGCCGCTAATGTGCATCTTCAGCACGGTGGCGGTGTCTGTGGGGCTATTTTTGCTGCAGCCGGTGCTGTGCAGCTGCAGGCAGCCTGTGATCTTTATGGGCATTGTCCTACCGGAAAGGCAGTTATTACACCCGGGTTCCAGCTGAAGGCCCGCTATGTAGCCCATGCGGTGGGCCCCATCTGGCAGGGAGGCAATCAAAACGAGGCGCAACTTCTATACAGTTGTTATCAGGCAGCAATGGAAAAAGCCTATCAGAAAGGATGCCGCTCGATTGCATTCCCGTTGATTTCCTCCGGCATCTATGGGTATCCCGTCCAGGAAGCATGGCGAGTTGCCATCAAAGCGATTCACGATAGCCCCTGTGACATGGATGTGACCATTGCGGTTATTGATGATCAGGCACTGGCCTTAGGCAAGCGCATTCTGGCTGAATCAAAGCGCAACACAGTCAGTTCTAATAACAAGAAATTTGTATTCTTTTGGCAGGCGTATCAGGAAAACGGTCACTTCAGCCAGTGGTATCCTGCACCTTTCCGGGTTGAAGGAATTCACTATTTCCATACGGAACAGTATATGATGGCCAAAAAGGCACTGCTGTTTGGTGATACCAGAACCTACAACAAAATCATGAAGGAATCCGATCCTGCAGCATGCAAAGCTCTTGGAAAAAGTGCGGCGAATTTCAATCAGCAGCTGTGGGATGCCTGTAAAGAAGAAATTATCTACAACGCTAACTATGCAAAATTCTCCCAGAACCCGGGGTTGAAAGCGGCTTTGCTGGCAACCGGAGATGCGATCATTGCGGAAGCCAGCCCTTATGACAGGATCTGGGGTATTGGCTTAAAGGCAAGTGATCCCGACAGTCAAAATCCAAAAAAGTGGAAAGGCCAAAACCTATTGGGAAAGGCTTTAATGAGGGTTCGAGAAGCGATGCTGGAGGAAAATTTATGAGCAATAAATTCGAGAATGAAGAATTGGATGCTATCATCCAAGCCCTTGGCCAAGCAATTGAGGCAGATGAGCAGCGTACAGGCATCCTCAGTCCGGAGCGGCTGCAGCAAATGGAAGGTGCATATCGTCTCCTGCTGGAGCTGGCAAAAGAAACAGATGCAGTTGTTACCTATCAGCTCAATGCGCCTTTTAAGAGTATGGGCAGTATCTGCATGGAAGCGGAATCCTTTGAATTCACTGATATTCCGAAGCTGATAAAGGCGATCCATACAAGCGATAACATTGATATTTATCCTTTGACAAATGGACATATCCGAATGGTTTTGACATTCCATGGACTTGTAAAAGCAATATAAACACTTTTCTTACCAGCTGACAGGAGGTGGCAGCATTGGCATACAGTGAACTGATCAAGAATTTTGACCGTATCCGTGACTATATGCGGCAGTTCTATGTATACGGCTTTAAAAGCCGGACGGAATACGACAAGAAGAGTGTCAGAAGCTATGACAATGAGCGCCGCCGTCTGGAGAGCTGGCTGGGAAGCTGTATGCGCTTCCGGAAGACTGCCGACGGAAAGAATGTGTTCCTTTCTGTAGACAGCCGATCCATACCCGGCAATCCCCTGTACAATGCGTTTAAGGCAAAGAGCTTCACAGCCGGAGATGTAACCTTCCACTTCTACATCCTCGATTTTCTGAAAAACAACGATTCCTGTACTGTTCAGGAGATCATGGACGCCTTCTCTGATCGCTATCTGAGTCACTTTGAAAGCGGCTGGCAGCCGTATATTTCCACCATCCGCAAGAAGCTGAAGGAATAAGTTTCCCTGGGAATCCTGGAAGTGGAAAAGAAAGGCCGGGAATTGCATTACCGTCGTGCGGAAGATGGAATTTCCCTGACTGACTGGGCAGACACGATTGCGTTCTTTGCAGAAGCCGATCCCCTGGGCATCATCGGCTCCACCGTTCTGGACAGACTGGAATCTGCTCCTGAACATTTCCAGTTCAACTGCAAGTTGCATGACAACACCCAAAAACTATGATACCAACGCATTCCTGACGCAGGGAGGCAACTCCCTGCAGATCCGGTCCGTTCGTCTAAACGGTCAGGACACAGCCCTTTCAAGGCTGTAATGCTCGGTTCGAGTCCGGCACGGATCACCAACAGAAAAGGGCGGCCGCAGGCCGCCCAACATAAATATCATACCATATTTGGATTACGCTTGTCCATACTCACTTTCTCCAACTTTTTGAGTCATTTCTTATGAAACATCCCATCTTGAAAAAACAGGACTCCGGATATATTATAAAGACACAAAAAAGGAGTGAGTCCAATGTACTAAGTAAACTCCCAAATCTATAGAAAGCAGAGGTTACGTAAATGATGGAACCCAACAACTTCATGAAATAACCCTCGATTCGTTGTAGTGATCAGACAACAAATCGAGGGTTATTTCTTTTGCGGGCAGTGCCCGCTGACAATTCGTTACCAACACCGGTAGTAATCGATACGCCATCGGGTGTTGCTCGATTCGTTACTGCGTATCAACTCGTAATTTCTCACGCTCCGAAAGGGGCGATTTTTTATTGCCCTTTATGAATACGCATGTTAAAATAACAGCACACCAAGCGTTGAAGTACACCTTCATGGAGGGCGAGGGATATGAAAAATGGAAAATATCCCACCCCCAATACGATCCACCCCATTGCAGGATATGACAAGGAAGTCTACGTAAAGAGGCAATTTGCAATTCCAATTGGGCAAATGACAGCAACAGCTGGTTGCTTGTATTGCACACTGCCTGGGGTTACAATGGTTGTGAGGTGATATGCAATGGACACAAAAGATATTATTCTTAAACTGAGAACCAAAAGCGGCCTTTCCCAGGAAGAGCTGGCTGAAAAGGTATTTGTGACTCGGCAGGCCGTGTCCCGCTGGGAAAACGGCGATACCACGCCCAATACCGAAACCCTGAAGCTGCTGTCCAAACTGTTCGATGTTTCCATCAATACCCTGCTGGGTTCGCCCAGGCAGCTGATTTGCCAGTGCTGCGGAATGCCTCTGGAGGATGCCAGTATCAGCAGGGAAACAGACGGTTTCTTCAACGAAGAATACTGCAAGTGGTGCTATGCCGACGGCGAATACATGTATCATGACATGGATGATCTGATTGAAGTCTGCGTAAACAATATGGCAAGCGATGCTTTTCCGACCGAACAGGCCCGGGCCTATATGCGTGATCTTTTGCCGAAGCTGAATTACTGGAAGAACCAGACCAATCTGGAGGGCGCGGAAGCCTTTGAAGCATTCAAGAAGCAGCTGATCGGGGAAATCAATGCTTTGCACATCGCTGGCATGCCGAAGCTGGAAACGCTCAATGCCCTGGTAGGCGGATACATCAATATGGAATACCCGCTTCCCAACGGTAAAACCGTCAAGTTTCTGGACGACAGTGCAACCTACTTAGGAAATCAGCTGGAAATCGAACCGGAGAAAGGCCGGTGCTTCGGAATCGCAGCCAATGCGGACTTCATTCTGGTGTGCACCTACGAAGAAAACGGCGAGAATCCGGAACTGGTGGTTTATAAGAAAAGATAAGGTGATACTTCATGCAGGAAATCATTGCGAAACTCACGGCAAAAGATGATAAACTGGCTTGCGCCATTGCGGACAAAATCATAGCGGAAAGCAAAGACACCGATACGTGGTACGAATACTTCGATTCCTTTGCAGCCCTGCTGAATCACCCGAAATCCCTGGTAAGAAACCGGGCACTGCATATTTTGGCTGCCAATGCTCAATGGGATGATGAAAACCGTTTTGATGCCGTCCTGCCGGAGTTTCTGGCACACGTTACGGATGAAAAGCCGATCACAGCAAGGCAGTGCATCAAGGCCTTGGTGCAGGTGGGCTTGGCAAAACCGCAGTACGTTCCGCAGATTCTGGATTGCTTTCACGAGACTGACCTATCAAAATACAAAGACAGTATGCGACCGCTGATTGAACGGGATATGTCAGAAACAGAGAAAGCCTTGACTACATAAATTGTGTTTTTTCGCGGAAAACCCCTCCCGATTTCGGGAGGGGTTGCTGCTTACTTAGCCTGATAATTGATGTTCGCTTTTCTCGCCTGGGAACACAGATCCTTCTTCTGGAGGGTATATTCTTTTCCGTCCTTGATAAAGTGGGTTCCGCACTGACGGAACTCGAAGGAAGTCTTCTGCCGGATGCACTGTTCCCGCAGGGACAGTACCCAGTCATAATACATGGGCCTTGCAAACCGGTCGGATTCACCACCTGCTACCACCAGCTCCACCCCGGACAAATACTGTTCCAGATCGATGGCAGAGATCATAGGCTGGCAGATAATGTTCCTGTGCTTGATGGGCAAGCTTGAGAAAATACGCAGCCGCTGGTCAGCCCGCATCTGATTCTCCACGGTGCAGCCAACGATCACATTGTCCCAGCCGTCGCCCCAGTCCTCCGGGATGCAGTCTATAAAACGCTCGATCCGTTTCGTTAAGAACAGAAACTGGCAATCCTGCCGCTGCCGGATCATGTCCCAGCATTCCTGCCGCCAAGCGTCCGCATTCTCAATCAGAAAATCCGTGGAAAAACAGAGGTACACCAGACCGGACTTCATCTTGTATTCGCCGTTCTTCTTCCGGGCGGTGGGTTTACAGAAATCATCTGTTCTGACGATTTTGTTCGTGTCCACACCCCGCTTGGCATCGCCCTTATGGATGTAGCAGAACTTACATCCCTCGCTGTACCGGTGACAGCCCCGCCAGGGGTTCCACATTGCCATACCTTCCCCTCCTCCAGTTTTTCTTGATTTTACCATACGCATTCCGGATTTACAAATCGTTTATGTATTTGTGTCCGGTTGTGGTAGCATCATCGAATAATATTAAACAGTGTCATTTTGATTTTCGTTGCTCATTCTATGGACTGTACAAAAACACTTTCAGTCCTACGGCGAAATGCTGCAGCATATCGGCTGCTGAAATTGCACATATCAGACTCCCGCCAGTCACGGCGGGAGTTTTTTCTATGCCCAAGACTGTAGCTTTTCCAAACCTTCTGCGCTATAATGGTTCCAGCAAAAAAGAAGACTTGTCCCGACAAGATAAGCAATCTTTTCTTCTGCCCATATGGTCATTTTCAGAAAACCCAGGGGGCATTTTTTATTGTCTGGACGTTCTGTCCATGCTATAATCGTTTTACAAATTTCGAAAGGAACTGCCGTTATGCCCTACTTCGCAGTCATAGATACAGAAACCAACTGGGTTGACCAGGTCATGTCCATCGGTACTGTCATTGCAGATGCCGATACCTTCCGCCCGGTGGCTGCCAAATATCATATTCTCCCGGCTTATTGCGAAGTGGGTGGTATGTATTACGACGCGCTGTTTCTGGAAACCCCAGTGAAGCCCATCTGCTGCACCCGTCAGGCGGCCATGAAGGATCTTCTGACATGGTGTGATCAGTATGGTGTAACGGATATCTTTGCCTACAATGCCCGGTTTGATAAGACGCACCTGCCGGAACTGGGGCGTTTAACGTGGCATGACATTATGCGACTGGCTGCCTACCGTCAGCACAATCCGAAGATTCCGGCAACGGCTGATTTATGCAGCACCGGACGGCTGAAGAGAGGCTATGGCGTGGAACCCATGCTGCGGCTGCTTTCCGGCAACCGTGGCTATCATGAGACCCACAATGCAATCTTTGACGCACTGGACGAACTGGAGATCATGCGCCTGCTGGGGCATGATCTGAGAAATTACATACCGCTATAAAAGGAGCATCCTCTATGAAAAAGTATGCCATCAGCAGGGAATTCTTCCCCTGGAATCTCTTTGCGCCGCCCATCAGCGAGAAGTTTCTGTCCATGTCCGTTCCCTATATGAAGCCGCCGAAGTCTCTCTGGCGGGATCAGGCACTGGACGTGACCACCCATGATATTACCACATTCGACGCAGAGAAGATCACTTGCTTTGTCCTGTCTCCCAAAAACCTGCCTGCCAAAGCGCCCTGCCTGATCTATCTTCACGGCGGCGGTTTTGTGCTGGAAGCTGCCGGGTATCACTATTCCAATGCCATGCGCTACGCCAGGGAAGTGGGCTGTAAGGTGGTATTCCCCCTGTACCGTCTGGCACCCCAGCATCCATTCCCTGCCTTCTTCGAGGACTGCTATTCCGCCTTCGCCTGGGCTTACGACCACGCCGAAGAGCTTGGTATTGATACTTCCCGAATCGGCATCGGCGGTGACAGCGCAGGCTCCACTCTGGCAGTGGGTGTGTGCCTGATGGCAAGGGAGCGCAGTCATCCGGTGAAATTCCGGTTCCAGATGCTCCCGTACCCCTTCCTGGATGCCCGGAATGAGAGCGAATCCTGTAAGCGGTTCACCGACACGCCCATGTGGAATTCCTCCCTGTCTGACCGGATCGGCCCCATGACCAAGGTGGACAAGAACCATCCCAACTACGTCTGGTATTCTCCCGTGGAAGCAGACAGCTTCGAGGGTCTTCCTCCTGCCTACATCGAAACAGCGGAATTTGACTGTCTCCACGATGACGGCATTCTGTATGCCCGGCTTCTCCGGGAAGCAGGCGTCGAAGTGGCCCTGAATGAAACCAAGGGCACCATGCATGGCTTTGACATCGCCACCAAAGCGCCCACGACTCTGGCCGCCATGAATCAGCGGATCGCCTTTATGAAGCGGATGATTTGAGCTATGACAGATCACAAAAAACATGGGATAGCTGTATGATGACAGGATCAGATAGATTATTCCTGCACGCATTCTAAAAAATCGTCCCTTACAGGAAGGAAACGCGCAAAATCGATCAAGCCAGACAGCAAACCCGGGGCAAGCTGAACCCCGTCACCCGAAAGCCTGAGAATAGTAAAGCCCACAACAGAAACAAAGCCCGGAATTGGAAGCGTGCGTATCGCGAACCAGCTCCGGGACTTTTATTTGTATCGTGCATTTTCCTGCGCCAGTCAACTAATTCTTCTCTGTTCATTTGGAAAAGTATTCATCAATGGTGACCATACGGCTCATCTGCTTCACGCTGAAGGGACAGCGTTCTTCGCAATGGCCGCACTGCAGGCAGACATCCGCTTTCGTTGCCAGTTTGGTATAGTGATTGGCGGCGATGTCATCTCCCGCCAGAGCCAGATCATAATACTTGTTTACCAGGCCGATATCGATGCCTGCAGGACAGGGCTGGCAGTGGTTGCAGTAGACGCAGGTGCCGGTGATGGTATCTGCGGTGAACGAGCCGATGATGGAATAGTCCTTTTCTTCCTCGGTTGCCTCCAGGAACTTCAGAATCTGATCCAGATGGGCCATAGTCTGCACACCGGGCACCGCCACCAGAACACCGGGCCGGTCGATGGCATACTGCAGGCACTGGTTGTGGGTCAGGGCCTGGCCGAAGGGAGACTGATCAGCTGTCAGAAGCTGACTGGCAAAGAAGGGCTTCATGACGGAGATACCTACACCCTCCTTGGCACAACGCTGGAACAAAGCAAAACGTTCCTTCACGGAGCCGATACCATACTCGTCGCCCTTTTCAAAGTCGTAGGCAGGATTGATGGAGAACATCATCATATCGATGAGGCCGGTGTCGAGGATTCGGTTTGCCACACTGGGGGTATGGGAGGAGAAACCGATGTGCCGGACGATTCCTTTTGCCTTCAGCTCCTTGATGTAATCCAGAACACCGATTTCGATCAGCTTGTCAAAATCCGCATCTTCATCCACGCAGTGCAGGAAGCCGAAGTCCACATAGTCGGTTCCCAGCTGCTCCAGTTCCCAGAGGAAGGTTTTCCGTATGGTGTCAAAATCCCGGCACCAGCCGTATTCGCCGTTCTCGTCATAGACCGCGCCGAAATGCACCTGCAAAAATACCTGCTCCCGGCGGCCCGCAATGGCCCGGCCCACAGGGGCATAGGTAGCACCGGCGGTACACATATCAAAGAAGTTGATGCCGTGGTCAATAGCCTTGCGGACAATGGCTTCGATTTCCTCCACAGGCGTAGTACCAATGCCGCCGAAACCAAGGCCAAGGACACCGAATTTCTCATTCTCCGTTCCATGGGGAAGCTGTCTGTATTCCATAGATTATTCCTCCGTTATAAGGTCACACTGCCGATATAGCCGTATCCCGGCAGGTCGGGGACATGGTCTGCTTTGAAGAACTTGAAGGTTTCTTCATTGGCTGCAAACAGATGTGCCAGCGCGATGCCTGCATCCAGCCGGGAACCCTTCCTGGAACAGTAGACATGGATCGTATCGCCCTCATGGGCAAAGTACCAGGGCTGGCTGTTGACTGCAGAAGGTGCCAGCCGGGCCGGTTCCAGTCTGGAATCCGCCTTGTCCGTGATCTGTTCCATGGGTCTGCGCTTGAAGCCCTTCAGATCCCGGCGCAGCTGGTCGCCCTTGGGATGACCGAACGCCAGCATGATGACGAACTTCATACCCTCCACCTCTGCGGTGGTCTTGGGATTCATCCGGCCCATACCCAGCCAGCAGACACCCAGGCCCAGAGTCTGTAAGTAAAGGTCCATCTGCTGGAACAGGAAGCCGATGTTCTCCAGATAACCCGCAGTTTCCTCGGAGTAGATGGTGATCAGCTGAGGTGTGGTCCAGGGGCAGATGCACTTGACCTGATTCCGGGGAACGATGTCCCAGTGGACTTTGATGTCAGGGTACAGAGGCTTCATGGGGAAGGCTTTGATGGTTTCGATGGTTGCCGCATCCACGGGAACATTTGTAAAACTGCGGCAGGACTTACGCTTAAAAATCATTTCGTACAGAGTCATAAAGATTCCTCCCAGTCAATCAAATAGGCACGGCAGGGCGCACCGTCTGCGTCACCCAAATTCAGCGGCGCGGCACTTAAGAAATACCGCCCCTCCGGCACTTCATCCAGTACAATGCCTTCCAACAGAGCAATTCCAGCACGCAGCAGGATCAAATGCACCTGCATAGGTGCCTCTTCCGGTCCTACCGTTTGCCCCTCGTTACCGAGGAGCTTTATGCTGCCTGCGGCAAATACTTCCGCCGCTTCGGCAGTTACGGTGGCATTTCCTGCAATCAAAATTCGCTCTGCACCGCCCGCTTTCTTCAATATTTCTTCTGCATCCGCAGCCGCCACATCGCCCTCGTGTCTGGCAACAAAGCAATCGCCCACAAAATGAGATAAATCCACCTGATCTACAGTCTTTCCGTTATGAATAAAGTGGAACGGAGCATCCACATGGGTACCGTTGTGGGCACACATGGCAAAGGAAGTCAGATTGTAGAGGTCACCTGTTTCAGTGGAATATAATATTTGCTTTTCCGGCTGGGGATCACCGGGATAAACGGCACAGGAAAAGATTTCCTGGCTGATGTCATAGATTTTCATAATTGCTCCTTATTTTTCCGGATCTGTCAGGGCCTGTTTTGATCTTTCCGGATACTGACTCACGTAAAAGCAGGCTTTCAGGCGCATTCTCCTTTTTATTTTAACTTTTGGATGGCGAAAAGTAAACAGAAAAGTTAGGATCCGCAGGCCTGAGAAGCAACGTCGGGATCCAGCTTTTCCTGTTCCGGCATGGCCGTGTTTTTAGGATCTATCACAAAATATTCATATTTTGTCCGTAATTTGTCCAAATTCCCTTCATTTTCCGGTCACAGAAGTCAAAATCTTCCTATCACAAGTCAATTTCACGCCTTACAAAACCCAGATACCGGTGCTATAATACCCTCACGCTTGGATGAAGCGCAACCGCTCCCAAGCAGCAAAATGCAAACTTTACACACTCAATTTTGGAGGTATTTATATTATGAAGAACACTTTTGCTAAGATTCTGGTCAAGTCCATGGAAAACTACGGCGAGCTGCTGAACCGCGTGGGCTGCTAAGAAAAACCATTGCTCACACAATTCAGGAGGATATTGATTATGTCTATGAAGAAGAACTTTATGAAGACCATGCAGAATATCGGCGAGATGTCCGCCTGCATCGGCACTCTGTAATCGAAACCAACACACATAATTCGGAGGTATTTAGAATATGATGATCATGAAGAATCTGACCAAGTCCATGCAGTCCTACGGCGAAATGCTGAATAAAATCGGCTGCTAAACTTTGAACAAGAAACTCCCGCCGGTTGGCGGGAGTTTTTCTATGTCCGGGACAGTAGTAATTGGGCGGCTTCTGTTCATGGAAACCGCCCAACATAAATATCATACCATATTTACGCTTCGCTTGTCTATTCTCAGTTTTCATAACTTTTTGCCTTCATTCTTATGGAACATCCCATCTTGCAAAAATTAAA
The DNA here is from genome assembly GCA_017398105.1 of Oscillospiraceae bacterium. Next base: position 27,020 of record JAFQHF010000070.1, on the reverse strand, counting down.
TACCGGATGTATTATGAAGATACAAAAAAGGAGTGAGTCCAATGTACTAAGTAAACTCCCAAATCTATAGAAAGCAGAGGTTACGTAAATGATGGAACCCAACAATTTCATGAAATAACCCTCGGTTCGTTGTAGTGATTAGACAACAAATCAAGGGTTATTTCTTTGTTCATTCACGCTCCGAAAGGGGCGATTTTTTGTTGTATGGGACCTCTTGCCATGCTATAATAACTGCATCAATATCAATTTGAGGTGATTCCTATGAGAAAGAATTTCGGAGCAAAGGCCATGTGCTATCCCATGCCGGTTTTCATCATCGGCACTTACAATGCTGACGGCTCTCCCAATGCCATGAACGCAGCTTGGGGCGGCATCAGCGAGGAGACGGAGATTACCATCTGCGTAGATAATACCCACAAAACTGCGGAGAATCTGCTGGCCCGGAAAGCCTTTACTGTGTCCATGGCTACCGCCAGGATGATGGCTGCCTGCGACTATGTGGGCATTGTCAGCGGCACCAGGGAGCCGGAGAAGTTTGCAAAGGCAGGCTTCCATGCCACCAAGTCCGAATTTGTGGATGCCCCCCTCATCGACGAACTGCCCATGGCACTGGAGTGCGAACTTCTTTCCTACAATGAAGAAACCTGCCGTCTGGTGGGCCGGATCGTCAATGTCTGCGTCGATGCGTCCGTTCTGGGTGAGAACGGCAAGGTGGATGTGACCAAGCTTGCGCCCATCACTTATGACCCCGCGAATCACTGCTATCTGGTTCTGGGTGAAAAGGTGGGACAGGCATTCCATGACGGTGTGGCGCTGAAATAACAAGCCATGGCAAACAGTGAAAACAACTGGGACAAACTCCTGCGAATCCAGACCTGCGGGCGGGATGAATTGGGTGCCGACGAGTATCATCACCCATACGAACCCACGCCGTACAGTGTTCTGGAACGGCTGGCAGACAGCGGCCTGGTCGGCAAAGACGATGTGGTTCTGGACTATGGCTGCGGAAAAGGACGGGTGGGCTTTTTCCTGTCCTACCGGAGGTCCGCAAAGACCATCGGCATTGAATACGATGAACGAATCTATCAGGGTGCCATAGGGAATCAGAAGACTGCCATTTCCAAACTCAGGCCGGAGTTTGTGCTGACCCGGGCGGAAGAATATGAAGTACCGGCTGAAGTCAATCGCTGCTACTTCTTCAATCCCTTTTCTGTGGAGATTTTCCACAAGGTAATGGCAAGGATCTGTGAGTCCTGGTATAACAGTCCCCGGGAAATCTTTCTGTTCTTCTATTACCCGGCAGATGCGTACATTTCTTACTTAATGACCGTGGACGAGCTGGACTTTTACGATGAGATCGAATGCGATGACCTGTTTGCAGGAAACGACCCCCGGGAGCGGATCATGATCTTTCAACTGCCGGATCACGAAATTGGAGCGTAAACAATGCTGCAGCTGTGAAAAAATGAGCTATGACGACATAGTAGAACAGGCAAAACCCCCGGCTAAAGAGCGGTGCGCATAAGACAGTTAACAGGAACAGCAGTTTGATCTGCTGTTCCTGTTCTTGCATATCCGGACAAATCATGATAGTATATAGCCAGTTAAATAAATTCCAATTTGTCTAACAGACACAAGGGCGCACTTCTATACACCTTTCGGTGTATCGTGCGATGTGCAGTTTTCGCCGCACCAAAGCCTCCTTTTTTGTAAGGGAAGGTACCCCGCAGGGGTGGAGGGGTTGTCAATCCCTCGGTCAGCTTCGCTGACAGCTCCCTTTACACAAGAGATCCTTTCCTAAACCGGTACATATAGCAAAAAACCGACCTATGATCGAAACCATAGGCCGGTTTTAACTGTTTTATAAACACCGCCCGAAGCCGGGGGCGTTTTTTGCTGTCTGGTGCACTGTAACGTTTTCGATTGAGAATCCGTATCCGCGATCCCCGTCCTCTACGAAGCGTAGGTTGCCCAACGATTGGTTTCGTGATATGCTCTTCCCAGAAAGGAAGTGGCACAATGAATACCTACGTAACCGGAACCACCATCAGAAAGCTTCGGGAGAGCCGCAATCTGACCCAGGCAGAGCTGGCTGAGAAAATCTGCGTCAGCAGCAAGACCGTCTCCAAGTGGGAAACTGCCAAGGGACTGCCGGACATTTCCCTTTTGCAGCCCCTGGCCCAGGCCCTGGGCATCTCCGTCATCGAACTGATGAACGGAGAGAAGATTCTCAACAGAAATGTCTCCGCCAATATGCTGCGCAGCAAGTTCTACGTCTGTCCCGTCTGCGGCAATGCCATCCATGCTTTGGGAAGCACCGTAGTCAGCTGCTGCGGCATTACACTGCCTGCCCTGGAAGCAGAGGAGGCGGATGAAGATCACAGGTTGACCATTGAAAACGTGGAGGATGAACACTTCATCACCATCCGCCACCCCATGACCAAAGCGCATTCCATTTCCTTCGTGGCCTACGTTACCGCAGACCGGTTCCAGATGGTGAAGCTCTACCCTGAGGGCAACGCCCAGACCCGGCTGCAGCTGCGGGGCATGGGAACCCTCTATTACTATTGCAACCGCCATGGACTGTTTCGCAGGAAGATATAATTGACGTTTACAGAAAAATGTTTCTTGTAGGGCGGCTTGCCCTCAAGCCGCCGTATTGGAACCAAATCTACCGTTTTGCGGCATGTTCAAGTGGATACCGTAAGCACCATTTGTTTCGATACAATATGCATTCCGCACTTCAAACAAGTAATTACGCGCATAGTTATCCTTCATTTTCCCAATCCTGCGCAAACAGTCCACCCGCGCCACCAGTATGGACGAACAGCACATTGTCATCGGGTTTGTAGTAACCCTCCCGGGCCCGGCGCACCAGACCGGCGAAGGCCTTGCCGGTGTAGCAGGTATCCAGCACGATTCCCTCCAGGCGCATCATCATGGCGATGGCCTCGTTGCCCTCGGCGGAGGGGATGGAATAGCCGGGGCCCCACATTGCCAGAAGATCCGGCACAGGGATCTCCACCTGTACCCCAAGCAGCTGGGCGGCTTCCCCCATCAGCCGGGGAACGATCTCGTCGAAGGGATCGTTATCCACCATGGAACACATGACCTGGGTATCCGGCAGATGGAGCTTGGCGCCCAGCACGCATCCCGCCGCGGTGCCGCCGGAGCCGCAGGCGCAGACCAGATGGTCGAAGTGGATACCGGAATCGGCAACCTCCTTCATGCAGTCGATATAACCCAGAGTTCCCAGGGCATTGGAGCCGCCGCAGGGAATCTTGTAGACCTTCCGGCCCAGCTCCTGGCCAATCCGATCCATTTCCGCGTAAATATCCTCGTAGCTGTCCGTATCCATATACCGGACCTCCACGCCCATCAGATGATTGAGGATCTGATTGCCCTTCCGGGCTGTGACACCCCGCTTTTTCAGAACCAGGATGCAGTCCAAACCCATCCGAAGGGCACAGGCGGCAGTCAGCATGGCATGATTGCTCTGGGCCTGTCCGGTAGTCATGACCAGATCATAGCCCTTCGCCTTTGCATCGTGAAGCAGATATTCCAGCTTTCTGACCTTGTTGCCGCCCAGGGCCACACCGCACAGGTCGTCCCGCTTGATCCAGACATTGGTGCCCAGCTCCCGGCTGATCCCCGGCAGGCGGTACATGGGAGTCGGAAACAGTCCCAGGGACTCTTTTTCAAAATGATTCATGGCAATCTCCTTTCAAGATTCGAATCTGTGGGCGATGGTTTTCATATGCTCCGCGATCGTCAGCTTCTGAGGACAGTGGGTTTCGCAGGAATGGCAGCCGATACACTCGGATGCCCTGCCTGCTGACAATCCCATCTGATGATACGTGGGGACGATCTTCCAGTCATCACCGGGATACCGGGTGATCTCATTGTAGAGCCTGATATATTGCGGAATGGGGATCTGCTTCGGACAGTGACTCACGCAGTAGGCACAGCCGGTGCAGCCAATGGCGGTTTTGCCGCGGATGATCTCAGCCGCTTCTGCCAGCAATTTGACTTCTGCTTCCGTTAAGATGTCGAAAGGCTGAATATTGGCCTGAACCTGTTCAACAGAACCCATGCCGCTAAGGCACACCTCCACCCCCGGCAGCGACTGCACAAACCGCAGCGCCCAGTCGGAAGGTGTCCAGTCCGGGTGGACTGCCCGGAGTTTTGCCTCCGCTTCTTTCGGAATGGATGCCAATGTGCCGCCCTTCACCGGCTCCATAACCATCACAGACGTTCCGTGGCGCAGGCAGGTTTCGTAGCACTTTTTTGACTGGATGCCTTCGCTTTCCCAGTCCAGGTAATTCAGCTGCATCAGCACCACATCCACCTCCGGGTGGGCGGTCAGGATTCTGTCCAGCAGGGCTGCATCCCCATGGTAGGAAAAACCGATGCGTTTGGCCTTCCCCTCTGCCTTTTTCTCCCGCAGGAAGCGGAACTCGTCATATTGTTCGGCGATGGCATAGTTTTCATCGTTGAGCCAGTGGAGCATCAGAAGATCGAAGAATTCCACACCGCAGCGGGAGAGCTCCTCGTCAAAATACTTCCTGCAATCCTGATAACTTTTGAAGAGATATCCGGGAAGCTTGTCGCAAAGCTGAAAGCTGTCCCGGGACTTTCTTTCCACAACGCATCTGCGAATAGCCGCTTCGCTCAGCCCCTCCAGATAGGTATAGCAGGTGTCAAAGAACACACCGCCTCCCTCCAGGAATACGTCTGCCATGGAACAGATGGTCTGCCAGTCCAGTTCCCCGTCCTTTTTGGGCAATCGCAGGAATCCAAATCCCAGTTTGTTGATCATCCCTCTGCGTCCTCCTCAAGCGCTTCCAGATAGAAGCTCACCGGACGGAAGCCATCGTTGCAGGAAATCATGGCAGATTTGGGGTTCTTCATCCAGCCGTCATAAAAATCCCCGCCGCCATGGGCCAGAGTCATCACGAAGGCGGAGATGCTGTCCCATGCACTGTCGCAGAAGCCCTCGGGCTTACACCAGCCGTTTGCAATCCAGACCTGGCCTTCGTCTACATCACAGGCGTGCAGGATGGGGTTTTCATACCGTTCCATCAGGTCGGGATAGGTCGTTTTTCGGATCGCTGTAATTCTGACTTTCTTCATTTCCATTTCCTCCCGTCAAAGCGCCGCGTCCATATGCCGCGACGGTGTGGCAATTGCCTTTCAGCTTCCATTTTACCCTTCCGGTAATGAATTGTAAATAAAAAATATGGTTATCCCCTTTACCAACATCCCCTGTAGGGCAGCCCGCTCTACTGAGGCATGTCCAAATGGATGGCCCAAAAAACTTTGTCGGGAGCGATGCAGGCATCGCTCCCGACGGTTACGTAGGTTCCGTTTTTTCTGTTCCGGATCAGTCCAGCATCTGCAGGTATGCCTCCGGCAGCCGGAGGGTCTGGTCTTCGCCGGTCAGGCGGGCCAGAGGGTCGGTGCCTTCCGAGACCCGGGCCATCAGCTCCGGGATGGTGCGCAGCTTTTCCATGCAATAGGCCGCGCTGGTGCTGTCTCCCAGCCCCTGATAGCGCAGATACACGGCATAGAGCTTTTCATAATAGTCAACATATTCCTCGGTGCTGTATCGGGCACAGCGAATGGCCTGCTCCTTATACTGCATCATTTCCACCACCCGGCCCCGGGCGAAAGCCGCGTTTGCCTTTGCACTGTAGGCAAGGGCGTGGGTGGGGTTGTTCTTCAGAACCCGGTCTGCCAGATCATCCAGTTCCTCCGGATCTGCCGTGGTCTGCAGGGCCGTGACCAGCGCATCTGTGTGAAAGGGCGTTACCTTCAGGCACAGGTCATTTTTTCCCAGGCTGTGCAGCAGATCGCCGGTGCCCAGCCAGGTACATACGCACAGGATCACCGCACACAGGCCCATTCCCAGGGTCTTTTTCTTTTTGGCATAATGTACGCTGCCTCTTTCAAAATCCAGCACCGTCAGCAGCACCACCCAGAATGTAAAAAACTGCAGGTCAAAGTCCATCATGCAGTGGCCCAGCAGCACAAACAGCAGCAGCCGGTTCCCGGGTGCTGTTTTTTTCGACAGCATGGTTTTCAGAAACAGCGCCGCCATCATGACCGACGGCGCCCAGCCCACATCCAGAAGCATCTGCAAAAGGCCGTTGTGGATAAAGCTGACACCGTACCGGCCCGTCTGGAAGGTGCCCTCCATGGCCCGGTAGCCCAGATACCCAATGCCGAAGGGGTGTCTTGCGATCACAGGCAGGGCATCCTTGAAGTACAGAAGCCGCACCAGGAAGGAACCGGAGCTGGTGCTGATGGCAGTAAACCGGTCCGCATTGCGCAGCAGCCCCAGCTGGGAGGCCAGCAGCGCCAGAAGCAGTCCGGCACCCAGCGTAATACCCAGACTCAGCACAAGCTTTTTGCTGCGCCGCAGCCAGAGGATTCCGGCCAGCGCCACCAGCAGCAGAACGAACACCGTTCGGCTGCCGGAAAGAACGATGCCGAAAATCAGCACCGCATCTCCCAAAAAATCCAGCTTCTGCCGGTTTTCCTTTGTCTGGCTCAGCACCAGACCCGCCAGCAGGAAGGCCGCAAAGGTATTGGGATACTGAAAGAAGCCGGCCAGACGGCCATTGACAGTGATGTGGGGCTGCATGGCAGGAATGGGCAGCAGAAGGCAGGTTACCATTGTCATGGCCGCGCCGCACCAGGGCAGCAGAAGAAGGGCATTTTTTCGTTCCTCCGGGGAATACTGCATCAGAACCAGCATGTACAGAACCAGAGGCAGATACCGAACCACGCCGAAGGCTGCCATTCCCCGATCCGCAGCCCACAGAGGGCTCACGCAGTAGCACAGCACCAGAAAGATCACTGCTTCCGACGGGAAGGCGAACACAAAACGGAATTTCCGGTTCCGCCTGACCTGTCGGATCAGATCCAGCACCAGAATCCAGACCGTGATCATGGCCACATAGCTGTGAAAGCCGCCGGCGGCAAAAGGCAGCACAAAGGTCAGATATACGAGCACACCGGGAATGTGCATATTCCGCTTTTCCAGAAGCCAGCGGATCAGCAGCGCCGCAGCGGCCCCGCCGGCCGCGGCAAGAATGGGGATCAGGGAAGTCACCTGCCGTCCCTCCTAACGGTTTTGATTTTGCTTCAGTATATCATACCCGCGGAAACCGGGCAAGGAAATTCTTCCCGGAGCATTTTTCCGATTGTCTTCATACGGCGTACACATCCCATATTTTGTTCACAGCCATTGTTTTTGTACCAATTATGGTCAAAAAAGCAAACTTTTTTCCATTGTAATTTGTGAATAATGATTGACCGGGCGGTAAAGAAATGGTATACTTATTATGAATTTGTGCCCTTTGTCCCTTTCCCAGGCACTTTGGTAACGAATGAATTTCAGAAAAGGAGAAAACACATGTCTAACAAGCCCGAAAAAAAGACAAGCTGGCTGACCCGCTGCCTGAACGGCATTGAGCGCGTCGGCAACAGCCTGCCCCACCCCGTCACCCTGTTTGCGATCTTCGCGCTGGCAGTCGTGGTCATTTCCGCCATCTGCGCAGCTATGGGTGTCTCTGCCACCGGTAATCTGGTCTCCGGCGGCGAACTGAAGGAAACCACCGTAACTGCCGTCAGCCTGCTGACCAAGGACGGTCTGGCCTACATGTTCACCAGCGCTGTCAACAACTTCACCACCTACGCTCCCCTGGGCATGGTTCTGGTCGCCATGCTGGGTGTCGGCGTTGCTGAGAAGTCCGGCATGATCGACACGCTGCTGAAGAATGTGGTCAAGTCCACTCCCAAGGCACTGCTGACCCCCATGATCGTTTTCCTGGGCGTTATGTCCAACATCGCTTCCGACGCCGGCTACGTCATCCTGATCCCCCTGGGTGCCATGATGTTCCATGCCTGCGGCCGTCACCCCATCGCCGGTCTGGCAGCTGCCTTCGCCGGTGTCTCCGGCGGCTTCTCTGCCAACCTGCTGGTCGGTACTCTGGACCCCCTGCTGGGCGGTATCACCCAGGCCGCTGTTGACATTCTGGACCCCGCTTACGAAGTTCAGATCATGGGCAACTACATCTTTATGTGTGCTTCCACCTTCCTGATCACCATCCTGGGCACCATCATCACCGACAAGATCATTGAGCCCCGTCTGGGCAAGTACACCGACACCCTGGAGGGTGAGGGCGATGCTTCCCTGACCACCGTTACCGACGTTCAGAAGAAGGGCCTGCGCAATGCCGGCATCGCCGCACTGATCTTCGTTGCCGTCATCGTTGCAATGTGCATCCCCGCTGACTCCTTCTTCCGCAATGACAAGGGCGAGCTGCTGGGCTCCACCCCTCTGATCAACTCCCTGATCGTTCTGATCGCTCTGCTGTTCTTCATCCCCGCTGTTGCTTACGGCAAGACCGTCGGCACCTTCAAGTCCGACAAGGATATCGCCGGCGCTATGTCCGCTTCCATGGCTGACATGGGCTCCTTCCTGGCTCTGGCATTCGTGTCCTCTCAGTTCATCAACTACTTCTCCTACACCAAGCTGGGCACCATCATCGCCCTGGGCGGCGCTTCCTTCCTGAAGTCCATCAATATCGGTCTGATCCCTCTGATGGTCATCTTCGTTCTGTTCAGTGCATTCATGAACCTGTTCATGGGCTCCGCCTCCGCCAAGTGGAACATCCTGGCTCCCGTGTTCGTTCCCATGTTCATGCTGCTGGGCTACAGCCCGGAGCTGTGCCAGCTGGCCTACCGTGTTGGCGACTCCTGCACCAACATCATCACTCCCCTGATGACCTACTACGCTGTCATCATCATCTTCGCTCAGAAGTACGACAAGAAGGCCGGCATCGGCACCATCACCGCCACCATGCTGCCCTACTCCGTGACTTTCCTGATCTGCTGGACCATCATGCTGATCATCTGGCTGTCCATCGGCCTGCCCATCGGCATCAACACCCCCCTGTTCTACCCCGCTTAATTTTAAACCCTTTCAAACGGCAGCAGCCTCCGGGCTGCTGCCGTTTTCCGCTTCCCGGGATACATTTGTCCGGTAAATGATCGTTTATGCGTACCTTTCTCTGTAGGGCGGGGTCATGACCCCGCCGACCCGCTATCGAGGATTGCTGTGGATGGTATGATTGTATTTGTTACAGTTTGCGTCGTTTTTTCCCCGGATAGTTTCGAAACCTGCTCGGCGGGATCATGACCCCGCCCTACAGATATTAGTACGATAAATGATAATTTGCCGCACCGGCCGCTTTGACTGATTGCGCAATTTTCCATCCCGTGTTACAATACAAAAAAACTGACAGGAGAATCGTTATGGTACGAGAACTGATGCACGACCCCTTGTTTCTGGCCCGGAAGTCTGATCCGGCCGGCCTGGAAGATCTGGATACCGCCAGGGATCTGATGGACACCCTGCTGTTTCATCGGGACACCTGTGTGGGCATGGCCGCCAATATGATCGGCGTTACGAAGCAGATCATCGTCTTTCTGGACGGGAAGGGCTATACAACCATGCTGAATCCCCGGATCGTCAGAGCCGAGGGTCCCTACGAAACCGAGGAGGGCTGCCTGTCTCTTCTGGGCGGCCCCAGAAAATGCAGACGTTTCCAGAAAATCAAGGTGAAATTTCAGAATGAGCAGCTTCAGACCCGTCTGAAGACCTACTCCGGCTGGACGGCCCAGATCATTCAGCACGAGATCGACCACTGCCAGGGGATTCTCATATGAAGGAGCTTTCTTATCAGATCATCCGCTCCTCCCGGAAGACTGTTTCCATCCAGATCCTGCCCAGCGGGGAAATCCTGGTTCGCTGCCCGAACCGGATGCCAAACCGGGAGATACAGGCCTTCGTGGACAGCAAGCGACGCTGGATCGAAGGCCATCTGGCCGTGCTGCAGGCCCGTCCTGCCCTGCAAAAACTGACCACGGAGCAGCTCCATGCGCTTGCAGATCAGGCGCTGGAGATCATTCCGCCGCGCACGGCGCACTTTGCCGCGCAGATGGGCCTTACCTATGGGCGCATCACCATCCGGAATCAGCACACACGCTGGGGCAGCTGCTCGGCAAAGGGGAATCTGAATTTCAACTGCCTGCTGATGCTGTGCCCGCCGGAGGTTCTGGATTATGTCATCGTCCATGAGCTGTGCCACCGGAGGCAGCTAAACCACTCCCCTGCCTTCTGGGCGGAGGTGGAGCAGATCATGCCCGATTACCGGCTTCACCGGGCCTGGCTGAAGGAAAACGGCGGCAGCCTTATCGCACGGCTGCCGTGATCACACCAAATTTCTGTCCGTGTCATCCTGCGCGAGCGCAGGCCAGCCGAAGGATGATATATTTATTGTATTTTGTTTTTCCGTCTTTTTCGCCGAAACTGCACCATGTAAACGTTCACAATTTTTTACTTTTCCCTCTTTTCTTTTTTCTGAATCTGGGATATAATATTTTTCGGCAAGCCCCTTATCCGAATATATACCAAGGAGACTACCATGAGAATCCTCTATGACAGCAAGCTCCCCCAGTATAAGACCCCCTTCGGCACCCTGACCCCCAATCAGGCTTGTACGCTAAACATTCATATTCCCGTTTCTGTGCAGACCACCAATGTCTCCTGTATCCTGACCTATGAGGACGGCAAAACCACTGCCCAGGAGATCCTGCTACGCAAGGCCGAAACCAAAGGCCCCTATGAGATCTGGAATGCGGAATTTTCCATTCCCCAGACCGGTCTGTATTTCTATTTCTTCAAAGTTTACACACCTGCAGGCAGCTTCCGGCTGTTCAAGCAGGGTGATGATACCAATATGGAAGCTGGTGCCCTCTGGCAGGTCAGCTGTGTTCCCGCTGACTTCAAGACCCCCGACTGGGCCAAGGGTGCTACCATCTATCAGGTCTTCCCCGACCGGTTCCACAAGTCCGGTGAGTGCGACCTGACCGGAAAGCTGACCCCCTATACCGTTCATAAGAACTGGTACGAGGAGGTGGACTGGCGCCCTACCCCCGAAGGCATCGTCCTGAACAACGATTTCTACGGCGGCAATTTTAAGGGCATCACGGAGAAGATGGATTACATCGCTGCCTTAGGCACCACCATCCTGTACCTGAATCCCATATCCAAGAGCTTCTCCACCCACCGCTATGACACCGGTGACTATAAGGTTCCCGACCCCATGCTGGGTACCATAGATGATTTCAAGGAAATGGTGGATGCAGCCCACAAGCACGGCATCAAGGTCATTCTGGACGGCGTGTATTCCCACACCGGCTCCAACAGCCCCTATTTCAACCGGGAAGGCCAGTTTGACAGTGTGGGTGCCTTCAATTCCAAGGAATCTCCCTACTACAGCTGGTACACCTTCCACAACTGGCCCCATTCCTACAATTCCTGGTGGAACTTTGATACCCTGCCCACTGTCAACAAGATGGACCCTGCGTTCATCAAGTTCATCATTTCTGACGAGGACAGCGTCATTGCCCACTGGCTGAAGCTGGGCGTGGACGGTTTCCGTCTGGACGTGGCCGATGAACTGCCGGATGAATTCCTGAAGCTGCTCTACGACCGGGTCAAGGAAATCAATCCCGATGCCCTGGTACTGGGTGAGGTCTGGGAGGATGCCTCCAACAAGACCGCCTACAACAAGCGCCGCACCTACTTTACCAATGCGGAGCTGGACTCCGTGATGAACTATCCCTTCCGCACCGCCATCATCAACTTTGTCCGTGGCTTCGACTCCGGCAAGGGACTGAAGGAAACGGTCATGTCCATTGTGGAAAACTATCCTCAGGAGGTGGTCCACTGCAACATGAACCTGCTGGGCACCCATGATACTGCCCGTATTCTGACTGCCCTGGTGGATGATTTTGACGGCAGCCGGGAGGAGAAAGCCCGCCGCCGCCTGTCCCGCAGCTCCATGGATGTGGCTGTTGACCGCCTGCTGATGGCCTCCTTCCTGCAGTACACCCTCCCCGGCAGTCCCAGCCTGTACTATGGCGACGAGGCCGGCATGGAAGGCTACCGTGACCCCTTCAACCGACGTCCCTACCCCTGGTATCACGAAGACCCGGAGATCATGTCCCATTTCCTGCGGCTGGGCCAGCTGAGAAAGAGCTTTGAAGCCCTGCGTCTTGGCGATATCCAGTTCTTCGAGGCCGGAGACAAGCACATCGGCTTCACCCGCACCTACAAGGGCCGCACCTTCCGGATCTACTGCAACCGCAGCGGCGATCCCTGGGAGATTCCCACCCACCGGCTGTATTTCGGCGTGAACATGAAGGTCATCGCCAGGGATCACCTGATCATCGGCCCCCGGGGCTTCTGCATCACGGAGGATGTCTGAGTGGAAAGTGAGAAATTTTTCTCCGGCTACTGCCGCCAGATCGATGCTTCCCGGATGGTGGAAGTGATCCTGGAAGACGGTGAGATCACGGAAGCAGATTGCTGCTATGGCAATTGTGTCTATCAAAGCAATTGCCCAATTGCAAAGGAAATCGAAAAAACCGTATAAAACATGTAGGGCGGGGTCATGACCCCGCCGGGCAGTTGCGGTCACTGAGCGTTTTATTCCCGCCGCTCAGATTCCGATCCTACCCGGCGGAGGCATGCCTCCGCCCTACATTTTAATCCGGCATGGACCATGGAATATTTAAATCTTCCCAGACAATCTCCACCCAGGGATAACGGGTCTCAGTTTCACTGCTGAGAAAATTCCTTCCTGTACCTGCTGTCCAATTTTTCTCCCCGTTTTCTTCCTTCCAGATAAATTCATAGACACCGAAGTTTTCAATGGTGCCGCTATAGCCCACTGCCATTTCATGAGTAAGCCCGTATTCGTCTACATAGGAATAGTAGTATGGGGCATTTTCCGCGATTTGATCTGTAATATCGATCTTTTCATTGTTTCCTACAAAATACAGCCTGCCATTTATGATCCGCGCAAACGTCGGTGCTTCCGTGTCCACTACGGCGACTGTTGCTTCTACAATTCCCTCTTTGTTTATCTCTTCGTAGATCGTGATGTCACTGTCGGGCCAGAAATATTTGACGCGCCACTGGTCGAATGCTGCTCTTGCACTGGGGCTGATAGCCAGTACCAACGACAGCACTGCGGCCGCTGCTGCAAGACTTCTCGCCAACGTTTTCCGGGTCTTTTTCCGGGTATCCATCATGGCTGATCTGATTATTTCTTCCGTTTCTTCCGGCATAGTAACCTGCGCAAACATATCCTTCAACTGTTCGTTCATACGTTTACCTCCATGAGTTGTGCTTTTAGCATCTGCCTGGCCCGGTTTAACCGGGTGGTTACCGCAGTCTGGCTGATTTTCAGAAGATCTGCAATCTCCGTAGTGGTATACTGTTCATAGTAGTGCAGATAAACCACTACCCGATATTTAGGTTGCAGCGACATTACGGCATAGTACACCTCTCGGTGCCTTGTGCGCATTTCGGGCAAGGTATCATCCAATGGTACCGTGGTCTTCCACCAGCGAGAGCGAAGCAGATTCCGGCACTGGTTCACTGTCACCCGCATAAGCCAGGCCTTTTCCTTCCCAGCTGCAATGTTGCTTTGTTCCATCAGCTTTACAAACACCGTCTGGCAGACATCCTGTGCTTCTTGGGTGCTTCTGGTATAGCTCAGCGCAAGGCGATACACATCGTCTTTGTATAACCGAAATAAGGATTCCACATCCTGCATCTGAGCATCTCCTTTCTTTGTATTTGAGGCCTCGTATATTAGACACATGAAGAAGTAATTTTGTCACACACTTTATAAAATTTTGTAAGCACAAATTGCAGGGCGGGGTCATGACCCCGCCGGGCAGTTGCGGTCACTGAGCGTTTTATTCCCGCCGCTCAGATTCCGATCCTGCCCGGCGGAGGCATGCCTCCGCCCTACTTGATTTCAGATACGAAAACCCCTCCCGTTTCCGGGAGGGGTTCGTTGTTACGTAAGCTTAGCTGACTTAGACGGCGGGGCCGTTGACGGGCTGAGCCTTGGGCTCGCCCAGGTTCTCCACATTGGAGTCCTTGATCAGCTTCTTGGGGCAGACAGTTGCGCACAGGCCGCACTGGGTGCACTTGGAGTAATCGATCCGGGCCAGGCCCTTCTCCACGGTGATCGCACCGGCGGGGCAGATCTTCTTACACAGACCGCAGCCGATACAGCCGACGGTACAGGCACGGGTAGTAGCAGCGCCCTTGGCCATGGAGTTACAGGCGATGACCACGTTGCGGTTGGGCTCAACGGGAACGATCAGCTGGCGGGGGCACACTGCGGCACAGGCCATACAGCCAACGCACAGATCCTCGTCAACAACAGCAACACCGTTGACAACCTTGATAGCGCCGTACTTACAAGCCTTGGTGCAGGAGCCGTAGCCCAGGCAGCCGAACTTGCAGGACAGGGGGCCGGAGCCGCCGACCTTGGTTGCGGCCAGGCAGTCCTTGAAGCCTTCGTAGTTAGCCTTGACCTTGGCACCCTTGGTCAGGTTGCCGTCCTTGTCGTACTCCTTGGCACCGGAGCAGCGAACCAGAGCCACCTTACGGGTGACAGCCTCAGCCTTAACGCCCATGATGGCAGCCATCTTCTGAGCGCACTCGTTGCCGCCGGAAGCACAGGCGCCGATCTCTGCCTCGCCGTTCAGAACGGCCTCAGCGTAAGCGCCGCAGCCTGCGAAGCCGCAGCCGCCGCAGTTTGCGCCGGGCAGGCACTCATTCAGCTGATCCAGACGGGGGTCGGTCTCAACATAGAAGACCTTGGATGCTGCAGCCAGCACCAGGCCGAAAATCAGACCCAGGCCGCCCAGCAGTGCGATTGCAATAACAATTTGCATACCTTACGCCCTCCTTAAGAAATGCTCAGGCCGGAGAAGCCCATGAAGGCCAGTGCCAGCATACCGGCAGCGATCAGAGCCAGAGGATAGCCCTTGAAGCTTTCGGGGCAGTCAGCCTTGTTGACACGCTCACGGACGGAAGCGAACAGCACGATGGCGATGGTGAAGCCCAGGCCGCCGGCAGCGCCGTTCAGAACGCTGAACAGGAAGTTGTAGCCTTCCTGAACGTTGACCAGAACCACGCCCAGAACGGCGCAGTTGGTGGTGATCAGAGGCAGGAACACGCCCAGAGCCTTGTACAGGGCGGGAACAGCCTTCTTCAGGAACATCTCAACCACCTGAACGATGGAGGCGATGACCAGAATGAAAGCAACGGTCTGCATGTAGCTCAGGTTCAGAGCCACCAGCAGCAGGTTGACAGCGTAGCAGGCAGCGGAGGCCAGGGCCATAACGAAGGTAACAGCCATGCCCATGCCCAGTGCGGTGTCGATCTTCTTGGAGACGCCCATGAAGGGGCAGATGCCGTAGAACTTAACCAGAATATAGTTCTGGCTCAGGAGTGCGGCAAGAATAATACCCATAATTTCCATCATCATATTACTTAGCAGCCTCCTTCTTCTTATTCTTCTTCTCCAGCGTGCTCATCAGCTTCTGGGAGCCGGCGATGACGAAGCCCAGAACCAGGAAGCCGCCCACGGGCATGACCAGCTGCATGGCGGGGAAGGGCTGGGGAATGATCTGGATGCCGGCGCCGCCGGGGCCCAGCAGGCCGCCGCCAAAGGTGCCGGAGCCCAGCAGCTCACGGATGACGCAGACGATGACCAGAGCCACGGTGTAGCCGATACCCTGGCACAGGCCGTCAACAGCAGAGGCCAGGACACCGTTCTTGGAAGCAAAAGCTTCGGCACGGCCCAGAACCATACAGTTAACGACGATCAGGGGGATAAACACGCCCAGGCTCTCAGACAGAGCGGGGATGAAGGCCTGCAGCAGCAGGTCGACCACGGTAACGAAGCCTGCAATGATGGTGATGTAGGCAGCGATACGGATCTGATTGGGAATGACCTTACGCAGAGCGGAGATCAGAACGTTGGAGCAGATGGTGATAATGGTAACAGCCAGGCCCATGCCGATGCCGTTGAACAGGCTGGTGGTGATAGCCAGAGTGGAGCACATACCCAGCAGCTGAACGGTAACAGGGTTCTTAGTCAGCAGGCCCTCGTTAAATTGCTTCTTGAAATTCATGCGAAGTACCTCCTATTAACCCATGTTGGCAACACATTCCAGCGCAGCGTTGACGCCAACGCAGATGGCACGGGAAGTGATGGTAGCACCGGTGATGGCATCCATAGCACCGCCGTCCTTGGTGACGGAGACGGAGCCGGACTGGCCAACGAACTGGCCGCGGAAGGCTTCACCTGCGGGAGTACCGGCAGCAGCCACAGCGCCCAGACCGGCAGTTTCGGTGTGGGAGATGATGGAGATGCCCAGAACCTTGCCCTCGGTATCGACACCGACCATCATGGTGATGGTGTTGTCAAAGCCGCCGGGGGTAACTTCCACGGCATAGCCGGTCTCGGATGCGTAAACCTTGGAAACCAGAGCGGTCTCGGGGAAGTCCACTTCCTCGCCGCCGCCGGGCAGAACTGCCTGGATGGCTTCCTGGGTCTTCTGAGCGGTCAGCTCAGCGATGGCAGGTGCGGTAATGGAGTTGACACCGGCCAGAGCTGCAGCCACCAGAGCGGTGATTGCCAGCAGGGTCAGAGCCAGGCGCAGAACATACTTAACAGTGGATTCAGTCTTCATATTACTTCGCCGCCTCCTTCTTGGGTGCGCCGAACTTCACAGGACGGCCGATTCTGTCCAGCAGAACAACGCAGCAGTTCATGCACAGGATTGCATAGGAAACGCCTTCGTTGTAGCCGCCGAAGTAACGGATCAGGATCGTCAGGGCGCCGCAACCGATGCCGTAAACGATCTGGCCCAGCTTGGTAACGGGGGAGGTGACATAGTCGGTAGCCATGAAGATGGCGCCCAGCATCAGGCCGCCGCCGAAGACCTGAGCTGCCATCCATGCAATGCGGTCATTGCCCATGGGGAACAGGAAGGACAGGACGGCAACAGTGCCGATGTAAGCCAGGGGGATACGGGCAGTGATGACCTTGCGGTACAGCAGGTAAACAAAGCCGATCAGCAGCAGCAGAGCGGAGGTCTCGCCCAGGCAGCCGCCAACATTGCCCAGGAAGATGTCCATGATGGAATCCTCAGGCATCATGCCCTGGTGCATGTTGGCCAGGGGGGTAGCAGCGGTAACAGCGTCAGCAGTGGAGAAGATGCCGGCAGCATTGCCGAAGCCAACCTTCACCCAGGTGCTCATCAGGACGGGCCAGCTGAACATGAATGCACGGCCTGCCAGAGCGGGGTTGACGATGTTGCGGCCCAGGCCGCCGAAGAGCATCTTGACCAGCATGATGGCGAAAGCTGCGCCCAGCACGATGGTCCAGTAGGGAATGGTGACGGGGCAGACGAAAGCCAGCAGAACGCCGGTAACGCATGCGGACAGGTCGTAGATCTTGCAGTTTGCGCCGGTCATCTTGCAGTACAGCCACTCGAAGAAGACACATGCTGCAACGGAAACAGCGGTAACGGTCAGAGCGCGGAAACCGAAGAAGTACACAGCGCCCAGCATGGCGGGAGCCAGTGCGATCAGAACATCACGCATGATGGTCTGGGTGGTAGTAGAGGAATGTACGTGGGGAGAGCTGGAAATCGTCAGCTCATAAAAGTATTTCATCTGTGCCATTTGATCTCCACCTCCTTATTTCTTGGCTGCCTGCTTGGCAGCGTCGTTGCGGATCAGCTGCTTGGCAACACGGAAGCCCAGAACCAGGGGAACGCTGGCGGGGCAGGTGTAAGCACAGGAGCCGCACTCAATGCAGTCCATGATGTTGTTGTCCTTCAGCTCCTGAATGTCGTTGGACTGAATGGCCTTATACATCAGAACGGGCATCAGCTTCATGGGGCAGGCATCGATGCACTTGCCGCAGCGCAGGCAGCGGGAATCCTCGACGTCATACTTGTTGGAAGCACCCAGAACGGTGACGGCGTTGACACCCTTGATGGTGGGAACGCTCAGATCGTACTGCGCAGCACCCATCATGGGGCCGCCGGACAGGACCTTGTAGGGGTTCTCCTTGTAGCCGCAGGCTTCGATCAGAGCGTCGAAGGAGGTGCCGATGGGAACCAGCAGGTTCTTGGGCTCCATCAGAACGTCGCCGGAAACGGTGACGATACGCTTGATCAGGGGCATGCCTTCGTAAACGGCATCATGGATAGCCTTGACAGTGGCAGCGTTGAACACAGCGCAGCCCACAGCAGCGGGCAGGCCGCCGGAGGGAACTTCCCGGCCGGTAACAGCGTAGATCAGCTGCTTTTCAGCACCCTGGGGGTACTTGGCGGGCAGCACATCCACAGTGATGCCGTCTTCCTTGCACAGGTTGGCATTCAGAGCCTTGACAGCTTCGGGCTTGTTGTCTTCGATGCCGATGTGGCCTTCGGTCAGACCGAAGATCTTCATAACGACCTTCAGACCGGAGATGACCTTTGCGGGCTGCTCGCGGCACAGGCGGTCATCAGAAGTAATGAAGGGCTCACATTCGCCGGCATTGACGATAACGGTGTCCACGCCCTGGCCATTCAGCTTGACGTGGGTGGGGAAGGTCGCGCCGCCCATACCGACGATACCGGCCTCGCGGACGATAGCGATCAGTTCCTCCTTGGACAGAGCATCGACTTCTTCCTGGGTACGGGGCTTGATGTCCTCACACAGGGTGCCCAGATGGTCATTTTCGATGACCACGCTCATGACAGTGCTGCCGTTGGTATGGGGCTTGGCCTCAACAGCCTTGACCTTACCGGAGACGGAAGCATGCACGGGAACACACAGACCCTGGTTGTCACCGATCTTCTGACCGACAGTAACCAGGTCGCCCTTCTTAACGAGGGGCTTGCAGGGGGCGCCGATATGCTGGGACATGGGAATCACGAGGATGTCCGGTTCAGGGAACACCTGAGTCTCCTTGTCGCAAGCGTACCACTTATTTTCTTTGGGATGAACCCCTCCGAAAAAAGAAAACGCCATATTACTTCACCTCTTTCAAATTTCGCGGAAATAACCGCATTATTCCATTACATATAATAACGCATTTCTCTCGATTTGTCCACATATTTTATTCACAATTGACAAAATCTTTGTTGGGAATTATTTCTTATCGATACATTTTAACCGAATAAAAGCGTTATCCGGGATTTTACCCGTTCCTTTTCGGAAATTCGCAACTTTTTTACCATGCGACAGCGGAACCTACCCTGCAGCAGCAAAATGCCGCCCGGTTTTTACACCGGGCGGCGGAAGATTATTTTCTTGACGGCTTCACATTCACATCCGGACTGATCTGCCCCTCTATTTTGCCGTGGGCCTGTTCAAAAGCCCTGATGTTTTCCCGTACCAGCACCAGAATATGGCTGTTGACACTGCGGCCCTCATAATCCGCCACAAAGCCGATCTTTTCCAGCATCTCCTCTTCAATTCGGATAGATACACTTTTGACGCCCATACACACATCACTCTGTAGATATATTGTGTGTCTATTTTATGGTTATTCCTTCCAACCATGTCGAAATTGGATATACAATGTATCTACATTATTTGTAGGGCGGGCCACGTTCCAAACTGCCGATAAACCATCTGGCGCGGGAGCGCCCAAGGCTCCCTTGTGTAAAGGGAGCTGTCACGCGAACAGCGTGACTGAGGGATTGTCGCAGAAACAGGTTGCAATTTCGCCGAAAACCCATGCAAATACGCAGCATTTACCGCACAATCCCTCCGTCTCGCCTTACGGCGAGCCACCTCCCTTTGCACAAGGGAGGCTTCGGGTGCAGTGCATTTCGGTAAACTTCTACGTAATAATTTGCTCTTTCCACTGCCTGCGGGGGGGCATACCCCCGCCCTACATTTTGGATTATGAAATGGAGGAATGTCTCATGTTCGATTCTTCTGTGCCGGAGGATTTCCGGCTTCGCCCATCCCGCTTCTCCGACCCTTCCCTGCTGGAACACAGGCTTGCAGAGCTGAACGCGGAATGTCAGGAGATTCTGCGCAGACTCCCCCAGTCCGACCGGGCCATACTGGAAGAATACCTGACTCTCCTGCGTGACCGGGAAGACTGGCAGGTGCACAGCGCCTACAAAAGCGGAATCCAGATTGGCCAGCGGCGCAAAACAGGAGGGTGACGAAAATGCTGCGCAACACTTCCTGCCGGCACAACGCCTGGCGCTACCGGGTAATCAAAGCGTATCTTCTGGAAATACAGAGCAAAACCCTGTCCTACCGGGCCTCTCAAATTGATTACAAAGCATGGGCCGCTTCCCCGGAAGGACAAGCCGAAACCCAGCGTCTGAAAGACCTGCTTCGCCAGGATTAGAAATTGCCCTCCGCCTTTTTACCGTTCTATGATCGCTGCTGCCCGGCGGGGGCATGCCCCCGCCCTACAAAATAACCCCGCCCGGTTAGGCCGGGCGGGGTTCACGCTATTGAATTAGTACATTCCGCCGCCCTGGGCTGCAGCGGCTGCCATGGCGGCATCGGCTGCGGGATCGGGCTTGTCCACCACCAGGGATTCGGTGGTCAGGACGCAGGCGGCGATGGAGGCGGCATTCTCCAGAGAGGAGCGGGTAACCTTGGTGGGATCAACGATGCCGTTTGCGATCATGTCGCAGTATTCCTCGGTATAGGCATTGTAGCCGTAGCCAACCTTGCCGCAGGAACGGATCTTCTCGTAGACAACGGAGCCGTCCACACCGGCGTTCTCAGCGATCTGGCGGATGGGAGCCTGCAGAGCGGAGGCAATGATCCGGGCACCGGTCTTCTCGTCGCCGTGCAGAGTCTTGATCAGCTCCTCAACGGCAGCCACAGCGTTGACCTGAGCGGTGCCGCCGCCGGCCACGATGCCTTCCTCAACGGCTGCACGGGCAGCGTTCAGGGCATCCTCCACCCGCAGCTTCTGCTCCTTCATGGCGACCTCGGTCTGAGCGCCGACCTTGATGACGGCAACGCCGCCGGCCAGCTTTGCCAGACGCTCCTGGAGCTTTTCCCGGTCATAGTCGGAGGTGGTGGTGGCAATGGAAGCGCGGATCATCTGGGAACGGGCAGCGATCTCAGCAGGAGCGCCATCGCCGTCGACGATGGTGGTGGTATCCTTGTTGACAACAATCTGACGGCAGTGGCCCAGATCGGTCAGCTGGGTGTCAGCCAGTTCCATGTTCAGCTGGCTGGAGATCACGGTGCCGCCGGTCAGGACAGCGATGTCCTGCAGCATTTCCTTGCGGCGGTCGCCGAAGCCGGGAGCCTTGACGCAGACGATGTTGAAGCGGCCCTGCAGACGGTTCAGCAGCAGAGTGGCCAGAGCGTCGCCTTCCACATCCTCAGCGATGATCATCATCTTGCGGCCGGCCTTGACGATGGGCTCCAGAATGGGCAGGATCTCCTGGATGGAGGAGATCTTCTTGTCGGTGATCAGAATGTAGCAGTCATCCAGGACAGCTTCCATCTTGTCAGTATCGGTGACCATGTAGGGGGAGATATAGCCCCGGTCGAACTGCATACCCTCGACGACCTCCAGGCCGGTCTCAGCAGTCTTGGACTCTTCGATGGTGATGACACCCTCGGTGCCCACCTTCTCCATGGCCTCAGCGATCAGCTGGCCGATGGACTCGTCGCCGGAAGAGACAGCGCCGACTCTTGCGATGGCGGCAGAATCCTCAACGGGCACGGAGTTTGCCTTGATGGAGGCAACGGCAGCGGCCACAGCCTTGTCGATGCCCTTGCGCATGACCATGGGATTTGCACCGGCGGACAGGTTCTTCAGACCCTCGCGGGTGATGGCCTGTGCCAGAACGGTAGCGGTGGTGGTGCCGTCACCGGCAACATCGTTGGTCTTGGTGGCGACCTCGCGGATCAGCTGTGCGCCCATGTTCTCAAAAGCGTCTTCCAGCTCCACTTCCTTTGCGATGGTGACACCGTCGTTGGTGATCAGGGGTGCGCCGTACTTCTTGCCCAGCACCACATTGCGGCCCTTGGGGCCCAGGGTAACCTTAACGGTATTGGCCAGCTGGTCGATACCGGACTGCAGCTTCTTACGGGCATCCTCGCCGTAAACGATCATTTTTGCCATAGTAATTTTCCTCCTTAGTCGGTAACAACAGCCAGGATCTCATCCTGCTTGACAAACTTGTAGTCCACCTTGTCGATGGTCACATCGGTGCCCACATGCTTGGCCACGATGACCCGCTCGCCGGACTTGACGGTCATAACAACGTCCTTGGTGCCGGGGCCCACGGAAACGACCTCATAGATCATGGGCTTTTCCTTGGTAGCGGTGGCCAGGATGATGCCGGAAACGGTGGTCTCGGGAGCCTCATAGGACTTCAGCAGGATGTTGTCTGCCATAGGCTTCAGTTTCATGTGTAATTCCTCCATACATAGCTGTATTTAGACTGCAGGCTGCGCGCCCGCATTTATCTACATATTTTAGCACTCATTTCCTCTGAGTGCTAATACATAATACCCCATAGCGGTAAAAATTGCAAGGGGAAAAATGGAAGTTTCCGTAAATATTTTATGAACCAGGCATCCATGCGCAACATCTAATCGTAGGGGCGGATTTTCAATCCGCCCTAAATGTGCCGTGACCGTTCTGGTTAAAGAAACCGTACAATTGTCATTCCTCTGAGGGCGGATTAAAAATCCGCCCCTACGGGATCGCAGAAATAAACGATCTTTTCCGATTCGCTTTATCCAAACTCCGCATTGTCAAAGGTGATCTTCACATGGTATTCCAGTGGCCCTTCCCGGTTCAGGGTTTCCTCGATTTCCTGGCGGATGGCTGTCTTCTGACCCAGCAGATCATTGGGCAGCGCCACATCGAACACCAGATTCATGTGCTTTCTGCCCTGAACCATCCGGAAATCGTGCAGCGCCAGTCGTTCGTCCCGCTGCCCAAGCAGCCGGACACAGCGCTCTTTCAGCCGATTGCGTTCCGGATCATCCAGAATAATGGGATCATAGTGGATCACCAGATGGACATTGTGACTGCGCAGACATTCCCGCTCCAGGGAATCAATGATCTCATGGCATTCCAGCGGGTCTTCCCGGTGATCCATCTCCACATGGAGGCTGGCATACCGCTGCCCCGGGCCGTAATCATGAACCATCAGATCATGATAGCCCAGCACCTTCGGCTGGCTGCGGATATGCTCCACGATCTTCTCCCGCAGCTCCGGATCGGCATTTTCCCCCAGCAGCGGTGAAATGGTGTCCCGGGCCATGTCCCATCCGCTTTTCAGGATAAACACCGCCACACCGAAGCCCATAATGCCGTCAATGCGGATATTCCAGGCCGCTTCCGCCAGTCCCGCTGCCAGAACCGCGCCGGTGGCGATGCAGTCATTCCGGCTGTCCGCAGCTGCCGCCAGCAGCGCGGCAGAGCCGATCCGCGTCCCCAGCTTCCGGTTGAACAAGGCCATCCAAAGCTTCACCAGAATGGACAGGATCAGAATACCGGCGATCAGCCCGGAAAATTCCACCGGCGCAGGGGCAATGATTTTTTCCGCAGAGCCCTTGGCCAGCTCGAAGCCGATAACCAGGATCAGCACCGCCACCGCCAGACCGCTCAGATATTCCGCCCGGGCATGGCCGTAGGGATGGTGGGAATCGGCAGGCTTATCCGCTACCCGGAAGCCGATCAGGGTCACGATGGAGCCGGAGGCATCAGACAGATTGTTCATGGCATCCGCCGTGACGGACAGGGAGCCTGACAGGGTTCCTGCCAGTAATTTTACCAAAAACAGCACAATATTACAAATAATCCCCACAATTCCCGACAGCCGCCCCACCGCGCCGCGTACCCGGGGCAGCTCCGGATGGTCATGATCCTTCACAAACAGACGAAGCAAAAAGTTGGTCATATTCCCTCCAAACCAAGAATTTCAGAACTTTATCTCAATTCTACTTTCAGTAGAGTTAAAAATCTACTGAAAGTGGGACTGCCGGGGCGGTTTTCTCCCCCAAATGGCGTGACTTCGCGCTTTCCCGGCGATATAATAAGCATGTATCAAATCTGCCTGCACCGGGTTATCCGGCCCAGGCCCTTTTTATAGTATAGCACGCCCTGTGCGGGTTAGTCCAGAATAACGGAGTGAATTATCAAATGCGCTATCAGATCCTTACCGATTCCTGCTGCGATTTCACCGCAGCGCAGTACGAAGAGAACAACGTAGGCCACGCCAGCCTGACCGTTACATACAACGGCGAAAGCCACACCAATTTTTCCGAACCCGCTGCCGTCAAGGCCTTTTATGACCAGCTGCGCAGCGGTGTCACAGCCACCACCTCCGCCGCCAATCCCGATGACTGGGCACAGCTGATGCAGCCCATTCTGGCGCGGGGCGAGGACATTCTGATCCTGGCCTTCTCCTCCGGCCTGTCCACCACCTATCAGTCCGCCGTCATTGCCGCCAAGGAGCTGCAGGAGGAATATCCCCAGCGCACCATCCATGTGATCGACACCCTCTGCGCCGCCCTGGGTCAGGGTCTGCTGCTCTGGCACGCCTGCCGCAAGCGGGACGAGGGCATGGAGCTGAATGCACTGGCAGCCTGGGTAGAAAACAACAAGCGCAGCATCTGCCACTGGGTCACCGTGGACGATCTGAGCCACCTGAAGCGGGGCGGCCGCATCAGCACCACCACCGCCATCGTGGGCACCATGCTGAACATCAAGCCCATCATCCATGTGGACAACGACGGCCATCTGATCAACACCACGAAAGTTCGCGGCAGAAAGGGTGCCATGGAATACCTGGTGAAGAAATTCACCGAAACCGCCACCGACAGGGAAACCGTCTTCATCGGCCACGGTGACTGCCCGGAGGATGCAGCCGATCTGGAAGCCATGCTGAAAGAACAGGGTGTGAAAACCGTTGTCACCGGCTATGTAGGCCCCGTCATCGGCGCCCATACCGGCCCCGGTGTGCTGGTGGTCTTCTTCCTGGGTACTCACCGATAACAAAAAAGAAAATGCACCGATGGCAGACGGTGCATTTTCTTTTCGGAAAGCTGATCAAGATATATTGCTTTTTCATGTACATTTATCATTATAGCCTCAGCGATAATCGTTTTCAAGAAACAAAAACGCCCATTTTGTTTTCTTTTCGTAAAATATCCGTCTCCGGCGCCTGTTTTTTGTTGACAAAATGAAGCAGGCGGCGTATCCTGACTATATACATCAATTTGCATTTTCTCTGCATACCAGGAGGCTCCATGTATCACCTTTGCACATCTGAAAAGGCCACAGCCCAGCAGCGCCGGCTGTGCAGCAGCTTTCTGTCGCTGCTGCTGAAATACCCCTACGACGACATTACCATCAGCCAGCTCTGTCAGGAAGCCGGACTTTCCCGAAATGTCTTTTACCGTCTGTTTGATAAAAAGGCGGATGTTCTCTATGCCCTGGTGGATCAGGCCATCCTGGATGCCCAGAGCTTTATCCCGAAATCCTCCGTGGGCCCCGGCGGTCTGCATAAATTTCTGGCATACTGGAAAGACCAGAAGCCCCTTCTGGATGCCCTGGCAAGGAATCAGATCAACTCTCTGCTCACAGAGCGCGTGATCCTCCATGTAATGCAGGAGGAGCCGGATATCGTCCACAGCTTTATGGGCGAGCTGGCCAATTCTCCCAGAGAATTCCTTCTGTTCTATATCAGCGGTCTGTTTTCCCTGGTTCATAACTGGCACCGGCAGGACTATGCCATGAGCATCGACGAAATGGCCGCACTGCTGATGACCATTCTGGTCACGCCCCCTGTAAAAGCCCAGCTGCGCAGCAGCCCCCTTCAGCCGGAGCAGCAGGAAAAGCTGAAAATCCCCAATCTGTAATTCCAAAGGAAAAACGCCCCGAAACAAACCGTTTCGGGGCGTTTGGATTCGCAATTAGTCAGCGACGTAGGGCAGCAGGGCGATCTGACGTGCACGCTTGATAGCGGTGGTCAGGTCACGCTGGTGAGCTGCGCAGGTACCGGTGGTACGGCGGGGCAGGATCTTGCCGCGCTCGGACAGGTAACGGCGGAGCTTAGCGGTGTCCTTGTAATCGATGCTGGTCACCTTGTCCACGCAGAAAGCACAAACCTTCTTACGCTTGCGGGGACGCATACGCTGTTCGTTAGCCATGAGATTTCCCTCCTTGTAAGTCTGGTAGAAAAGTTCAAATTTGATCAGAAGGGCAGCTGTGCATCATCGTCATCCAGCATCGCGAAATCGGATGCGGGATTGCCAGCGGGAGCGGAGTAGCCGCCGTAGCTGGGTGCGGGTGCGGGAGCATTGTAGGCATTGCCGCCGTAATTGTTGTTATTACCGTAGCTGCTGCCGCCGTAGGCATTGCCGCCATAGGTGTTGCCACCGTAAGCGTTTCCGCCTTCGTTGTCCCGCTTGCTGTCGCCGAAGTAGACATTGTCTGCCACGACCTCAGCAGTGCGACGCTTGTTGCCTTCCTTATCAGTCCAGCTGCGGATCTGCAGCCGGCCGGAAACCACGATCATGCGGCCCTTGGTGAAATACTTGGAGACAAACTCGCCGGTCTGACGCCAAGCCACACAGTCGATGAAATCGGTTTCCTTTTCGCCGCCGTCTCTGCCGCCGAAGTCACGGTCGACAGCCACGCTGAAGCTGGCAACGGCAATGCCGCTGCCGGTACGGCGAAGTTCGGGGTCACGGGTCAGACGACCCATGATAACGATGTGGTTGAGCATGAAATTACTCCTCCACTGCAGTGGTCAGGCAGCGCATAACGCCTTCGGTGATCTTCATCACACGCTCCAGCTCTGCGGGGAACTCGGGCTTGGTTTCCATGTTCATCAGAACGTAGTAGCCCTCAGCCATATCGTTGACGAGGTAAGCCAGACGACGCTTGCCCCACTCATCGATGTTGGTCAGAGTACCCTCCGCCTCCACCATTGCCTTGAACTTTTCCACAAGTGCTGCGATGCCCTCCTCGCCCAGGGTGGGGTCGATGATGTAGAGCACCTCGTACTTACCGGTGATCTTAGCCATGTTGATTGCACCTCCTTATGGTCTG
>JAFQHF010000069.1 GCA_017398105.1 Oscillospiraceae bacterium | reverse complement strand
CGTATTCGCATAGGATTACGGCGAAATTGAAACTTTGTACTGCAGCAATCCCTCAGTCAGATCACGCTTGCAGCGTAATCTGACAGCTCCCTTTACACAAGGGTAAGCGAAGCGCAGTCAGCGGAAGTGAATGACAGCCCGGTGGGCTGTCAGAGCCGCTGACCGGGCTGCCCGCAGGCAGCCTTGGGCACTCCCGCGCCAGAGGTTTTTTGACACGCTGAGGCGGGGCTTAGCCCCGCCTTTTTGTGTTATTTCTTCACAAACACTTTGGACACATCCAGCTTCTTCACAGAGAAGTCCAGTACAAACAGGAATGCCGTCACCGCCATCAGCACATGCAGCAGGGCCAGGAACAGGCCGGCAGGCAGGAGGCTCCGCGTCAGGTAAAACACCGGCAGCAGGATGGAAATGGTGGTCACAGGCAGGCCCCGGTAAGTTTTGTTGCAGCCGCCCTCGGTCTTCTGCCGCTGCTCCTCCATCACGTTGAAAAAGCCCAGCCGGATCACGGCGCACAGCGCGAACAGACACAAAATCACCATGCCCGGAATGCCGTCCATACCCAGATGATAGCACAGCACCGCCGGATGGACACCGAAGCTCACCGCATCGCACAAAGAGTCGATCTGGATGCCGAAGGCCTTTTCCTCCGCCGTCCGGTTTTTCTTGGATCTGGCCACAGTACCGTCAAAGGCATCGCAGATACCGGAGATCATCAGGCAGAGAACCGCTGCTGTAACCGCCCCGTCGGCGGAAAAAAACATGCCCAGAACCGCAGCAATCAGGCTGGCATAGGTCAGAATCACGGTATAATCATAAAAGCCAATCAATCTCAGCATGGTTCTCCTCTTTCTCTGAACCGGGCAAGCAGTGTCCGGATACGTTCATTATGTCGGCGGATATCGCCCAGATAGTAAGACAGCAGAAATCCCGCCGCCAGCAGCGCCAGAGACAGGGCTGTCATCCCGTTCCAGCCGGGAATACACGCAGGGCTCAGCATATTGGGGATCATGGACAGAAAGATGCCGAAAATCACACTGTAGGTGCCGGTATAGCACCTGCGAAACAGCGCGCTCATGGCATAGCTGATCCCCACCGCTCCGAAGGCCAGTCCCGCCACCATGGGCAGCAGCACGG
This sequence comes from Oscillospiraceae bacterium, assembly GCA_017398105.1. The sequence goes on along the minus strand of JAFQHF010000069.1, from coordinate 73,541 downwards.
CAGTTTCCAGAACTGCCAGCGCATGAACATACATTTCATAAAAACCCAGGGTGGACAAAAACACCGCCGGGTCCACGCCGGGAATAATGGCCGTGGCCGCCACCGCCACACCCAGCAGCACCGACTGCACAAGAGTCGGGTCCGTGACCTGGGGAAAGGCGTTGGGATTCAGGGTGAACAGCCAGGTTCCCAGAATGCCGGATGCCAGCACCAGCAGATAATGCCGGGGGGCAAAGCCCTCTTTTCTGACTTCCCGCCAGACCATAGGGAGCGTCCCCAGGATCAGGCCCAGGAAGCAGAAGCGGGTGGGCATCTCATAATTTCCCAGGCAAAAATCAATGACCCGGCTGAACAGCAGAACGCCCGCAAACATGCCCGCCACCAGCGGCAGCAGGAAGGCGGCATTCTTTTTCAGATCCCGGAACAGATTTCCCAGGGCATCCAGGGTTTTCTGATAAAGACCAAAAATGATCAGCAGCACGCTGCCGCTTAACCCCGGCGCCACACCGCCCAAACCTACGATAATACCCTTGAAAAACCGCTCCATACACACAAGTCCTGTAAAAAGTAATATACCAATAAATATAGTCCTGTTTTCAGTTTTTGTCAAGAAACCTGAAAATCTTTCCTGTTTTTATACCAAAACCGTGCCGCAATTGTGCGGCACGGTTCAGTCTGTCAAAAAAGCTTCGCAGAATTTGCCGCCAAAGCGGCAAACCCATCTAAATCATTTTTGGCCGCGGCGCACCCCAGGGTGGCTTCTCTTGCCCTTTCAGGGCAATTCACCTTCTGTACGTGGACAAAAATACATCTCAGACTGCAAGTGTGCGAGTTGTGCGCCAGAGGCGCACAAGGAGTGCGCGCAGCAGGCTGCAAAAAGCTGGTGGAAAGCCCCGAAGGGGATTTTCGCCACATTGAAACCGTGCCGCAATTGTGCGGCACGGTTATCGTTATGCTTTTTCTCTTCCGAAGAGTCTGGTCAGCTTCCGGATGCGTTGGGCCAGTGCGTCCGAATCAAAGCCCGGCCGGGCACGCCAGGTCCAGTTGTCCATGGACAGGGTGCCGGGGAAATTCATCCGGGCAGGCTTTCCCAGCTCCAGATAATCCTGCATCTGGGCAACAAACAAACGGGATACGCTGCTCATGCCGCCCCGGATCATGCCCCAGGTATAGCCTTCCTCCTGGTTCAGGCCCAGATAGGCCTTCGCATAGGCCACATCCTCCGGCGATGCCTCATCAAACCACTGCTTCAGTGTCACATTGTCGTGGGTGCCGGTGTAGCACACGGATTCCACCGGGTACAGGTGCGGCAGGTAGTCGCTCTCCTCCCGGGAGTCGAAGGCAAATTCGATGACCTTCATGCCGGGATAGCCGGAATCCAGCTGCAGCTGGCGGACTTCCTTCGTCACATAACCCAGATCCTCCGCAATGAAGTCCAGCTCCGGCAGCGCCTTTTTGACGGCGTTTATGAAATCCATGCCGGGGCCGGTAACCCAGCGGCCGTTCCGGGCTGTGGTATCTCCATAGGGGATGGACCAGTAGCTTTCAAAGCCACGGAAATGATCGATGCGCACCACATCATAGAGCTTCTGGGCGGCCTTCAGCCGCTTGATCCACCAGACATAGCCGGTCTCGTGCATCTTCTGCCAGTTATAGATGGGATTTCCCCAGAGCTGGCCGTCCTCGGTAAAGGCATCCGGGGGGCAGCCTGCCACCGCTTCGGGGCGGCGGGCATCATCCAGCTGGAACAGCTCCGGCGCGGCCCATACATCCGCAGAATCCAGAGGAACGTAAATGGGCACATCACCGATGATGCGGATGCCCTTGCCATTGGCATAGCTGCGCAGGCGCTTCCACTGGCGGTCAAACTGGTACTGCAGGAACTGATGCAGCTGCACCGTTTCCCACAGGGACTGGCGCTTCTGTTCCAGAGCTTCCTCCCGGTGGAGCTTCAGCGCCTCCGGCCATTCCAGCCAGGCCTTTCCGCCGTTTTCCTCCTTCAGGGCCATGAACAGGCTGTAGTCCCGAAGCCAGCCGTCATTTTCCGCAACGAAGCTGTGGTAATCCGCCCCGGGGGCAAACCGGGAGAAGGCCAGCTTCAGCACTGCGATCCTCCGGGTATACATGGTGCCGAAGTCCACCCGGGTCTCGTCCGGGCCCCAGCAGACGGCTTCGATCTCTTCTTTCTTCAGCAGACCCTCCTGAACCAGGGTGTCCAGGTCGATCAGATAGTGGTTGCCCGCGCAGGCGGAAAACGCCTGGTAGGGGGAATCGCCGTAGCCCGTGGGATTCAGGGGCAGGATCTGCCAGTAGGACTGGCCTGCCTTTTCCAGAAAATCCACAAAGCCGTAGGCCTGCTTTCCCATGCTTCCGATGCCGTAGGGCCCGGGCAGGGAGGTGATATGCATCAGGATGCCGCTTTCGCGCATAGTTTTTCTCCTTATTCCGACAAAGCACGGATGCTTTCCCGGCGATGTACCTCGAAGGGTACGGTTTCATGGCAGGCCTTGCTGCCGCACTCAATGCCATCCATCAGGATCTCCACACCCCGCAGGGCCATTTTGCGGACAGACTGACTGATGGTGGACAGCTGGGGCACCAGGTAAGTCCCCAAAGGCAGGCCGTCCAGCCCCATAACGGACACATCCTCCGGCACCCGCAGGCCGCTTTCCCGCAGCGCCCGGATGGCGCCGATGGCCATCACGTCGGCGATGGCGAAGATGGCTGTGAACTGACTGCCTGCGGCCAGCAGGGCCTTTGTAGCCTTGTAGCCGTCCTGGTAGGAATAACGAACGCCCTGATAATCCCGCTCCGGGTCGAAGGAGATATTGTGCTCCCGGAAGGCACGCTGACAGCCCTCGTACCGCAGGCGGCTGGTATCCGAGGTGGCCCGGTCACCGCCGATGATGGCGATATGCCGGTGGCCCAGGGAGATCAGGGTATCAATGGCACAGCGGGCAGCTTCGGAGTCGTCTGTGGAAACACTGGACAGATTCTCAAACGCCAGGGAAGACGCGTCGTTGGTGACCACCACGCTGGGAATGTCGATCTTATCAAAATTTTCCGCAAAGTTGCGGGTGTTGCCGCCCAGGAACAGAAGTCCCAGGGGCTTTTTCTCCCGGCACAGCTGCACCGCCCGGATAACCTCGTTGGCATCCTCGTCCATGTAGTCCACGGTCAGCTGGTAGCGGGTCCTGGCGATCAGATTCTGGATGGATTCCAGCATTTCGCTGAACAGCTCGTTGCTGGTGCCTTTGACGATGACCAGGATGGTATTGGAATGGGACTGCTTCAGCTGCTTGGCATTGAGATTCAGCTCAAAGCCGCATTCCGCCGCAGCCTCCAGAATGGCCTTCCGGGCCTTTTCGCTGACATTGGGATGGTCATTCAGCGCCCGGGAAACGGTGCCAACGGCGTAGCCTGTTTTTGCGGCAAGATCTTTGATTGTCATTGGCACACCTCATTGTTCAAAAATACACATTTGTAGGGCGGGGTCATGACCCCGCCGACCAGCCGGCATCGATTGCATACTTACATGCAAATGCGCCATGCTGATCAACTTGCCGGCCTATCCTGCCTGCAGCAATTCTGTTACTGCATCGGCGGGGTCATGACCCCGCCCTACAGGACTGTAAGGGCTTTGCGGGAGGGGGAATACCCCCTCCCTTTAGATACACACAACGCGGTAACGAACCGGGAGTACCCAGCGGCGTAACGATCACCACCGGCCAAGCAGGCTCGTGTTGTCTGCGGCGACCCGCCGCTTAACCTTTGACTGCGCCTGCAGCGACACCCTTGATGATGTGCTTCTGGGCAAACATGTAGACAACGATAATGGGGATGATGGAAAGCATAATGACTGCCATGGTGGCACCCAGGTCAACGGTACCGTAGGAACCCTTCAGGTACTGGACATGGATGGGAATGGTCATGTACTTGGTGCGGTCCAGAACCAGGTAGGGCAGCAGATAGTCGTTCCAGACCCACATCAGTTCCAGAATGCCCACGGAAATCAGGGTGGGCTTCAGCATGGGCAGAACAACACTGAAGAAGGTCTTCAGGGGGCCGCAGCCGTCGATGGCGGCAGCTTCCTCAATTTCCAGAGGCAGACCCTTCACAAAGCCGATGAACATGAAGATCGCCAGACCAGCGCCAAAGCCCAGGTAGACGATGGGAATGGTGTAGGGGGTGTTCAGATTCAGCTGGTCGGCGGTGAAGGTCAGGGTGAACATGACCATCTGGAAGGGAACGATCATGCTAAACAAACACAGGTAATAGAAAACCTTGCTCATCAGGGAATTGACGCGGGCAATGTACCAGGCAGACATGGAGCAGCACAGCAGGATCAGCACCACGGAAACAATGGTGATCAGCAGGCTGTATCCCACGGACTGCATGAAGGGATAGTTGCCGAAGGTCATGCCCTTGATGTAGTTGGCCCAGCCCACGAAGGACTCAGAGCTGGGCAGCGCGAAGGGCTCCAGGTTGACGAAGGTGTTCTCCTTGAAGGAGTTGATCAGCACTTCAAAAATGGGGATCAGCCAGACCACGGACAATACCGCGAACACGACGGTCAGAACCTTGCTCAGAGGGGTATACTGTTCGATCTTTTTCTTAGCCATTACTGCTCAACCTCCTTGCTGCGGGTTGCATACTGCTGGGCGATTGCCAGAACCGCCACCAGGATGAAGAAGATGACAGCCTTGGCCTGGGCAACGCCGTGCCAGTTCTTGTTGATGTTGTAGGTGGAGTAGATGTTCAGGGCCAGCAGTTCGGTGACATTGACCTTGGCCTTGTCCACAATGATGGAGGGCAGACCGCCGGTCAGAGCCATGTTCTGGTCGAACATCTTGAAGGAGTTGGTCAGGGTCAGGAAGGTGCAGGTGGTGATGGAGGGCATCACGTTGGGGATGATGACCTGGAACAGGGTCTGGCTGCCGGTGGCGCCGTCGATTCTGGCGGCTTCCAGCATGTCCTCAGGCACAGCCTGCAGACCTGCAATGTAAATGATCATCATGTAGCCGATCTGCTGCCAGGCAACCAGGATCACCAGACCCCAGAAGCCATAGGTGCCGTTGGCAGTCAGATAGGTGCCGTAGTTCTTCAGAATGCCGTCGAAGATCATGGACCAGATGTAGCCCAGGACGACACCGCCGATCAGGTTGGGCATGAAGAAGACGGTACGGAACAGATTGGAGCCCCGCATTTTCTGTGTCAGGGCATAGGCGATGGTGAAGGCCAGCACATTGATCAGAATGATGGAGACGATTGCAAATGCAGCGGTATTCTTGAAGGCATTCATGAAGCCCGCGTCAGCAAACACTTTGGTATAGTTGGCGATGCCGACCCATTTGGCATCCCGGGGGGTATTGAAGTTGCAGAAGGACAGATAGATGCCCTGTATAAAGGGCCAGATGAAGCCGATGATAAAGGCCAGGAAGGTGGGAAGGATGAAAACCGGCGCAAACTTCTTAATGGGCCGCTGCACCAGATTGATATCCTTTTTCTTTTTTGCCAAGGTGATCTCCCTCTCTTTCGTTGTTTGTTTCATTTGACAACCCTAATGTTGCAGGGCGGGGTCATGCCCCCGCCGACCCGATAGGACAGCTGCCCGGCAATCATCGCTGCTGCGCCGGCGGGGTCATGACCCCGCCCTGCAAAAAGGTCGTTCCAAACAGGATTGATTTAAGAAAGGGGCGGGTGGTGCCCGCCCCTATTTGGTTTCTGAAGGATTCAGATTAGCCGTTGACCATGGTGTACTCGATGGCCCAGCCGTCAACGAATGCGGAAACAACAGCTTCCCAGTTGGCGTCGGAGGGATCAGCGGAGTAAGCGGTCAGAGCGGTGACAACGGTAGCTCTCCAGGAGTCAACGTTGGGAGTGTAGTTGAAAGCCCAGGAGATGGAGGACTTGCCTTCAGCCAGCATGTTGTTGCCGTCGACAACGAACTTGTTGGAGGAAGCGGGAGCGTTCTTGAAGGGAACAGCGCCCAGCTGCTGAACGTAAACAGCAGCAGCCTCGGGATCGGAAACCAGCCACACCAGGAAGTCGATGGTAGCAGCCTGGTCAGCCTCGGAAACCTTGGCATTGACAGCCCAGCAGTTCTCGGTGCCGGAGCACAGAGCAGCGTTCTCTTCGCCCTCAGCGCCGCAGTAGATGGGGATCATAGCCAGCTGGTCGTCGGTCATACCAGCATCGATCAGGCCAGCGTACTCCCAGGTGCCGTTCTGATAGAAGACAGCCTTGCCTTCCTTGAACATACCGGTGGACTCGTCGCCGGTGGAGGTGGACAGAGTCTTGGCATCAGCGGAAGAGTTGTTGATGTACAGATCCCAAACGTTCTTGAACAGATCCAGCTTCTCGCCGGTAATCTCAGGAACCTGAGAGGTGATGCCCTCGTAGTGCAGGGGCAGGGTAGCCAGGTGGCCGGAGAAGCGCCAGGAAGAGGAGCCGTCCAGACCGGCGGAGGAGAAGGCGCAGAAGCCCAGCTCAGCGGAGCGAGCGGTGATGTCTTCAGCAACAGCCTTCAGGGTCTCGAAGTTGGTGATGTCAGCCAGGGTGTAGCCAGCCTGCTCCAGCAGAGCGGTGTTGACGATGATACCGAAGGACTCGTAGCAGTTGCCGATGGCCTTCAGCTCGCCTGCCTCATTGTAGAGGTTAAAGTCATCGGTAGCCAGCTCAGCTTCCAGAGCGGTGCCGGCCAGGTTCAGAGCGTACTCATCCCAGTCAGCCAGACCGGACAGGTTGCCGATGTTGAAGACGGTGGGAGCCTCGTCCTTAGCCATCTCAGCGGTCAGGGTGTCGGAGTAGGTGCCGGAAGCAGCGGTAACGACCTTGACCTCAACGCCGGTCTCGGCGGTGTAGGTAGCAGCCAGTTCCTGCAGAGCAGCATCGAACTCGGGCTTGAAGTTCAGGTAGTAGACACGGCCGGCCTCAGCGGGAGCCTCAGCAGCAGCGGTCTCAGCGGGTGCAGCAGCCTGGGTCTCAGCAGGCTTCTCGGAGCCGCCGCAGGCGACCAGACCGAAAACCATGACCAGAGCCAGCAGCATAGCGATCAGCTTTTTCATTGATTTTCCTCCTATGAATTTTCCGGTGTTTTTCCGGATCATAATTTTGGAAACGATTCCAACATTTCCATGCTTAAAGTATAACGCACTTTATTTTTGATTTCAATGAAAAAGTGAATCGTTTCCAAAAGTTCTGCATATTCCACAACTGACGCATTTCTGTTTTGTTACATTTTACAGTGCCCCAGACTGAAAAAAGCGGAGGATTTCTCCTCCGCCCAGACTGTCAAAAAAGGCTTCGCAGAATTTGGCGCAAAGCGGCAAACCCATCTAAAACATTTTTGGCCGCGGCGTGTACGTGGACAAAAATACATCTCAGACTGCAAGTGTGCGAGTTGTGCGCCAGAGGCGCACAAGGAGTGCGCGCAGCAGGCTGTAAAAAGCTGGCGGAAAAGCCCGAAGGGCTTTTTCGACAAGCTGAGCGGAGGATTTCTCCTCCGCCTTTGCTTTCATTTCGATTATTTCCGCAGCAGAACCCGCTTGTATTCCCGGGGAGACACGCCTGTGCTCTGGTGGAAGGCCCGGTAGAAGCTGGAATGATCGGTATAGCCCACCTGACGGCCCACCTCCTCCAGAGGCGTACCGCCCCCGATCAGCTCCTTAGCCAGCTCCATGCGCCGGTCTGTCAGATAACGGTGGAAGGAAATGCCCATTTCCTTCTGGAAGGTCTGGGTAATGGTAGAAACACTGACGCCGCAGTGCTGGGCCAGCTCCCGCAGGGTGATCTTTTGGGTCACACGGTTTTCCGCATAGGCCAGGATCGCCGCCATCAGCTTTGCTGCGGGCCGTTTGGATGGGGAAGTCTTTTTTGTCTGGTTCATCAATATGCGCTCCTTGCAGTTCGGAATCGGGGCAGTGCGCCTGCTGCCCATGAATAAAAGCGTCTGTTAACCACCCGGGCAATGGCAGATCACAATCAGGAAGTGTGAGAAGAAGAAATTGTGAAACCCGGACGGTTAACAGGCGCTTTTATAAGAAATCATGGGCGGCGCGGCTGCGCCGCCCATGTCAGGATAGAAAATCTTACTTGCCAGCCTTTGCAGCCTTCCACTCAGCCATCTTTGCACGGACATCATCGTTGATGTTCCAGATGAAGGTGAAGCACAGGAAGGAGCCAATAGCAGCCAGGGTGGGGAAGCCCACGACCATCAGCTTGATGCCGTTGATGGTGGAAGCAGCCTGATCCAGGCCAGCATTGGTCAGAGCGGGATCATAGCCGATAGCAGCAATGATCAGGACGGACAGGGAGTTGGAGATGGTGGAGCCGATACGGCGGGACAGGGAGAAGAAGCCGTAGATGGAGCCCTCATTACGCTTGCCGGTCAGGTACTCGTTGTAGTCGATGGACTCAGCAACCAGACCCCACTGCATCTGGACGGACATGGTGATCAGACCGTTGCCGATAGCCATCCAGATAACGAACAGCCAGTGGTTGAAGTCGGGAACCATGATGACGTAAGCAGTCAGGGCAGCGCATGCAACAGCACCGGCAGCCAGGCAGACACGGATGATGGAAACCAGATCCCACTTCTTGGTCAGAATGGGAGCGGCAGCCAGGATGACGATCATCAGGATGGAGGACAGGGTGGAGAAGTAGGACTGCATGCCGACGTTCTTCATGACGTCCATGTACATGTAGGTAGCGGCGCCCTGGCCCAGAGCCTGGACAGCGCAGATGCAGATGGAGTGCAGAACCAGAGCCATGAAAGCGCGGTTCAGCTTGAAGATGTTCAGGATGTCCTTAATGCCGAACTTCTCAGCTTCCTTCTCTTCAGCGGTCTTCTCTTCCTCAACCTTGGCAACGCCCTTGTTGCGCTCCTCGGTCCAGGCGTAGTGGATGAAGACGATGACGGCCATGCAGATAGCCAGAATGATGGCGGTCTTGCCGTAGCCAGCGTTGTCAGTGCCGAAGATAGCCAGGCACTGGGGAATCAGGAAGCCTGCGCCCAGCTGTGCAAAGGTGGAGCCGAAGCCACGGGCGGAGGACAGGGTAGCACGCTCGTTGTCGTTGGTTGCCATGTTGCCCAGCAGGGAGCCCATGCCGATGTTCATCATGGTATAACCAAACTCAAAGACGATCTTCAGGACGAAGGCTGCTGCGATCATCATGAAGCCGCCGCCCATCATCGGGGGCACCCAGTAGAAGGCGATCAGGCCCACGACCATGATGGGAATGGATGCCAGAATCCAGGGACGGAACTTGTCAGCACCGGGCTTTGCCTTTGCGAAGGCCATGTCCATCAGAGTGCCCATCAGGGGATCGTTGACGGTATCCCAGATGTTCCAGATCAGCAGGATGGTTGCCAGCAGTGCTGCATTGACGCCCAGGTTGACCTGCAGGAAGCGGGACATATAGCCGGACACCATGTACAGACCGAAGCAGCCGCCGCAGTCGCCGGCGCCGTAGCCGATAATGTGCTTCAGCGTCAGCTTATCAGATTTTGCTTTTGCCATTGTTTGATTTTCCTCCTTTAATTTCGGACCCGAAAAGGGCCACTTATCCCGTTTATTATACGACTGATTTGTTTTTCCATCCAGTTCTCAATTTCCCGGATGTGTATACTTTTAAAAAAAATGTGAACTTTTATTTTTATGCAATATGCTTAATTTCCAGACGATTGACCTTTATTCGATTTTGAATTATAATATGTTTTATTTGTGTTTCAGGAAGAGGTCTTTGCCATGGACATCCGCAATCACCGCAGCGCCACCGCCTCCGGCCGCCGTCAGCTGCAGATCGAAAACTGCCTGTTTGAGAATCTGCTGCATACCCCCTACCAGTCTCTTTCCGTATCCGATCTGTGCCGCCAGGTGGGCATCTCCCGGAAGGCCTTTTACAATTACTACCGGGACAAGGAGGACTGCTTCTGCTCCCTGATCAGCCGGTACATTCAGGACAGTCTTCTGCATGTGGCCACCCAGATCTCCGACAATGCCACCACGCTGGAAGCTGCCACCGCACTGCTGGAATTCTGGCGGGACAGGCGGGATTTTCTGGATGTGGTCATCCGCAACAACCTGATGCACCTTCTTCTGCTGCAGAATATGCGTCATGTGCTGGAAGAGGACAGAACTACCCTGGAGCTGCTGAACACCCCGGATATGAAATCCGATACGGATATTCTGGCCTGCTACATGACCTCCCAGCTGACCCTGGTGCTGCAGTGGTACTACCGGGACTTTGACACCCCGGCTGTGGAAATGGCAAAAAAGCTGCTGCGCGTCATCCACGCCCCGCTGATTCCCCTGTAAGGCAGAAAGAAACCTTTCGCTGCTATGCAGCGGCAAATATTCCGCAGGAAATGATTGACAATACTCCTTTTTCTTCTTACAATAAAAGAAAAAGGAGTTTTTTCTATGAACAAGATCTTAGTCCGCGCCGATGACCTGGGTTATTCCGAAGCCTTCAACTACGGCCTGGCCAGAGCCGTCAAGAGCGGCATCGTCCGCAGCGTAGGTGTTATGCCCAATATGCAGTGGGCCGAGCACGGCGTGCGCCTGCTGGATGGGGAGCCTGTGACCTTCACCGTCCACGCCAACATCTGCCAGGGCAAGCCCATCACCGATCCCAAGCTGATCCCCAGCCTGGTGGACGAGAACGGCGAATTCAAGGACAAGTCCCTGTACCGGGAAGCCAAGGAGGATTTCGTGGTTCTGGAAGAGGTCGTCATGGAAGTGGAGGCCCAGTATCAGCGTCTGGTGGAGCTGACCGGCAAAAAGCCCTTCATGGTGGAAGCCCACGCCGTTCCCAGCGCCAATTTCAACAAGGCACTGGGCATCATTAACCAGAAGTACGGTCTGACCGGTATGGGCTTTGATCCCGCCCGGGGCCCCAAGATCGGCGGCCATGTGATGAAGTTCAGCATGGACAGCGGCAACGCCGACTACAATCCCTTCGAAAGCTTCAAGAAGGCCGCCTCCCAGCCCATGGCTGAGGACGAGTGCGCCATGATGGTCCTGCATCCCGGATTTGTGGACGAATATGTGCTGACCACCTCCTACATCACCACCCAGCGCGCCCTGGAAGTGGCCTTCGCCATCAACCCCGAGGTTCCCAAGTGGTGTGAGGAAAACGATGTCAAGCTGATGACCTACGGCGAGCTGTAATACGGTTTCCTGATTCCGTTTTCGAATTCATCATTTTTTGAAATAACACAACAGTAGGGCGGAGGCATGCCTCCGCCGGGCAGCAGCAAAGCCTGAGCGTCCAGATTACCGCTCAAAAACTGCAGCTGCCCGGCGGGGACATGTCCCCGCCCTACATTCGGTTATTGCGTATTACTCCGTTGCTCCGGTCTCTTCCACATCCCAGCGCAGCACCGACCAGCGGCCGCCCTTGTGCTGCACCTCCACTGCCAGCACCTTTCCCTCGGAAATGGGGCAGCAGTAGCTGTAAACGCCGTCTTTTTCCGTCACGCCGGGCACGGTTTCCCCTGCCTGGAGCTTGGCATAGATCTTTTCCGCCTCCAGGTCTGCTTCGTAATAGGTGATGACCGCATAATCGGACTTCTCGTTCTTGCGGTTGTCCGCGTCCGTGGACAGCAGGAGCATCGCTGCCGCCGTTACGCAAAGGACGCAGCAGGTCAGCACCAGTCCCAGGATATTCCATTCAAACGGATCTCTGATCTTCATGCCGCCCCTCCTTTTTCCGCCGGTTCTTTCAGTTTCTTTTTATTATATCACACAAAGTACCCGTTTGTCGAGCAGTCAGGGCGCAGTTTTACCATGTATACCATTGCCCCGGTGTCCGGCAGCGGTTTTTTTGGGGATTTGAACAATTTTCGCCCCCGGAATTTTTCAGGAAAAAGGCTGACAATTTTGGCGGATTATGGTATACTGTATCCCAAAGAAGCAGGAGGTGCACGCTATGAACTTTGTACAGGAACGAATTTTGCGCGACGGCATCGTCAAGCCCCGCAATGTGCTGAAAGTGGATGCCTTTTTGAATCACCAGATGGACATGACCTTCATCGATGAGATCGGCCGGGAATTTGCCCGCCGGTTTGCAGATACCCCCGTCACCCGGGTGCTGACCATCGAATCCTCCGGCATTGCCATTGCCTGCGCCGTGGCCCGGGAGCTGGGTGTTCCCCTGGTGGTGGCCAAGAAGACCCGCTCCGTGAATCTGGACGGGGATATGTATGTAGCTGAGGTTCTGTCCTTTAACCATAAGAACATCAATACCATCATCGTTGCCAAGAAGTTCCTTTCCGCCTCCGACAAGATCCTGGTCATTGATGACATCATGGCCAACGGCTGCGCCCTGCAGGGGCTGATCTCCATCGTGGACGATGCGGAGGCCGAGGTGGTCGGCTGCGGCGTGGTCATCGAAAAAAGCTTCCAGGAGGGCGGCGACCGCATCCGCAACCTGGGCTACCGGCTGGAATCTCTGGCCGTCATCGAATCCATGGACTGCGAGACCGGCGCTGTCACCTTCCGGGAATAACCATGCAGACAAACACAGGGACGGGCCAAAAGGCCCGTCCCTCAGTTTGTCGAAAAGGTACGTTAGAGCACAGGCCCCCTCTGTGAGGGGGCTGGCACGGCGAGAGCCGTGACTGGGGGAGAGAACCTATAAGTCTCGGAAAGCTACCACAAATTGAGATAATCGGAACCTTTTCTCTCCCTCAGTCAGCTTCGCTGACAGCTCCCTCGTCAGAGGGAGCCTTGGGCGCTGCCGCGCCAGAGGTTTTTTCGACACACTGACAGGAACGGGTCAAAAGGCCCGTCCCTGATTTTTCTGCGCATCAATCTTCCGGGAGTTCCCGGCAGGTCAGCAGACAGGATTCTTCTCCCCGCCACCGGATCAGGGTGGCTTCCGCCATGGAACGGATGCCGAACTGCTCGTTGTACATCCGGGCACTGCTGCTGATCTTGCTGCGGATATCCAGTGCAGGGCAGCCGGGGCAGCGTTCCTCCTTGCCCATCAGTGCCTGGTAGCAGGTCATGCCGGAGCAGACATCCGGCGCCAGCTGCCGGGTCTTGGCGTTCAGATATTTCAGACGGCAGGTATCCGGATCGATAATGTAGATCCAGGCGTTCTGATTGTCCAGAATGGTGCTCAGCTCCTGGGCATGATTCATCGCATCCTCCTGCCTGCGCTGCTTCAGCAGGAACACCGACAGCATTTCCGAGAAGTAGGTCAGCGTATTGATCTGCTCCTTGGTCCACAGCCGCTGCTCCACACACTCATCAAAGCCGATATAGCCCCGGAACACGCCGCCTTCCCGGATGGCGCACTGCAGCATGGATTTGACGCCCTGGGGTTCCAGAATGTCATAGGCTTCCTTGGGCAGCACACGGATATCCGGACAGTAGAAAATGCCCTCTTCATTGAAATTCTGTTCATAGCCGGGAATGTCGGTCTCATAGCTGATATTCTGCAGATTGTCGATCTCCGGCCAGATTCCCTCATTGCACCATTCATAGGTGTTGGAGCAGAACCGGTTATCGTCACTGTTTTCGAAGATATAGACCCGGCTCACGTTCATCTTCTTTCCCATCAGCGCCAGAATGTCGTCTATTGCGTTCTTTGCATCCCTGGCCCCGTACAGCCGCTGGAAGGCATAGCGCACAATATTGTCACCGGCCAGCCCCGGCTCCCGGTCCGAATCGATGCTGCCGCTTACCGCACTGGCCTTCTCTGCCGGAATGGGGAATTTGGCCGCCGCGCTGTCGTAGAACCGGAAGGTATCCTTGCCCGCTGCCTTGGCCTGGTACAGGGCCTGATCCGCGTGCTGGAACAGATCCACATAGGTGCTGCCATGCTCCGGTGCCAGGGCGATGCCAATGGAGCAGCTCAGGGGCAGCTGGTGCCGGGATTCCCGGAAAATATTCCGGAATGCCCGGATCAGCCGGCTGCAGCGGTTCTCCAGCAGTTCCCGGCTTGCGTATCCGCGCATGAGCACCAGGAATTCGTCACCGCCGATCCGGGCCACAATATCCTGCAGACGGAACATTTTCTCGATCTCCCGGGCTGCCTGGGTCAGAACTGAGTCGCCGAACAGGTGGCCGTACCGGTCATTGACCTGCTTAAAATTATCCAGGTCGATGATCAGCAGGGCGCAGCTGACATCCGCATTCTGCCGCAGCAGGTATTTCTCCGCCGCTTCCCGGGCGGCTTTTTTATTCAGCAGCTTGGTCAGGTTATCCCGCTGGGCGCTGTCCTGCAGCTGCCGCGCTGCCTGCTTTTCTTCGTCAATGTTGATGATGATGCCCACCATCTTTGTCAGCTTTCCGGTACTGCTGCGGATGGCAGAGCACCGCAGCCGGAACCAGAGGTAGCGGCCGTTACTGGCAGCCATGCGGGCCTCCAGCATTTCGTAATCGGAGTTGGTTTCCAGATTTTTCACCGCTTCCAGCAGCTGGGGCAGATCATCGGGATGGAAATAGAAGCCCTGACGCAGCTGCTCCCGCACATTTCCCTGCAGGGTCGGGAAGCCAAACATGGAGGTTCCCGTTTCCGAGAAGCGGATCACATCCTCCGCCATATCCCACTCAAACAGCACATTCTCCGTCTGGGCCAGAATGATCTCATAGCGCTTAAGCTGTTCTTCCAGTGCATTGTAGGCTTTTTTGCTTTTGGTAATATCCGTCAGATAGACGTTCAGATATTCCTGACCGTCCGCTGCCGTACTCAGGCGGCTCTTGTTGCGCACCCAGATCCGGCTGCCGTCCTTGGCCCGAACCTGGTACTCCACCTCGGCGGTATTGCTCCGGACAAACTGCTCCCGCATCTGCCTGCGGGTTCTGTCCCGATCCTCCGGCTCGATCAGCTCCAGCAGGCGGTTATCCAGAAGCGTTTCCAGTTCCTCCCGGCTGTAGCCTGCCAGATGGGGCATATGGGCACCCAGGCGCACCAGTGTAAAATTCTCATCATTGCGGCAGAAGAAGGTACTGTCCGGCATAATGGGCAGCGGCTGCTCGCTTTGGGGTTCCTGTTCCACCCGGCGGCACAGCACCGCCAGAGTCCGCCGCTGTGAATCCAGGGGGTGAATGCGCAGCAGCGTCACCTCATACAGCTGTCCCTCCTGCCTGCCCTGGCTGCGCAGACGGAAATACTGGGTCTGTCTGCGCAGATCCTTTTCCAGAAACGCACCGATTCCCTCCGTCAGGAACCGTTCAAATTCCTCCCGCTGCTGGGGCAGGATCACCTGCTGCAGCAGCCGTTCCTTCGTCTGCTGCAGGGTGGATACATTCTGCAGCCACGCCAGCTCCGGATAAGGGTTGTACACCAGATGGAACAGCCCCTGGGTCATATCCAGCTCTATCAGCAGGCCGTCGATGTAATGCACCAGGGCAAAATACTTGGCCCGGACACGCTCCATGGAATCCTGCGTCTGGGGCATCGGACCCGGAAGCCGGAAATCCATGCTTTCCTTCTTCGGGGACAGGCCGTCGGCATAGGCATGGGCCAGTGCTTCGTAGTCTCCGGTCACATGCTTGAAGCATTCCAGCAGCTTCGGAGAAAAGGCACCGCATTCCCCCTGCAGGATCATATTCACTGCCCGGGAGACAGAATAGGCATCCTTATACACCCGCTTGGAGGTCAGGGCATCATATACATCCGCAATGCCTACCACCTGGGCGCAGATGGGGATCTCATCCCCGGCTATCCCCTCAGGATAGCCGCCGCCATCCCACCGCTCATGGTGATAATGGCAGATATTGTGGGCATAGCGCATGTATTCCGGATCGCCAATATCTCCCAGGGAGTCCAGAATGTGGCAGCCGGTCAGGGAATGGGTCCGCATGGTCTCCATTTCCTCCGGGGTCAGCCGGCCGGGCTTCATGAGGATGGCATCCGGGATGGCGATCTTGCCGATGTCATGCATGGCAGAAGCACTGGTGATCAGGGCCACATCCCGCTCGGTCAGCTGATATTCCGGGCAGCACCGGGCCACCTCTTCCAGCAGCACTTTGGTAAAATGGCGGATGCGCAGGATGTGCTGGCCGGACTCCACACTGCGGTATTCGATGATGGAGGAGAGCACATCCACAAGGGTCTCGTTGGAATGGCGCAGATGATCCGCCTGCTCCTGCTTGATATTCGCCAGACTGATCCTGTGCAGATGCAGCTCCACTACCGTCTCGATCCGGCGAAGCATGGCCTGCGGCTCGTATGTCACAGGGATCACATCTGCCGCGCCAAAGCTGGCAGCCGTGCCGAGCAGCTCCGGGGAAGCCTCCCGGCAAAGCAGGATCACCGGAACCCGTTCCAGAGCCTGATGCTCCTGCGTACTGGTAAGAAGCTTCCGATCCTCCTGAGACAGATCCGAAACATCCAGCAGCACAGCCGCCACGCAGCTCGCGTTCTGCTCAATCAGCAGAAGCATCTGCCGGATGCCTCTGGCTTCCAGCAGATGATAGCGGCCCTGCAGGACACTGCGCAGCTGCATTCTGTGCTCTGCCGAGCTGCTGGCAACCAGAAGGGTATCGTGTTTGTCCATAAAATCAATCCCTTTTTTCTTCTTTTTTTCAGTATACTATAAAATCATCGGAATTTCCAGTACCAATGACCACTAAGATATGCTATACTGGATGCAGAAGAACATCTGCCGGAGGGATCTGTTATGCTGGACATTTATCATCTGCGACAATACCGGGAAAGCAGCCGCCTGGAAGCCAAGGAGGCACTGGGAGGTCTGCCGGAAAGCATCTGGGAAACCTACTCCGGTTTTGCCAATGCAGACGGCGGCATCATTCTGCTGGGCGTGAAGGAGCTGCCGGACAGATCCCTGCAGGCCCTGGATCTGCTGGACCCCCAATGGCTGATCGAGGATTTTCTCGCCATTCTCCGGGACCCGGACCGGGTCAGCCGGAACATTCTGGGAGAAGACAGCATCCGGATCCACACCGTAGAGGGCAGGCAGATTATCGCCATTTCCGTGCCCGCCGCACAGACCCGGGAAAAGCCCGTATATCTGAACCGGAATCCCTACCGGGAAACCTACTGCCGCCGGGGCGATGCCGACTGCCGGTGCACCCGGGAGGAAGTGGATGCCATGTTCCTGGCTGCCGGAAAGCTGCCGGAGGATCGCTCCGAATAATACTTCTATATAACACAACGGACACACCGCACGCTGAAACTGCGGTGTGTCCGTTTTTTGTCATGTATCAGAATCGGTCTGCCTTAAGCGGGTTGGTAACCGCATCGTGCTCTCCCAGTGTTACGGTCACACGCTTATAGTAAACCGTGTAGCCTTCCGTGAAGCTATAGAGGAGGGGCAGATCCGACATTTCTGCGTAGACCGTATCATCACCGAACAGATGATCCGTGTCGTACCAATGGTCACCGGCAGCCATGTGCAGCACATAGCTGCCGTCCGCAACCTTCACCTTCACCGTTTCGCCCTTGCGGACGTAAACCAGCTGGTACTTATCCGGGGCGGTCACCATGTCGGTCAGCTTGATGACCTTTACGCAGATATCCGTATCCTGGGCCGTGATGTCGATCTGGCACCAGCCCCAGTCAGCCTTGTTCTTGAAGACTTTGCCGTTGGCAGGACGAGCCTTGGTCAGCTTGTTGATCACCTCATCCATAACCGTCTTGTAGTCCTCCGAAGTGCGGAACTGCGTATCCACCGCCTTCAGCAGGGCCATGGCATCATAGAGCTTGCTCT
Source organism: Oscillospiraceae bacterium (assembly GCA_017398105.1). The sequence goes on along the minus strand of JAFQHF010000069.1, from coordinate 55,852 downwards.
GCTGGTGGGTCTGCCGGGCCAACGCGATCTGGCAGTCTGCCTTGTTCTTCCGGGCGCGGCTTTCCACGGCGGAGCCGGGACATTCCAGACTCAGCTGGTCATATTTCGCCAGAGCGTCCTTGTACTTCTTCTTGGCGTACAGGCCCTCTGCCTCTTCAAAGATCTGCTGGCCCTTGGTTTCGGCATAGACTTCCTCGGCGCTGCGCAGCACGGAAACTCTGTCCGCCACTGCGTCCTCCAGGCCCTCTTCCTGCAGCACGGCATAGGCTTCCCGGGCCTCCCGGATGGCTTCGCCGCTTTCCAGGGTCACTTCCCCGATGGCATCGATGGCATCCTTCGCCTGCTGCACCGCAGCCACATACCGGTCATAGTCCTGCCGGGCGGCAGTCAGAACGCCGTAATTCTCCACGGTCTTCTTTTCCTCCGTGGTCAGGGCCGCAAACAGGGCCTCAGCCCGTTCAATGGCTTCTCCGGATTCCAGATTGACGGTGCCGATCTGGGAAATGGCATCTTCCGTTTCCAGACGGTTGTATTCGGCACGGGCTTCCAGGAGGATCTCATAGTTTTCCACCTTCTCCCGGTCGTCCTTGTCCATTCCACCGCACAGAGTCTCCGCCTTTTCAATGGCTTTCCGGGAGTCTTCCCCGTAGGAGACCAGGCCGATTTTGTCAATGGCCCGCTCCGCCCGGGAAACCTTGTTCAGCAGAGGAACCGCCAGCACCAGAGCCGCCACTGCCGCAACGGCCAGAAGGCCGGCCATTTTCTTTTTGCCGTTTCCGCCGTCGGGTTTCTTTTTCTTTCCCTTCCCAGCAGATGCCGCATCCGAAATCACGGTGCGGTTTTCCGTTTTCTGCGTATTGTCAGTCTTTGCAGCCCACTCGTCAGAGAGCACCGTTTTGCCGATGTCCTCCTGCATGATCTCGGTTTTCAGGAACTGCGTATCAGAGATCACGGTCTGTCCAGGATCTTCCTGGAATTCCAGATGGATGGTAGGAATCCGCAAATCCGCATCCTCCGGGAACTGTGTCCGGCCGGTATCCTCGATCTCCGCTTCCGGCTCCGGTGCGTTTTCCGCCTGGGCAAATTCCTCCGGCACCTGGTAGTCGGTCACCTCCCGGAACAGGCTGGGCTGTGCCGACTGCGCAGCAGGAGCCTTCCTGCGCAGCAAAGCCATCGACAGTGCATTCCGGAAGGCCTGCAGATACTCCGCGTACTCCGGCTTCCGGGATACGCGGACATAGTAATCCAGCGCTGCCCAGGCCTTCAGCAGATCTTCCTCCGGCTTTTCCTCCAGCTTCAGATTTCCCAGAACGGTGATCCGCAGCAGATTGTTCATCTCATAGGCGCAGCTCTCGATGGCCGTCTGCATGGTGATCTGGCCCTGCTCCACCTTGGGCCATCTGTCACGCTCGGTTTTTTCCCGGCTCAGGCGGACGGTGGGCACCAGCTGCTCCAGCATGGTCAGCAGCTGAGACTGCCCCTGCGTTGTCTGCAGATTCTGCGGCAGGTATTCCTGCGCACGCTGTCTGATTTGATTGTTATCCATGAGACATCCCTCTTTCCGGCAGATTTTTACAGGATTGCGCATGATGTTCATTATTATTTCATAATTGTACCACGATACAGAAAGGTTTGCAACAGGAAAATAACCCGAGCTGCCCTGGTGGGCCGCTCGGGTTTGGGGTGATTGGTTGCTTAGGGGATGCTGACCTTCCAGGCATCCTGCACAGCCGGTATATTTTCGGAATCCGTGGTGCCCAGGGCCTGAATGGTCTGGGTGATGATGTCCACACTAAGGGTATAGCCATCCACCGGAGCCGCTGTCAGTACGGTGCAGGAATCGATCAGATTGGTCGTTACACCGCCGGACTTCACAGGACTCTGGTAGTAGTAATAGCCGTCGCTTTCCTTTTTTTGCCAACCGGAGCCGAGGGTCAGGCTGTAGTCGCCCTGGGCAGGTGCCTGGGGCAGGACGTTGCCGTGCTCATCTTTCCAGGTGATCACGATGGCCGCCCGGACGTAGACGGAGTAGCCGGTATCGGGAACCTTGACCGTGACATTCGTTTTCACGTTGTCCTTCATGGTTTCCTGAATCTGGGGATCTGCGTCCGTTTCAGCCTGAAAGCTGTTGATCACCGGGGTCGTGGAGGCCGCAAGATAGGCAACGACGGTGCCGGTGGACAATGACAGGACCGCCAGCAGGATCAACAGCCAGGATGCCAGGGGCAGGGGTCTTTTCTTCGAGAATTTACCACGATATCGCGCCATCTTAACGCCTCCTTTCTGTTAGGATATGGCCGAGAAATGGTTGTCCTTGTGATTTTCCCCATGGAGCCACTTGTACTCAGACTCGGTCATGGGGCGGTTGGTGAAGGTTACGAGGGCAGGATGGGGCTGTCCCGGCTGGTTTGTAAGCGTCACCTTCTGGCTTACCGGGCTCTGATTGTCATAGGCCCAGGACCAGCTGGTCTGCTCGGTTACGGTGTAATCTCCCAGAGGAAGATCCAGTACCGTCACCTTGTTGTTGCCCGTGATGGACACCGTCAGATCCACACCGTTTCCGGTGACACGATAGATCGCCGATTCATTGTCTTTCATGCCTGTTTGGGCAATGGTCAGGGGTGCGCGGTATTCCCACTGGGCCGTCAGGGTGACATCGCTGCCGGGCATGGTAAACTTGTTGGTATTGCTGTCGATCGCAACCGGGTTGCCGTCCTTATCAGCTGCTGTCCAGCCCACAAATTTCGCCACATAGCGTTCGTCTGCTTTGCACGGTACATCGTGGAAGTCCGCCACATCAACGTACATACCCTGGCCGTAGAGATTTTCATCCACAGGTGCCGTGTCTTCGTAGCCCTCCGGCAGATTCAAATTATACGTAACCTTGAAACGATTTATTGGCAGAATCACGAAATCAATGAACCAGTCCTTATTTCCTGTCAAACCATGGTGGTGCCGTTTGATGACATAGGGAACCGCCTCGTACAGATCTGATGCTTTTTCTCCCTTTGCAGGATCTGGCTTGGGGAGCTCCTCCCAATTTATGTTGTAGTGCGAGAAATGATCTTCGAAATAATCTCTGGCACCCAGCCAGGCCTCTATGATGGCGTTATAGTCATTCTCTGTAAAATACAGCAATGCCTTCGTGTCGCCACCATCTTCATCAAAGACACCAATGACATCTCCATTTGTTGTCACCTGATTCAGGATGGCAGGATCAATGTAATCCTTCGGTTCAGCAGGCACACCAAGTACACCTGGTTTGCACAGAGCATTGTTCCAGCCGTTCTCCTGAACCGCCCAGGTATTCTTGCCATCGGCACCGATGCTTGCAATATACGCACGGGCTGCTTCCAGAGTAACAATCGTAGGTTCTCCCGGAGGGAATTTGTAGTAATACTGGTCTCCGCTCTTGTAGAAGGACATATTCAGACCTACGAATACCTTGTGGCTCTTATCGAACCGGTAATCGATCCACTGGGCGGTTAACGTAACATTCTTACCCGGCATGGTAAAGTCTGCACCGGGTGCGTATTCCTCGCCCTCATCCACATTACCATCCCCATCGGCATCATACCACCAGCCGGTCAGGGTATAGCCTGTGCGGGTGGTGCTGGGCAGGGTGATGGTTTCGCCGATATGAGCAGTGTCATCCGGAATCTTGACACCGCCGTTCTCTTCATAGATAACCTTCAGGTCGACCGGTTCAAAGAGCGCGTAGTAATGCACCTCATCCATTGTGGTATCCAGGGTTTTGGGTTTCAGCTTCTGATAGCTTCCGTCCGTCGTAACCCAGTCGGACTCTACCGGGTTTTTCCCCTCTTCATCCAGATACCAGCCAACGAACCGGAATCCCTCCGCAGGCATAGCCGATGCACCGGAAAGATTTGCAGCCGTAGCGGCGCTTTCGCTTGCCATAGAAACCCGGCACAGCTCAGGCATTCCCTCGTGTGCGTTCCGGTAAGCCACATCGTAGTGCACTTCCACTTTCTTGGGAACAAAGTAGAAGATCAGCTTATTGGGATTCTCTTCTCCCGGGTTAAACGCACGGATGGTCATGGACTTGGTCAGATCGGCATCAGTGGGATTCTCGATGTAATACACGTAGGTATTGCCATTGATCACAATCGTGTTGCTGTCCCGATTATACTCCGTATCCGTTGTCAGCGTATAGGGAACCTGCGCACCGAAAACCGCCTTGCTGCTCTCATCCGTCAGGGTTTTCAGGGCAGGTGCAGTTTCCGCCGCACCGTATTCCCGGTATTCGATGACATAGGGATAGGAATTGCGCTTATAGTAGAGCTGAATGGTCAGGCCGTTGACGGTGACGGTGCCGCCGGGCGGATCTTCTGCATTCACCGTTTCCTCGTCCACCTCGCCATCACTCTTATAGGTAATGACGGTATTCAGCTCCGGCACATGGGTGTAGCCCTCGTAGGAGCGCACGTCTGCCGTGATCGGTTCGCCAAGGTCAGCCGCGCCTACGATGGATTCATACTGGGTGTAGTTGTCCCGGTTACCGGAATCGGTAGAGTCCGCATTTTCCAGGTAGTATTCGATGGAATACATACCGTGCTCCGTATCCTTGACGTAGTAGAAGGTAATCGTGTTTTCTTCCAGGACATTGTCCGCCGTCGCATTGGCATCATAGGCCAGGGTTTTCCGGATGTAGTAATTCTGGGGGATATAGCCAACCGCAGGCTTGAACTTCTCCGTAACCACGGCCTTATTGGTGGATGTCACCTTTTCCGCCAGTCCGGGAATTGGCGCACGGGTCACCGCGTCCAGATAACGAACCTTGTAGTATACCGTATCGTCATACATATACTCGAAGACGAAGGTATTTTCTGCAGGGTCTTCCTTCATCAGGATCGAGTGGGTATTGGTCACAGGGAAGAAGGATTCCTGGAACGCGGGATACAGCTCGCCCATAGCTTTGGCATTGAAGGTCTTGGTCTTACCCACAGAGGAGTGGGCAAAGGTCATGTCCGCGATCTCGGTTCCCTTGGGATAGAGCGTTTCCGTATCATTGACACGGTAATCCTCCGCCAGCACATACCTGACCTCATAGGTGGTATCGAGTTCGGTGCTCCATTCGGCGAACAGCACCAAATCCCGGGTGACCTCCATGGAGTCGGGGGCGAAGCGCTTCTTGTTATCCTCGTCCATGTAGAACCAGCCGATAAAGCGGTAACCCTCCACCCGGGGATCGTCCGCTGCTGTGGGGATCTTATTGTAGATGGAACCTAGGATCTCACCATGGGGCGTGTCGAAGGCTTCCTGGAAGGGGATCTGATCCGGTTTTGCCAGAATGGTATTATTCTTTCTTCCCGCAATGTAATTGGTGATGCCGTCACCGCTGCCATCGGTCGTATCATACGCCGCTTCCAGCTTGGCAATATCATCATAGAAGGCAAAGAACAGAACATCACGCTTAATGGGGGCCCATTTGGCGTAGACTGTCAGTTCATTAGACGGCATAGTTGAAGTCCAATCCATCTCGGTACCTTCAAAACAGCCGGAACTCGTATACCAACCCACAAACTCATAGGCTCCTGGTTCCAACCCCGCAGGATAATATGTTGACTCCATGACCTGTTTATTCACATAGTCACCATATATCGACAAAGGTCTTCCGAATTTGATTTCAGCACCATCGCCAGACTGTAGATACGCATTATGATTGTAGAACTTCAAATGGTAGATATATCGCTTATAATAAAAATCTACTTCCTTAGGGGAATCTGTAGTTCCATCACCTTTCTCAGCATCTTCTGGCCCTAGTGCTTTATAAGCACCTTCATATGATAGAGGAGATTGTTCGCCAACTGAGGCTGTTGAAAGCACTATATCTGTTTTTATAAGTTTGTAATCAATTCCGTCTTTTGTAGTATCCGCCACATCTCCCGGTAGCATCTCATAGTAAATATTGTATTTATATGTCGTTGGATTGCCACTCCAGTACGCCACGAAAACGTGATTAAGACCGACATCTTTTGTCACCGCAGGATCAATAATAAGATCTTCATCCAATCTCTGATATGTTCCTTTTATATTTTTATTTTCATTATTTATGTAATATCCTGAACCAAACTGTGTTGCCCAACTGACAAATTTCTTTTTATTTTCGCTGTCATTTATCCATGCTGCAGGCCATTTTTCAATTAAGTCCGCGTTATATTTAGCTGTCATTGCGATATAGTAGTATGTACAGCCATCATCATGCTGAACAGCACCAGAAGTCGCCTGTCCTGCTTTGTTAGCAGTCTCATATGCAGCATTTAACGTGGGGATAGTTGGAAGCGAGTCAGACCACGTGGCATCTTCGAGTTTCTTACTATTTGAAAAATCACCTGTGTGGGTTGCAATTTGGTAATAATCTCCATTTTTACGAGCATAATAAAATCGGAATGAATATTCATTTCTGGAAAAATAGACATTAACTACCGTAGAGCCATCACCTTCAACAACAACCTTTCCATCCACCAAGTCCTTACGGGCCGCTTCTATCGCAATTGTTGTAGCAGGGTCATAGGTAAAGTACTCGGAATCTGCATAAGAAACCTTTGTATGGTCTGTAGCACTCACTCTATCATTCGATTTAACCGGTGTACCATTCCCATGGGTTCTTATCTCTTCGGAGCCCCAGAAGCTATATTCATCGTCATCTGCGTTTTCACACCAATAAACTACAGTATAGAAGGTTGTATCGGTATTCCAAATCGCCTTATACGCAGTATTATATCGAGGCATTTCCGTTGGCAAATTGTCCTTGGTTCCGTCTTCCGTGTCAACTTTCTGCCCGGATTCCTCTGTGCTGGCCAAATCCCAGCCGCCAAAGACATAGCCTGCCAAAACAGGATCAGGCACATTGATATAGCTGCCATAGCGGTTGTACAGAGTCTCCGTACCGTAGCCGCCGTTGCAGTCGAACTCCATCAGATAGTAATTTCGCTCGTAATAGACCTCGAATACCGTACTTCCGTCCGCCGCAATGGAATCGGGCTGGTAATACAGCGACAGGAAGCCGGGGAATTCCTTGCGCAGCTGATCATCCGGCGGCACCGAGCCGGTAAAGCCCTGGGCCGTCTGCTTCTGGCTGGTATCCTCCACGTACAGGTCGTCATAGATGTTCTGGAAATAGTACCGGATGGTATAACTCACCTGCGCAGGCCTGTATTCCACCGTATACTCGATGTTTTCGGTGATATTGGTCTGGTTGATCTGCACCGCGGTAACTTTTACGCCGTTTAAGTACGTATCATAGCCCACGATGGTGGGGATCGGCACTGTGGCGTTCAGATCCGTGCCGGACTGCAATGTGGCAACGTAGGAGGTAAAGGCCACATGTCCGTCATTGTCCAGCAGATAACCGCCATGGTACACAGGATTTTCCCAGCCCTCAGGATTCTGAGGCTCCGGAACCAGCTTAAAGGCCGCATCCCGGTAAAAATCATAGCGAACATAGTCGATCCGCACGGTGACAAATTCCGAATTCTCCGGATCCACCGGGTCTGCGGCTGCCGCTTCTGCGGCGGCGGTATCCTGGGTCACCACTGTGGGGACGGTCTGCGCCGGGGCGGTGGTTTCGGGGACAGCGGGGGCAGTTGTCTCTGCCGGGGCAGTCTCCGCCGGGGCGGCGGCTTCCAGCTGCTTTGCCAGCCGGGCCGCATCGGTCTTCTCCGCCGTCAGAGGCTGGGTCTCCGGAACGAAGGGAGCCAGCGTTTCCGCAGGCGCTGTGGTCTCGGGCACTGTGGGGGCTACCGTTTCTGCGGGCGCAGTAGTCTCAGGCATCGTGGGAGCCGCAGTTTCTGCGGGCGCAGTAGTCTCGGGCACTGTGGGGGCTACCGTTTCTGCGGGTGCTGTAGTCTCAGGAACTGTGGGGGCTACCGTTTCTGCGGGCGCAGTGGTCTCAGGCTCCGTGGGAGCCGCAGTTTCTGCGGGTGCAGTGGTCTCAGGCTCCGTGGGAGACACGGTTTCTGCGGGCGCGGTGGTCTCGGGCTCCGTGGGAGACAGGATTTCCACAGGAGGCAGGGTCTCCACAATCGGTTCCGTTTCGGGGGTGGTCTCCGGGATGTAGGGAATCTCCGGGCAGAACTGCACCGTCACAGGATCGGTATAGCGCACCTGCTCCCCTTCCGTAACACGGCAGCGGAGCCGGGCAATATTATCGTCCGTCATCATGTTGCGCACCAGCGCCAGAGTCACAAACAGATAGCCGTGGGTGGCGTCGTAAATATTGATCCAGACAGCTTCCTTCTCCGGATGGGCGATCTGCCACTGGAAGACGGCATTGTCTGCACTGCCCTCGGCATTGATCTCAATGCGCTCGTGGGCTGCCAGCCGGATGGCCTGGGTCTTCACACCCGCCCGGGTGATCCGGGGGGACGCGCTTTCGGAAACGGAAACCGGCTCCTTCGTCACGGACTCGGTGCCCCAGGCCTGCAGAGGCATCAGGGAAAGCAGCGTCACAAACGCCAGAATGCCCGACAATATTCTGTTGATTCGGCTATGCTTCTTCATTGCCGGGACTCCTTTCTTTAGGTGGTGGGCTTGTTATTTTCGTAGTAAACCTCGCCGGGGAGGGCATCACGGGGGGTCCATTGTCGTCAATTTGATAGGCTTCGTAAAGATAGGCGTAGAATATCAGCTTGTCATCGGTATCCGCATTCGCCAGGTAGGTATCGCTGACCGTCACAACGGCATCCTTGTCGCCTTTCAGCAGATAGATCTCCATATCCCCGGTGCCGGAGAGCTTAGGTTCATTGTTGGGGGCATAGTAATATAGTTTTCCGCCATTTTTTCCGACAATTCCGTCTCCGGTCAGTTCTTGCCACGCTTCCCCCATGGTGTAGGAAATGATATGCTTCTCAACGCCGTCAACTATGATTACGGGGGTGGTATCCACCACCTCGATATAGAGGTAGGCAGGGATAGGGGATTTGTTTGTAATGCGGACGAAGGGGTCCTTGGGGATATCCACGCCGGGCATCAGCTCGTATTTGTTGGCAGTGACGGTTTCGTCCGTCAGCTTATAGTTGCTGGTGGGCTTGTCGTCCTTTTCCGTGGATACGGCCTCGTGTTCCAGCAGCTCGATTTTTTCCGCCAATTCCGCCTTGAAGGTCACAGTTGCCTTCAGCTGGGTGGAATAGATGTATTTTGCAGCCGCACTGCCGATCATGCTGCCCGCAGCCAGGGCCAGCACCAGGATCAGAACCGTCAGGCGGTATCGCTTCCATGTTTGTTTCATCGCAATACCCCCTTAGTCGATCTGGACAACGTCAATCAGGACATCGAACGCAACGGTTTCCTCGCGTTTCGCAGTCTTTTCCATCTTGGTGAACTCGCCCCAATTGGTCACATGGAAGGTCAATTTGTAGTTGTCCTCCTGCCCCGGAGCCAGCTGACCCACGGAGCCGAAATCCAGCTCCTGCAGGAATCCCGCCTGGCCTTCCTGCACATTTTCCAATTCCTTTTCGTTGAGCTTCACGGTAATGCCGAACTCGATGGTCTCAATCTTGACCTTCACCCGGCAATCCACGGCCACCTCAGAGTTGTTCTTCACCATCAGCGTATAGTCGCCCTTATTTTCATGGAGACCATACACAACCTGCACCTTCTCCGGTGCGTCCACCTTCACATCAAAGGCCGCAACCCGGGCAGCATCGCCGCCTTCGCCGGTGCTGGCGTACCGGGCAAACAAGCCGCCCATCATGGCGGTGGTGATCAGAATCAGACAGAACATGCTGCCTGCCAGGAACATCAGCCGTTCCCCAAAGGACAGGGAGGTTCTTCTTTTGTTGGTTGACATAAAAAGTTCCTCCTTTTCTTTGGGATGGTGTTCTGTAGGGCCGTTTCCCTGCCTGGGCGGAACCAGCCAAACGCACAATGCTCGCCAGTACCCGGCGGGGTCATGACCCCGCCCTACATTGGGCGTGTTGGTTTTTGTATCCGTAGGGTGGGGGCTTGCCCCCACCGGACAGTCTCGCTGCCTGGGCGGAACCAGCCGAACGCACAATGCTCGCCAGTGCCCGGCGGGGTTAGACCTTCGCCCTACATTGGGCGTGTTGTTTTTCTGTTATTCCTGCTCCGCCTTCAATTTGCGGATCTCTTCCTTGATCTTTTCCAGCTCATCCTGGTCTTTTTCCTTTTCCTTCCGGTAGGACAGCTCGGACAGCAGCAGCGCGCCGCCAATCAGGGTAATGGTGACTGCCGGCGTCTTCAGCAGCCGGGCAGCTGCACCCATACCGGGCAGAGTGGCGACCACATGGCCCTTGATCATCTCCCTGCGGACGGGCGCATCCGGGGCATTGTTGGCATCGCCCTGAGTGGTTACGGTGTCCGCGTCCACCGCCACGATCCGGTGCACCACCAGCATATTGCCGCTCTGGTAGACCACGATATCGCCTGTCCGGAACTCGCCGCCTTCTTTCACGATGATCAGGTCATCGGCCATGATGGCAGGCTCCATGCTGCCCGTGAGCACCACCGCCGCGCCGTAGCCGAAGGGCATGGGCAGGGCGTTGCCCATCAGGGTCTTCGCGTTCCACAGGTACAGATGCACGCCCAGCACCGCGCTGGCAAAGACCAGAAGGGCGGTGCGCAGGGCATTCCTCATCTTTTTGCTCATGCTTCTTCCTCCCGCTTTTTCCGGGGCAGCAGCAGGATCACCAGACCCATAGCCGAGCCTGCCATGACGCACATCAGCAGTCCGATGGGCATGTCATCGCCGGTCTTGGGGTTGCCGCCGGGGGCAACCGGGTCGGGGTTGCAGGTAGCAATGGTCTTGATGACGATGGTTAACGTAATATCCTCATCCACCGCCAGATTGCCCAGCATGGTGTCATATTCGTCGTCCAGCTCAAAGGGCCATTCCCATTCCAGGGTATAGGGGGCCACATACCGCCGGGCCAGGGTGCCGGTCTGATGGACATTGTTCAGCTCCAGCACATCGGCCTTCCCCTCGGCGGAGCCTGCCAGGTAATTGCCCTGGTAGTCTGTCACACGGGCCTGGATGGGGATGGGGGTGTCCGTGTGGGAGAAATATGCCTCCATGGTCAGTTCATAATCAACGGACACATTGCCGGTATTTTCCAAAGTGAAGCGATAGGTGTTCTCCGTGCCGGGGGCCAGCACCTTGTCGCCCCGCTGGCTGTTGACGGTGACCTGACCGGAGCCGTTTTCATAGGAGATTTTGAAAATTTCAATATCGGTCTGGGAAGACCAGACGGTATTCTCGTCGTACACCCGGAAATTGGGGCTGGCAGTCAGCAGCTTATGGTTTGTAGGATCGTAGCCGCCGTCTTCATAGACCACGCTGCCGTCGCCCTGCCGCTGACCCACCCAAACGGTGGTGATGCCGCCGCTGCGGGTCAGGGGGATGTAGTGCTGGGTATCCGGGGTCACGAAGGTCACCAGCCGGCTGAAGAGCATGGTGCTGGTGAGCACCACGCACAGCGCCAGAGACACCACTGCCAGCAGGCTGCCGTTATTTCGTTTTCGCAGGCTGGAATAGGTGTTCACGGTGCTTGACCTCCTGTCAGGATATAAACATATCTGTAGGGCGGGGTCATGACCCCGCCGACCCGGTTGGTTGTCCGGGCGGTAACAAAAAACGGGTAATGTCACAATTGTGCACAGACCGAAGCCAAGGTTGTTTCGGAAGCTGATCGGCGGTTTTCTGACCCCGGCCTACATTGGGCGTGTTGGTTTTGTGTATCCGTAGGGTGGGGGCTTGCCCCCACCGGGCAGTCCCGCTGCCTGGGCGGAACCAACCAAACACACAATGGTCGCCACCGACCGGCGGGGTCATGACCCCGCCCTACATTGGCGTTGCGGTTTTATCAAACCCGTAGGGTGGGGGCTTGCCCCCGCCGGGCAGTTCCGATGCCCTGGCGGAACCAACCGAACGCACAATTGTCGACAGTGCCCGGCGGGGTCATGACCCCGCCCTACATTGGCGTTGCGGTATCTTTCCCATTTGCGGTGATCGGCGGTGTTTCCGGTCATCGCAAATAAAAAAGAGGAACGGTACCCGACCCAGCCACGAAGGCCGGGTACCGCCTTTTTAATTAGGGGTTACGAAATTGGGGGTTGGGGATTAGTCGATCTGAGTTGCGGTAATGGCGATAGCAAAATCGATAGAAGTAGATGCATTAGCAATAGCAGCCTGAGTACCAGATGCCAGATTACCCAGCAAAGTATCAGCTTTATCATTGCCAGTAATACCTTCTGCATCACCGAAAGCCCATGCCCAAGTCAGCTTATAGGTACCAGAAGTGCCACCCAGAATGGTTGCCAGATTAGTACCGGGTTCATATTCACCAGACTTGCCTTCCAGGAAAGCCTCAATCTCTGCCAAGGTACCAGTCTCCAGCACGGTAGCGCCATCCTTCAGAGTGAATACAACAGGGTGATATTCATCTGCTTCGAAAGTCTGGGTATAGGGGGACTGCGTCCAATCTGTATAAGTACCTTCGGGCAGAACGACATCGATACCATTCTCGCCAGTGCCGTCAGCCTTAGTAACAACAAAGTCAATCTTAACTGCAACTTCAGGCTCACCAGTCAGAGAGAAAGTGACACCCTCATCATTTCTGGTACCAGGAGCAACAACCTTTTCTGTTGCAGTGACGGTATTAGCAATTTCAGTAGTGCTATCCTTAGCATAGGTTGTAGCAAACAGATTACTAGCCATGCCGGAAATCTGAACGCCCCACTTAGCAACGCGAGCCGTATCAGAACCAGAGCCAGTGGTAACATACTTAGCATAAGTACCGCTAATTGCACTGGTGGAGATCAGCACGGCGACCAGCAGGAAGGAAGCAATGCGCATCATAACGTTCTTCTTCATATTTTGTTTTCTCCTTTCGTAAAATTCACCTTGCGGTGATTTTTCCCCTTCGGGGAAAGTTAAGAATACCGGGCATATTCTGCCCATTCGCGGAAAATGCCGCGGCATTTTATCTCTCCCCGTCGTGGCTGAACGGAGAGGGGATAACATAACATTTCGTTATATCGCCAGTTACGGCAGTACAACGTTTCCGTAGGGTGGGGGGCTTGCCCCCACCGGGCGGTTCCGACGGCTGAGCGGAACCGGCCAAGCGCACAATGGTCATTCCCTTGCGGTGGAGGCAAGCCTCCACCCTACATTGGGCGTGTTGTTTTTTTGCATCCGTAGGGTGGGGGCTTGCCCCCACCGACCCGGTCGGATGTCCGAGTGGTAACGAAATACGCATAATCCAACATCCCTGCGCAAGACCATCACATGGCAAATATCCGGGCTGGTCGGCGGGGTCATGACCCCGCCCTACATTGGGTGCAGTATATGGGGTGCGGAATTATGCCTGCTCCTGCTGCTCCTTTTCGGCCTTCAGGCGGCGGAGCTCTTCCAGCTCGGCCAGCAGGGCATCGGTATCCTGCTGCTTGGACTTTTCGTATTTTTTCCGGCGCAGCATGTCATAGCCCACCATCAGCAGCACGGGGCAGACAACGCACAGGATCAGACCGGGCGTGGTCTGCATGAACATGGCCACATTGCCCAGAGCCGGGATGCGGCTGCGGTAAATGCCCACCAGATTTTTTTCCGGAACCAGCACCTGGTCTTCGGCGTTGTTGTTGTCACCCTTGGTGCGATACTGCAGCTGGCCGTCTTCCTCCACGATCTCCAGAACACGGTGGGTCACCACGCTGGTGCCGCTGCCCATGGGATCAAAGAAGGAGATCACATCGCCCACCTGAACCTCCTCCGGCTCCAGGGTGTTGCAGATGATCAGATCGCCGCTGGCGATTTCCGGGTACATGGAGTCTGTCAGAACAATCATCGGAAAAACACCTGCAAGAGAGGGAACCTCATCCTTGTTTACATAACTCTTGACGATCAACGTCAGATTGATGATCAGGATGGGGGCCAGGATCACACACAGGATCGTGCCGATAATGGTCAAAACCTTCTGCTTGGGGTCGCTGGTCTGCTTGGTGGTTTGGCTCATAGTGTACGTCTCCTCCGTCGGTGAAGTAAGCCCGGAACCGGGCGAAAATTGCAAAAATAACAAAATACACTTCATGCATTGTATATTTTTCCATTATCCATTCTATGATAGCCTGTTTTCTTGTCTTTGTCAACAGACCTCCCGAAGGAATTTGAAAAATTTCACAAGCATACTTCCCGTCCGGACATACCGCCGCCTGCAGTCTTCCAAGTATATACATTATAATCCGCTTTTTGTATTTGTCAACAAAACTGTACATGATTTGATAATTTTACTTCAATAGCGGTATGCTAAAATAACAGCGAGGTGTTGCTATGATTTATGAACGGATACGACAGCTGCGGGAACGGGATGGAATGACCCAGGCAGAGCTGGCAAGGAAGCTGGATGTGACCCGAAGCTCTGTAAACGCCTGGGAAAGCGGCCTGTCCGCGCCCACCGCGCAATATATCATAGCACTGACCCGGCTGTTTCACGTATCTGCCGACTACCTTCTGGGCACGGAAGCAGACTACACCCTGTCCCTGCGCGGCTATACCCCGGAGGAGATCCGTCTGCTGCAAAATCTGGTAAGCTACTTCGATCAGGCCCGCGGCGGCCAGTCAACCAAATAACCCAAATCAGCCTGCCGTGATCCCCGGCAGGCTTTTTTCGCGCAAAACGGGCAGCACAAAAGCCTCCCTTGCGTAAAGGGAGGCTCAGACTGTCAAAAATGGTATGTTAGTGCGCAGGCCCCCTCTGGGAGGGGGCTGGCACGGCGAGAGCCGTGGCTGGGGGAGAGAACCTAAAAGTTTTGAAAATCTACAACAAATTGTGATAATTGAAACTTTTTCTCTCCCTCAGTCAGCTTTGCTGACAGCTCCCTCATCAGAGGGAGCCTTGGGCGCTCCCGCGCCAGAGGGTTTTTCGCCGCGCTGAGCCTCCCTTGCGTAAAGGGAGGCTGCCATTGTGCGCTTGGCCGGTTCCGCTCAGCCGTCGGAACTGCCAGGTGGGGGCAAGCCCCCACCCTACAGCTGCAAAAAGCTTTTCCATTTCTGGATATAATTTCTGGTCTGATGCAGGGTATTGCCTTCCGCGGCGATGCGCAGCAGGGGTTCTGTGCCGGAAAACCGGCAGATGACCCAGCTGCCGTCCTCAAAACGGATCTTGCAGCCGTCTGTCCAGTCGATGCGGTCAACCGTTTCCGGGAAGGGCGGGATCTGGTGATCCCGGAAAATCCTTTGCTGCAGCTCCAGCTTGTTTTCCTGCGTCATTTTGCAGGCCGCTTCGTCATAATAGAGCATACCGTATTTCTGAACGATCTCCCGGTAGAGCTGACCCACGGTTTTTCCGGTCACTGCCAGCATTTCCACCAGCAGCGTTGCGGCATAGATGCCGTCCTTGCCGGGGATATGGCCCTTGACCGCCATGCCGCCGGAGGATTCGCCGCCGATGATGGCATCGGTTTCCGCCATCTTTGCGGAAACGTATTTGAAGCCAACAGGAACCTCATGGCAGTCCTGTCCGAAATCCGCCGCCACCCGATCCAGCAGGTGGGTGGTGGAATTGTTGCGGACACAGGGGCCCCGCCATCCCCGGTACTGCAGGAAATAATAGTACAGCAGCACCAGCAGGGTATTGGCATGGAGGTATTCGCCGTATTCGTCGATGACACCCAGCCGGTCCGCATCCCCGTCCATGGCGATACCCAGATGGCACCGGTTGTCCACCACATAGTTCGACAGCAGCTTCAGGGCCTCGGCACTGGGCGCAGGCATCCGGCCGCCGAAAAGGGTATCGTGCTGCTCATGAAGCACATCCACATCGCATCGATTGGTCAGCAGAATGGTGCGCAGGCTGTTCAGGCCCACACCGTACATGGGATCAATGGCGATCCGCAGCTTGGCACTTCGGATCTTTTCCCCGTCCACCATTCCCAGAATGCTGTCGATGTATTCATTGAAGGGATAGCCCTCCCGGATCAGCCCGGAGGCCAGGGCCTGAGCGTAGGGGATGCTCTTCACATCCTCAGGCCGCAGTTTTTCAATTTCTTCTTCCATTTTTCGGGTGACGGTCTTGTCTGCGTCCCGGCCTCCGGCGGTGAAGATCTTGATGCCGTTGTAAATGGCGGGATTATGGCTGGCCGTCACCGCCATGCCGTAGGGAAGGCCCATCTGCTTGACGGTAAACATGATCAGCGGCGTTGGCACGGAGCGGTTGATGACAAAGGGCCGGAAACCGTAGCCCGCCAGCACCTCCGCTGCCCAGAACATGGATTCCTTGGACAAAAAGCGGCGGTCGTAGCCCAGGCAGACAGTGGCCCCGCCGTGGCCTTCCTTCTCCATGCGCACGCACAGTCCCGCTGTCAGCAGGCGGATATTTTCCTTGGTGAATTCATCGGCAATGATGGCGCGCCATCCGCCGGTGCCGAATCTGATCATTTCTCTCTCCTCTTTTCTGCAAAAGCGCCCCCGGTGCAAAATCCGGGGGCGCGGTGGAATTACGCGCTTACATCCACACCGGCAGAGCTCAGCTGGCGGCGCAGCAGCGTTACGTCCTTATGGAACACGGCACCGGAAATGCCGCAGTACAGGGCACCTTCGATATTGGCGGGCACATCGTCGATGAAGAAGCATTCCTCCGGCTTCAGGCCAAACCGCTTCAGGGCGGTCCGGTAATAATCCGGATGGGGCTTCATGACCTTTTCATCGGCAGAGATCACCTTGCCGTCAAAAAACTGCCAGCCGGGGATTTTGGGCCAGTATTCGTGCTGACGGATGCTGGCATTGGACAGCAGGTAGATGCCGTAGCCCTTACCCTTCAGCTCCTCCACCAGCTGCGCCATACCCGCCACAGGAAGCATGGGCGTATCCCATTCCGATACCAGCGCGTGAACGGCCCCGTGCAGGTGCTCCGGCAGGCGGCGGCACATGAGGACTTCAGCCTCCGGCTCTGCCAGCGTGCCCCGGTCCATCTGCACCCATTCCACACTCAGGAAAACCTCCCGCAGCAGAAGCTGCTTGTCCTCCTCGCAGATATCCAGCCTGTCCAGGAAGACACGGCGGTCGAAATGGATCAGCACGTTGCCCATGTCGAACAGGATATTTCGGATCATCAGACGATCTTCACCTTACCCTTCGTCAGCCGGAACACGATCAGCAGGGAAATGATGGTGGTGACGGTCAGGATTGTTGCCAGAGCGGCGGCAGTGCCGTCGGACATGCGGACGACCTCCTGATAAATGGCCACCGCAATGGTGGAGGTCTTGCCGGAATAGAGCATGATGGAGCTGCTCAGCTCATTGATGCAGGTGATCCAGCTTAAGACCGCACCGGACATGATGCCGGGCAGCATCATTCTGGCGGTGACGGTAAAGAAGGTCTTCATGGGGCTGACACCCAGATTGATGGAAGCCTCCTCAATGAAGGGGTCCATCTGATACAGGAAGGCCGAGCCGGAACGCACCGTATAAGGAAGCTTTCTGACCACATAGGAGATGATCATGATGGCAGAGGTGCCCACCAGGATCAGCGGCTTGCGGTTGAACGCCACGATCAGGCCGATGCCCAGAACGGAGCCGGGGATCACGTAGGGGAACATGATCAGCGTGTCGATCAGGTTGGCAACCTTGCCCTTCTTGCGCACCAGAATATAGGACACCAGAATACCCAGGATCACGATGAAGACAATGGCCACCAGAGAGAACACATAGGTATTTTTAATGTTTCTGCCCAGACGGGACAAAATGGCCTGATAGTTGGACAGGTTGATGCCCTTGACCATGCCGGAGAAGCTGCGCTCCACAAAGGACTGGCACACCACCACGATCTGAGGCAGGAAAGCCAGGAAGGTCACGATCCAGATGGGCAGGGAAACGGCGAACCGCTTCCAGCCGGTGAGCTTCGTCTCCTGGGGCGGACGCAGGGAGCTCATCTGGTAATTGCGCTTGTCGATGACCAGCTTCTGGAAGGCCAGCACCGCCAGGGAGCAGAAGACGATGATGACGGACAATGCCGAAGCCATATAGGGGTTGACGGCACTTTCGGACATATATTCATTGTACACCAGCACCGGCAGAACGGTGTAGCCCTCGCCCAGCAGCATGGGGGTGCCAAAGTCTGCCAGAGCGGTCATGAACACCATGACGCAGCCTGCCAGAATGGAGGGCAGGATCACGGGCAGGGTGATGGTCCAGATCCGCTTCAGCTTGCTCATGCCCAGGTTTTCCGCGGCCTCTTCCAGAGAGGAGTCGATGGAATTCATGGCGCCGGAGGTATACAGGTAGATATAGGGGAACAGGTGCAGGGTAAAGACGAAGATGATACCCTCCCGGCCGTAAATGGTGGGAGCGGTGGCGTCGAAGAGCTTAAAGGCCTTGGCGATCAGACCGTTGCGGCCCATGAGGATGATCCAGGAGTAAGCGCCGATAAAGGGCGGGCTCATAAGGCTCATGATGATCAGGATATGCAGCAGCTGCTTGCCGGCCACATTGTAGCGTGTCATCACATAGGCAATGGGCACGCCGATAACGGTGGTGGTCAGCACGGTGATGCCGCAGACCACCAGGGAGCGGATCAGGGTCTGATAATAATAGGGCTTGGTAAAGAACCGGACGAAGTTATACATCGTCAGGCCCTCCACCTTATTGGAGAAAACGCTCTTGGTCAGAATCGTGTAAAAGGGATACACGATGAACAGGCACATGCTGGCGATCACAAAAAACTTTGTAAAGAACCAGAAGTCCGGCTTGACCTTTCCCAATCTTTCCTTCACAGGGAAAGCACCTCCTCCGTTTCCGCCTCATACAGGCTGATCCGGGCAGGATCAAAGCTCAGGAACACCCGCTCGCCGTCGGCATGGACATCGGTGGTATCCTTGGTGTATTCGTTGACGATCAGGTTCTGACCGTTGTCCAGCTCCACCTCGTACTCGATGAAATCTCCCAGGAAGGTGGAGAAGAGGATCTTGCCGGGCATACCGCTTTCGCTGAAGAACAGCTGCTCGGGCCGGGCAGAGATCTTTGCCTTTCCGGTATAGGCTCTGCGGACAGGGATCTGAATGGTCAGCTCGCCCTGGATGATGACCTTTGCGGTTCCGTTTTCGCCGCCCTCGGCCTGGCAGTCCAGGAAGTTGCTGACACCGATGAAGCCCGCCACAAAGGGGTTCTGGGGCTTGGCATAGATTTCATTGGGGGTGCCGATCTGCATGATGTTGCCGTCCTTCATAACGGCGATCCGGTCGGAGATGGCCAGAGCCTCCTCCTGGTCGTGGGTGACGTAGATGGTGGTGATGCCCAGGCGGCGCTGGAGCTTCTTGATGACGGAGCGCATCTGGACACGGAGCTTGGCATCCAGATTGGAAAGAGGCTCGTCCATCAGCAGCACGCTGGGCTCGATGACGAAGGCTCGGGCCAGGGCCACACGCTGCTGCTGACCGCCGGAGAGCTCATTGGGCTTCCGGTCTGCCAGATGGGAGATCTGCACCAGCTCCAGGGCCTCGTCCACCCGGCTGTTCATCTCGGCCTTAGGCGTCTTCCGGGCCTTCAGGCCGTAGGCAACATTTTCCCGGACGGTCAGATGGGGGAAAATGGCGTAGTTCTGGAACACCATGCCGATGTCCCGCTTATGGGCAGCCACATCATTGATGCGCTTTTCACCAAAATAGAAGTCGCCGCCTTCAATGGAGTTGAAGCCTGCGATCATACGCAGCAGGGTGGTCTTGCCGCAGCCGGAGGGACCCAGCAGAGTGAAGAATTCGCCCTCCCGGATATCCAGGGAAACACCGTTCAGTGCAGTAAAATCGCCGTAACGCTTTACAGCATCCTTGATAATGACTTCATTGCTCATAGTGAATCGTCCTCTCTTATATAGAAAATACATAGGCGTACACAGCTCAGGAAAACCGTTTCCGGAAACCGCTTTCCTCAGCCGTACAAGGGGGAAAAGGGAGTCCCATTAGGGACTCCCTCCCAGGAAAGTTTGCATTAGCCGACGGTCAGGTCATTCCACTTCTCAACGATGGATTCCTTGTTGTTGGCGGCGTAAGCGAAGTCGTAGTTGCCCAGATCCAGAGTGGACAGCTCGCACAGGCCCTCAGGAGCCAGGTCGCTGCGGACGGGACGGCGCTTCCAGTTGACGTTCTGGTCAACCTGGCAGTCCATACCGGTGACGAAATCGATGAACAGCTTGGCGTTCTCTTCGTTGGGGCAGCCCTTGATCAGAGCGACACCGTCGGGAACAGCGGAGTTGGCTTCGGGGTAGATGTAGCCGATGTCGGGATTGTCGTTGTACAGGACAGCGGACTTCTCGATGGTAACACCGATGGCATACTCACCAGCAGCCACCAGCTTGTGGCAGTTGCCGGAGGAATCCTGAATCTTGCCGTCCAGGTTGGCGATGAACTTCTCAACCATGGCCCAGCCTTCGTCCAGAGAGGGCTGGCTGAAGAGCATGGTGCACAGCTGGGTGTAGGCGGAGCCGGACTTGGCGGGAGATGCGTAGGCAATTCTTCCCTTCAGCTTCTCGTCGCACAGGCCTTCCCAGGTGGTGGGAACATCAGCCTCGTCGATCAGGGTCTTGTTGTAGATGATGACCATGGGCAGGGGGGATTCGCCGATCCACAGATCGTCGGCATCCTTGTAAGCCTCACCGATGACATCGTCGTTGGCGCAGACATAGGGAGCGAAGTAGTCAACGTAAGCAGCCAGGGTGTCAGCGCCGCCGCCCCACAGGACGTCGCCCTGGGGATTCTCAGACTCAGCAACCACTCTCTGGCACAGCTCGCCGGTACCGGCAGCAATGACTTCCACATTGATGTTGGGATAAGCAGCCTGGAACAGGGCAACGCCTGCGTTCAGGGGGTCAGCATCGTGGGGAGAGTAGACAACCAGATTGCCGGTGTAGTCCTCGGGGGTCTTCTCAGCGGGAGCAGCAGGAACCTCTTCCACGGGAACCTCAGCCTTGGGAGCCTCGGTTTCCTTGGCAGTCTCACCGCCGCAGGCAGCCAGAGACAGAACCATAACCAGAGCCAGCAGCAGAGCAAGGATCTTCTTCATTTTTGTTTCCTCCTAATGTTCGTTATATGCTCACAGCATCATGCTGTAAAAGCCGGAAAGTTGTTTTGTACAACTCCAGTGTTTATTATAGCACACCCAGCTTTTCCCATCAATCAGCTAAGCGTACAAAAAAAGCCCGCTTTTATGGATGATTTACCCAAACACCCCTTATCCTCGAGGGGCCTGTCTTGTACATTTGCCACATCTCCGGCCGCAGCAAAAAAACACTCCATTCACACTTCAAAAGATCGTGAATGGAGTGTTTGCTTTAGATTGAAAGCTGTGCCGGCGTGCAGGTGTACTTCACTGCGGGTCTGTTTCTGTGAAACCCGGCAGGAAAGAACGATCAGCCCTTAACGGCACCGGTCATGCCGGCGACGAACTGCTTCTGCATCAGGAAGAAGATGGCAGCAGTGGGGATGGTGGCCAGAACGACGGCGCACATCATCATGCCGTAGTCAGGGGTGTAGGATGCGCCCATGGCGGACAGGATCAGAGGCAGGGTGCGCTTGTCACCGGACTGCAGAGCGATCAGGGGCCACAGGTAGCTGTTCCACACGTTCATGAAGGTAACGACGATGGCGGCAGCATAAGTGGACTTCATGGTGGGAACGTAGATCTGCAGGAAGATCCGGATCTCGCCCAGGCCGTCGATACGGGCAGCCTCGATCAGATCCCTGGGGAAGGTCGCCGTATTCTGCTTGAAGAAGAAGATCAAAAATGCGGTGGCAATGCCGGTGATGATAACGGCACCGGGGGAGTTCAGACCGATGAAGCCCAGGCCCAGCTTGTTGAAGTTGCTGAACAGCTTGAACAGAGGCACCATCAGTGCTGCGAAGGGAACCATCATGGAGGCGAAGATGAAGTCGAAGATCCGCTCGCGGCCCTTGGTCTTATAAACCACGAAGGCATAGCCGGCAGCAGAGGAGACGATCATGGCCAGAATGGTGGTGACCAGGGTGATGACGATGGAGTTGCCGTAGGAATTCAGGTACAGCAGATCGGATTCCAGGACAGACTTCAGATTCTCGAAGAAGTAGGTGCCGGGAAGCAGCGTGCCCTTGGTGACATCCACGGACTTGTTGGTGGCTGCCATGACCATCCAGTAGAAGGGGAAGATGGAAACCACGGACAAGGTGCCCAGGAAGGCATACTGGAAGATGGTGGAAAGCTTCGTTCTCTTCATTAGTCTTCACCCACTTTCTTCTGAACAAAGGACAGGGCAACGATCATGACCACGACCACGAAGGACATGGCACAGGCATAACCGAAGTCGGGATTGTACTTGAACAGCACATTATAAATATACTGGGAAATGGTCAGCGTTGCGTTTGCGGGGCCGCCGTCGGTGATGTTCACAGGCTCATCGAAGAGCTGCAGGGTACCGATGGTGGAGTTGATGGTGGTGAACAGGATGATGGGCTTCAGCAGGGGCACGGTGATGTAACGGAACTTTTCAAAGCCGTTGACACCGTCGATGTCGGCTGCCTCATAGATGGAATCATCGATGGACTGCATACCGGCCAGGTAGAAAACCATGTTGTAGCCGGTCCAGCGCCAGGTGATGGCGATGATGATCAGAACCTTGGCCAGGGTAGGATGGGAGATCCAGCTGATGGGGGCATCGATGAAATTCAGGTTCAGCAGGATGGCATTGATGAAACCATCGGATGCGAACAGGGACTTGAAGATGATAGAGTAGGCGACCAGAGAGGAGATACAGGGCAGGAAGATCGCCGTACGGAAGAAGCCCTTCAGGCGGAGCTTCTTGTCATTCAGCATGGAAGAGATGGCCAGTGCCAGAATGATCATGATGGGCACCTGCACCAGCAGGTACAGAATGGTATTGGTCAGAGCCTTGTGAAAGGTCTTGTCGGACAGCAGGCGGGTATAGTTGTCAATACCGGTAAAGCGCATGTTGTTGCCCACGCCCGTCTGGAAAGAGGTGATGAAGGACTGGGCCATGGGATAGAAGATGAACAGGGTGACCAGGATCAAGCTGGGAATAATGAACAGCATCGCTGTGCCATCCTGCTTGTTTTTGATGAAGCGTTTCATTTCTTCCTCCTAACAGTAGTTCCCGGACAGAAGCAGCCTTCCGTGCAGGAGGACATCGTGTTGATACGATGTCCGTACTGTGATTGCAAAAATAACAATCAGACTTTGGAATTTATGGGGGCAGGTGCCCTGCCCCCATAAGCGTTACAATGTTTTAGCGGACTTCAGCCTCGATCTGAGCCTGGTAGTCGGCCAGAACGGTCTCGATGTCGCCGCCGTCCTTGATGGCCTGGACAGCCTCGGTCATCTTGGACTCGATCTGATAGGTGTGCATGCCGTAGTTGACAGCGGGAACGTTGTCCTGCCATGCAAACAGGTCAGCGAAGATGGCCTGGCCGCCGTAGAAGTCAACGCCCTTGGAGTAGTTCTCAGCGGAAGCGGCAGCGTTCATGGTGGAGATCAGGTTGATCTCGGTAGCCAGAGTGTTCATCAGCTCAACAGAGGAAGCGAAGGTGTTCTTGATGTAGTCCTTTGCAGCATCGGTATCGCCCACGTTCTGCAGGACGTACCAGCCGGCGCCGCCGCAGGAAGAACCGTTGGCAGAAGCATCATAGCGGCCCATTCTGGGGAAGGGAGCGACAGCCCACTTGCCTGCCAGATCTTCGGCAGCGACCACGGATGCGGAGATCCAGCAGCCGTTGGCAACGGACCAAACCTTACCGGTCTGGAAAGCGCCGACGAACTGATCCCAGCCCACAGCCTCGATGGTGACGCCGGAGTTGAACAGATCCAGGTAGGTCTCAACAGCAGCGACCATAGCGGGGTTATTGGCAACAGCGACCTTGCCCTCGGCATCGGTGTACCAGGAGCCTGCGGACTGCAGCATCATACGGATCTGGCCCAGGTCGGAGGGGTCCATGGTCATCATGTCAACGCCGCACTTTTCCTTGACGGCCTTGCCGACTTCGATGTACTTTTCCCAGGTGATGTTCTGCATGTCAGCTTCGGTGTAGCCGGCTTCCTCGACCAGGTCCAGGCGATAGAACAGAGCAGCAACGCCGGAGTCGAAGGGGATGCCGTACAGCTTGCCGTCAACCACGTTGACAGCGGTCTTGAAGGAGGCGAAGTCCTCGGGCTTTGCGATGTCGCTCAGATCAGCGAACTCATTGCCGAAGTTCTTCAGGAAGCCCTGGATACGGTAGTCCTCGCACAGGACGACCTCGGGCAGGCCTTCGTAGGAGCCGGCAGCCAGAGCGGTGTTCAGCTTCTGGACGATATCGTCCTGAGCCATGGTGACAACTTCGATGGTGACATCGGGATTGATGGTCTTGTAGATCGCAGCAGCCTCGTTGGCAGCCTTGATGTTGAAGGCCTCGTCCCATGCCCAGACGGTAACGACATTGTCAGTCTTGGGTTCTGCAGCGCCGCCACAAGCTGCCAGAGACAGCATCATGACCAGAGCCAGCAGTGCGCAGATAATCTTTTTCATGATAATTTTCCTTCCTTTTGTGAATTGGTTCATATTGCCTTTTACATCATACCACATGCGCTTTCTTCTGACAAACATTATTCTTCGAAAATGTTACCAAAAAATCGGAAATGAATTTGTACTTTTGGCTAAAACAACGTTTAAGGTTCGTTAAAGCAAAAAACAGCCGCCGGAATTCCGGCGGCTGAACAGATTCATTCCACAATTTTCAGGTACATCTGCGTTGCCGCGTATTCTTCCTTGGACGGCAGGACGGGAAGACCCATATCGATCAGGGCATCCGCGGGATAGCACTTGCCGGTAGCCTGATCCTGGTACATGGCGCCCCGCTTCAGACCCCGGAATTTTACATAGGGGATCAGCATGTAGCCGTGAACCTCCTGGGCAACTGCGGACATCAGCACCTCGGTCTGATCCTTGGAAATAAATTCCCAGGCAACCAGCGCATCCTCGTAAGGATTGCTCAGCCGGTAATACCGGCCCTGCTGGATCAGCTTTTCGTGCTTGCGGAAGGTCTTGATCTGCTGGCGCACCGCTTCCTTCTCTTCCTGGGTCAGATGACCCAGGTTCAGCTCATAACCAAAGGTGCCGGACATAGCCACCACACCCCGGGTGTTCATGGAGGTCACACGACCGGTCTGGTGGTTGGGCACCGCGGAAACGTGGGAACCCATGCAGCTGACGGGATAGCCGAAGGAGGTGCCGTACTGAATCCGCAGCCGGTCGATGGCATCGGTGTTGTCACTGGTCCAGATCTGGGGAGAATAATACAGCATACCGGCATCAAACCGTCCGCCGCCGCCGCTGCAGGTCTCGAAGAGAATGTTGGGATAGCGCTTTACCAGACGGTCCATGAAATCATACACGCCCAGCATGTAGTCAAAGAGCACCTTGCTCTGGCTGCGGGTATCGTGGGAATAGAGATTGCCGATGGAACGGTTGCAGTCCCATTTGACATACTCGATATTGCCCTGATCCAGCACGGCGCAGATCTTCTCAAACATGGCATCCACGACCTCTTTGCGGGAGAAGTCCAGCACCAGCTGACTGCGGCTGCGTTCCGGATTTCTGCCGGGAATGACAAAGGCCCAGTCCGGATGCTCCCGGTACAGGTCGGAATCCTCGCTGACGCCCTCCGGCTCGATCCAGATGCCGAATTTCACGCCAAGGGCGTTGATCCGCTCAATGAGTGTGCCCAGAGACATTCCAAGTTTCTCTTCGTTCACCACCCAGTCGCCCAGACTGGTGCAGTCGGAATTCCGTTTGCCAAACCAGCCGTCATCCATGACCACCATGTCTATGCCCAGCTCCGCCGCATCCTGGGCAAGCTTGTAGATGGTTTCTCCGTTAAAGTCAAAGTAGCAGCTTTCCCAGCTGTTCACCAGAATGGGGCGGGAGGCTTCCTTATACTTGCCCCGGCACAGATGGCTGCGGAAGCAGTCATGCAGGTTCTGGGACAGCCGTGCCAGACCGGAGGTGGAGCAGCTCATGACCACCTCAGGCGCCACAAAGGCCTCCTCCGGAGCCAGCGGGTAGGAGAAGTTTTCATCATGCAGGCCCATCTGCAGGCGGGTCAGCTCCACATGATCCCGCTCCGCCTTGCCCTTCCAGGCGCCGCTGTAAACGAAGCTCATGGCGTAGCATTTTCCGTAATTTTCCGTGGTTCTGTGCTCTGCCAGGATCATCATGGGATTGAACTGATGGCTGGAATAGCCCCGGCGGCTGCCGATGACGATGGAGCCCTGCTCCATCCTGTCCCGGTTGAAGATGCGCTCCATGGCATAGCGTCCGCCAAAGGTGATCAGATCGAAGTCGCCGCTGACAATATCAATGCTGGCAGACAGAACCTTTTCCAGCAGGATCGGCTGGCTGCCCTTGTTTTTGACGATGGCGGTACGGGTGATGATATCATGCTCCGGCAGCACACCATACATCAGCCGCACCTGCACACCGGAGGCAGGGTCCCGCAGGAAGATGGCCAGGGTCTGTGCTTCCTCCGTCTTTGCATATACGGCAGGCAGGCCCTGAAGGGGATACTTGCCGCTGGAGATCTGATGACCGTAGTAGCGAAGGTCGCAGGCAAAGGAGCCGTCATGGTTCTTCACGATCAGAGCAGGGCTCCGGTAATCACCGGTGCCGAAGGTAGGGTACTCCTGGGGCAGCACGTCCAGAGAATAGGTGCGGTCATGTCCGGCGTCATGCAGGTTTCCGGAGAAGCCACGGTCTGTGTAGGTCAGCAGATAATCCATATTGCCCGCCGTCCGGGAACCGTAGTACAGATGCAGAAGCACACCGTACTGATCCACCTTCATCTGATAGGTGGTGTTTTTGGTGTGAAGGGTAAACGTATTGTCCTGTTCATTGAATAGAATAGCCATAGCAATATCCTCAATACAAAAAAGCTGCGCATGCAGAATGACAGCGCAGTTAAATGAACGTATTCACATAATTTTGACAAAAATATTATAGCAGACCGTGATCTTTTGTCAATAGGCAACCTCCGAAAACTCTTTTTATGATTTGGGCGGAAGCTTCTGCCCGAATCACAGAAGGAGCGGTTTTATGATGGAAACTGACAACGCAAAAATGCACTTCGGCAGGACGGGCCGCCCTGCCGAAGTGCGATAAGCAGATTTTTTTATCAGAACAGCTTCATAATATTGCTGCAGACTTCCTCATAGCTCTTTCCGGTGCGAATCCAGATCAGCAGCGCCTCGGCAATGATCTGTGCCTCCGCATCGCTCCCGCAGAATTTCCGCAGCAATTCCGCGATCTGCGCAGACAGAAGCCGCATATACCGGAAAACTGCGCCGTCAACGCTTTTGGCCGCCGTTTCCTCCCGGAAGATGTATTCATGTTCCTCCCCGAAGAGACGAACCTGGTCATAGATGCAGTGAACCACCGATTCGTAGGTGGGCGCGTATTGGGCCACGGTCCGGATCGTCTCAATGTGCTTCATCCAGGCTTCCGCCACGCAGGCAATGAGGATCTCATCCTTGGAAGAAAAATAATTGTACACCGTTCCCACGCCGACACCGCAGGCTTTTGCAATGGACTGGATGGTCATGGTGCCATACCCCGCTTCCTGCAGCTGCCTGTCCGCTTCTGCCAGAATTTTTTCCTTCAGATTTTCGATCAGCTTCGGCACGGTGCGCCTCCTTCCCGGAATGTTCCCTGTTGTTGGATTTTTTGCCTGTTTCTGCCTATATGCGACCGTTTGAGTATACATAATTTTTGATTTTTCCTCAAGCGATATATTGCGGTTTTTCTTTATATATATTGTTTTTGCGTATTTTTCATCATTTCCTTTAAATTCCGACGGTTTTTTGCTCTGTTTTTGCGCATAATGACACAACTCGTTTTTAGCGGATACGGGTTCCTATCCCCATATTTCTCATTTTCCTATTGAAAAAAACAATAATTCATGCTAAAATAACAATAAACATAAAGTTATCGAAGTGAGGAAGCACAATATGAGCATGAATTACTACAGCCTGGCGGAGGATCAAACCTATACCATCCGGGGCTCCACCAAGCTTCTGAACATTGCCAGCGCCAAATACAGCGGCGACTGGCACTGCGATTACCACACCCACGAATACATGGAGATCTTTTACATTTTCGGCGGTACGGGCATGTTTCTCATCGAAGACCGGGAACAGCCGGTTAAGGTCAACGACCTTGTCATCATCAATCCGGATGTCCCCCACGCCGAAGCGAATATCCGCTCCCAGTCTCTGGAATACATCGTTCTCGGCATAGAGGGCATCCGGCTGTCCGCCGGGAAGCACTCCAACGGGCGCTACTGTATTCTGGATCATTATGAAAGCACGGAAATTTCCGGCTGCCTGTGGAACATCCTCAGGGAAATGGAGCAGAAAAACACCGGATTCCAGGATGTCTGCCGGGCCTGCATGGAGATGCTGGTCATCCGGCTTATGCGCACCACAGAGCTGACGGTATCCGCAGAACCGCAGCTCACCAACGGAGAGCAGCCCTGCACCGCCGTCAAGCGCTACATCGACCTGCATTTTAAAGAACCCCTGTCCCTGGAGCAGCTTGCCGGCAAAGTCCATATGAACAAATACTATCTGGCGCATACCTTCAAGCAGGAATACGGCGTTTCGCCCATCAGCTATATGATCACCCGAAGAATCGTGGAAAGCAAATATCTGCTGGCCGAAACAGACCTTTCCCTGACCCAGATCGCCCAGCTTCTGGGCTTCTCTTCCCCCAGCTACTTCTCCCAGGCCTTCCGGAAATCCCAGGGCGTCAGCCCCATGGATTACAGAAAACACGCAAGAGGGTTATAACAGCAGTGTCCATACGAAAAGATTCCCATGGCCCGAAAGCCTGGGATTCTCAATCACAAAAAGCGGCTGCCCACTCCGGGCAGCCGCTTCGTTTTAACAGATTATTTCACAAAGGCAATTTTATGGCGAATGATGGGCCGCAGCTGGGCGATGCCGCCGCCCTGGGAGATGATGCGGAAGATGTCTTCCTTCCGCTCCTTCGGCCACCAGGAACCGGCCAGGGACGTTACGTTTGTGCCCTTCCAGCCCTCCGGGAACATGGGGGTGGAGGAACCCACAATGGCAATCTGCCGGGCATTGGCGCACATTTCCAGAAGACCGTCGATGCTTCCGTTGATGGTGGAGGAGCCGGTGATGATCATCTTGGTGCACTGGGGCAGCAAAACGGGCTGCTGGTCCATGCCGCAGACGTGGACAGTGCCTTCATACAGGGAAACACCCTCGTCGAAAACATACAGCTTCTTCACCTGGGAGGAAAGGGTCTTTGCAACGGGCTTGATGAAGCCGATCATGCCCACGGTGTCCTCCGCCGTGATCTCCATGCCGTAACGGCAGAGTTCATCTGTATCATCGGCAATGTCCAGCTGCTGGGAAGCTGCGGACAGAACTGCGCCGCCGATGGAACGGCCTACATTGTCCTTCCCTTCCACAGACCACCTGGCTACGTCCCAGGCAGACATGCCTATGGCATTGCGGGCATAACCGAAGGCAGCGCACTCCGGAGGCAGACCATAGCGCAGGACGTAGGATACGCCCACAGCTCCGTTGCTCAGCTGAACGGCAATGAGGGAAATGCCCACCACCAGATCCTGAACGGTCAGATTCTCCAGATAAGGCTTGGCAGCTTCCAGAATACGATGCTTTACAGATGTGTTTTCCATAATTATTTCACCACTTTTTCCAGATAGATAACGTCATTGATCTTGCCCTGGGCGATGATCATATCGGGGAAGGTGCCGTTGACGGAGCCGGACAGTGCGCCGCGAAGCTCACCATCATCGTAATCCTCGGGGGTCACGGGAATGAAGAACTTGTCCGTTGCCATAACATGGTAATTGGTGGAAGCGGTATCCCATTCCACCAGGGCGAACATGTCCACAAACCGTCTGTCCTGCTCGGTCACAATGCTGATCACCATTTCTTTATTATCGGTGATGATGTGGTCAAAGTCAACCACTTTCGTGCCGGTTGCGGGATTATACAGCACGGGAAGCTCCCAGCTCTGGAAATCCTTGATGATGATATAGCTGCCCTCCAGCTCTTCCTTGGTAAATTCCAGGACTTCGCCGGTGGCATTGACTACCTGTGCGCCGTTTTCATAGCCGTAGGTCAGGAAGTTCAGGGGGTAGGTCAGGCTGTAGGCGGCCACAGTCTCGCCGTCCATGGTGATGTCTTCGGTAACAGGCTTGGTCTGCTCGGTGTAGAAGCCCTCCCGGCCGAAGTTCAGGGTGTTCTGCAGAATGACGATACGCTCAGCGGGAATGATCTCCTCAAAGGGGATCATGATGTCCCGGTAATGGGTCTCGGCGGGGACATCCTCTTCTGCCGGCAGGGTAGCAACAGGCAGCGCCTTCTTTTCTTCCGCGGGCTTTTCCGTGGCTGCAGGTGCTTCCGCCTTGCCACCGCAGGCTGCCAGAGACAGCGCCATAGCCAGCAGCAGCATCAGTGCAATGAATCTTTTCATAGTATGACTCCTTTTGATAAAATACCGGTAAACTGCCATTTATCGGACAGTTCAAACAATGCGACCGTAGGGCGGGGTCATGACCCCGCCGACCCGGTTTTGAACATAAACATGTATGATTCTGTGGGAAACGTAACATTTTCCATCATTTTCAGCAGGGCAATCATTCCTACCTGGTCGGCGGGGGCATGCCCCCGCCCTACGGATAGATAACTCGCCAAACCGGATTTTGAAATACTGTACGCTTTAGTCAAAGCAGGGTTCGCAGAAGAAGGCCTTGCTGCCCTCCGTCTGTTTGTTGACGATGCGGACCCGGACATCGTAAATATCCGAAAGGTTGTCCTCGGTCATGATCTCCTCCGGAGTGCCCTGGGCGATGATGCCCTTGCGGCCCATAAGCACCACCTTGGTGCCCACCTGCCAGGCATGGGAGGGGAAATGGCTGGTCATGACAATGGTCATACCCTTGTCCGACAGCTTCTGCAGGGTCTTCATGACGATGGCCTGGTTCCGGAAGTCCAGATGGGAGGTAGGCTCGTCAAAAAGGATCACATCCGGCTGCTGGCAAAGGGTTCTGGCAATCAGCACCAGCTGCCGCTGGCCGCCGGAGATCTTGGAATAGCTCTTGTCGGCAATGTCCGCGATGCCCAGTTCCTTCATGACCTCATAGGCAAGCAGAGTATCCTCCCGGGACGGGGTCTGGAACATGTTCAGGTAAGGGGCCCGGCCCATTCGAACCACTTCCAGAGAGGTATAGGGGAAGGAAACCGTATGATCCTGGTAGACGATGCCCACGGTCTGGGCCAGTTCCGTAATGGCATAGTCCTGGATATTCTTTCCGTTCACCAGAACCTGGCCGCCGGTGATGGGGTGGGCGCCGCACATGGTATGCAGCAACGTGGTTTTGCCGCAGCCGTTGGCACCCAGCAGGCACACGCAGTCACCCTCATTGACCTGCAGGTTCACATTTTCCCAGATCAGGTTTTTCTTGGTATAGGAGAAGGAGCCGTTGACCACTTCAATTTTGGGTGTCATCAGTTCCAGCCTCCCTTCGTCTTGCGCAGCAGGTAGGCAAAGACCGGCGCGCCGATGATGGCGGTGAGGATACCCAGGGGGATCTCACTGGCTGTCAGCAGACGGCACAGATTGTCCACGATCAGGATGTAGGTGGCACCCACAAACATGGTGGCCGGAATCAGCACCTTATGGTCAGGGCCAACCACCATCCGGCAGAAATGGGGGATCACCTGTCCCACCCAGCCGATGATGCCGCAGATGGACACAGCGGTGGAGGTGATGACCGTGGAGAAAATGATGATCAGCAGATTGGTCTGCTGGGTGTTGACACCCAGGGATTTTGCCTCCCGTTCGCCCATGCTCAGCAGATTGATCCGCCAGCGCAGGATCATCAGTCCGGCGCAGCATACCACGATGGGGATCAGGGAAATGGCCAGATCGTTCATGCTGACGCTGCCCAGAGAGCCCATGAGCCAGAAGGTAATGGCGGGCAGCTTTTCATCGCCCTCAGCGGTGAACTTGATCACCGACAGCAGGGCCTGGAAGAAAGCGGACACCACCGTGCCGGAAAGCACCAGCATCAGCACCGGGGTGGTCTTGTAGATTCTTGCCAGGAAGTAGGTGATGGCCACAGCCAGCATGCCAAAGACAAAGGCCATGCCCTGCACCGCCAGATGGGGCAGGCTCAGCACCAGACCCAACGCCGCGCCGAAGCTGGCACCGGCAGAAACGCCCAGGATGAAGGGGCTGACCAGAGGATTCTGGAACATACCCTGGAAGGCTGCACCGGACATGGAAAGTCCCGCACCCACAAAGGCAGCCATCACCGCCCGGGGAAAGCGCACCTGAATGATGACCTTCTGGGCAGAGTCCGTCCAGGTCTGTTCAAAATTCGCGCCAAAGAAGCCGTTGGCAAAAATCTTCACAACCTCCAAGGGAGAAACATCATACCGTCCCAGGAACATGGACACAAAGAACACCAGAAAGGGCAGTGTGACCATGATGGTCCATTTAACGGGCGACTGCTTCTGCTCCAGATTCGGAATGGTTGTTTCAGTGGTGTTATTCATCATCAATTACCCATCCGTCAATGACGTTCTGTGCCTGCTCGTCGGTCAGCTCAAATTCGTAGAACTCAGAGTAGTAATACTTGACTTCCTCGATCATGTCGATGTCAGAGAACAATTCCGGCTGCAGGAAGGTGGCCATCCACAGCACCAGCAGTGTGGTGGTGCTGCCCTTGTCCAGGAAGAACACGCCGGCAGGAATCCGGTGCAGCTGCTTGTTCTGGACAGCAGACAGGGTAGACCAGCGGCTGCCTTCCCGGTACATGCTCTCCATGACCAGTCCGGGCAGACCACCGTGGTTGTCCACCAGAATGATATCCGGGTCCCAGGAGAACAGCTGCTCGGCGGTGACCTCGGGGAAGTTGGAGTTTTCCTCGGGGCCGATGAGCTGGCCGCCTGCCAGGTACACTTCAAACCAGCGGTTCTTCAGTGCGTAAGTAGAGCGGATCTCCTCGCCCCAGGTGTTGCCCCAGTAGACGGTCTTCCGGTCTTCCATGGGGATATCCTTGGTGCGTTCGTAGACCATGCGGAGCTTTTCGTCACAGTAATTGCGCCAGGTCTCGTATTCTGCCCGGGCCTCGGGATCGTTCAGGGCAGTGGACAGAATGTCCAGAGGCTGGGTCAGCTTGGCAATGAATTCGTCGATGGTCAGGGCCTTGGCCTGTTCCAGAGAATCCAGCAGACCGGTATTCTTGCTTGCCACCACTGCCGCCATATCCACGGCGTCAAACTTCTTCAGCTCGATCTCGTTGTCGTAATAGACCACCAGGTCAATATCCTGCTTCAGATAGTCCTCGATGTTGACGGTGGAGCTGGGGTTGGCGGCAAGGCCTGCCATATCCTTCAGCTTCGGGTTGGTCAGATTTGCCAGGGGATAGCTGTCGGTATGGCCGGACTTGACCATAACGATCTTGTCGGCACCGCCCAGCATGAAGACCATTTCATAAGTAGGGCCGGCAATGGCGGCGATCCGGTTGACCTCCTCAGGCACATTGATTTCTCTGCCCAGCAGATCCACCACGGTATTGGCCTGGACTTCCTCCGCAGGAGCCGCCGCGCCGCAGGCAACCATGGGCAGTACCATGAGCACCGCCAGAAGGATGCACATAATTCTCTTCATAATCGGTTCACCTCATTTTTGGCAGCCCCAGAGGGATTCTCTGGGGCTGCGCCTTGGAATTATTCGGTAATAAAGTTGATGGCGGTCAGGTTGTAGGTGATCCACTTCTGGCCGGTGCCGTTGATGAAGGCAGTCAGGCCCAGGTCGATGTCCTTGACATTGGGGTTGTTGACCATGCCGTCGTACATACAGATGAAGGAGACATTGCCGAAGTAGGTGTTCTCATCGGGATACAGGGTATACTCCACATTCTTGCCTTCCTTGTCCAGGCCGTTGATGCCGTAGTATTCCACTTCCTTGATGGTGCCTTCGATGGGCATTTCCAGCGCAGCCAGCTTGGCAACGAAGGTCTCGAAATCGATGCCCAGGAAGCGGCCCTTGTAGGTTGCTTCGCCGAACTTGTACTTGAAGGAGCCGTCGAACATACCGGTGGTAACCTTGGCATCGCCCACAGGGGTCTTCTTCATAAAGTCACGCAGGGTCATCTGGCCGATCTCTTCGCCGTTAACCTGGATGGGAACTGCGAATTCCACAGTCTTGCTCATCAGGTACACATTGACAATACCATTGAGAACGTTGCCTTCGGGCAGGACCATGGCATAGGTGGGAGCGCCTTCATTCTCGATCTGGGTATAGGTTTCGCCATCCTCAGACTGCAGAACTGCGATGTAGGCATTCTCCAGGTCGGTGTAGTAGCGGACAAAGCCGTCGGTGGTCTCACCGAAGAAGGACTGGATGCCGGACAGATCGTAAGCACACAGATTCTTAACGGTGGTGGCATAGTAGTGGACGCCGTCCAGCTCCACTTCGCTGAACTTGTCCTTGATCTGCTCGAACTTGACGGTGCCGTCGGTGACATCAGCGCCGTCTGCGTACAGATACAGGTCGTTGGTGTCGGCGCTGACCAGGGCAGCCAGATCCTTGGCGGCCTCTGTTTCGGGGGCAGCAGTTTCTGCGGGAGCCTTGGCGCCGCCGCAGGCAGCCAGCAGGCTCATAGCCATAATCAGGGTGAGCAGCATTGCAATGATTCGTTTCATCTTTTCTAATTCCTCCTAAAAAATAAAAAAGACCAGCCCATTCCAATCCCAAAAGAGCGCAGTAACTGCGCTGACAATCGGTACTTTTGGAAAGGGGCTCGTCCACCACTTTTCAAAAATATGCAGTTTTGCTCCCAAAAGGCGGTTGGGGGTGATCAATCTTTGTTCATATTACCATAGAAGCAACTTGTTTTCAATAGTAATTTGCTGAATTCTTCAAACTTCTTCGCAGGGGCCGGTATCCGGGATGCCGCCCCCTGCGATCTGTATTCCTTACTCCTGTACAGGCAGGCTGCAGCCTTTCAGTCTGTGAGAAGCGCTGTAAATATTGAACCGGTTCTCCCGGGAGAAGCCCAGCAGGGTGATGCCTGCGTTCCGGGCGGCTTCCACTGCGGCGATGGTGGGGGTGGAACGGGATACAATCATGGGAACCCGAATGGCAGCTGCCTTCTGGATCATGTCCATGGGGATGCGGCCGCTGGTGAGAATATACTTGTCCGCAAGGGACACGCCTTCCAGAAGGGCCTTGCCGGTCAGCTTGTCCAGGGCATTGTGACGGCTGATGTCAATGCAGGCAAAGAAGGTGCCGCTGTCATCGCAAAGGGCGCAGCGGTGGGTACCGGCTGTGGCCTTCTGCAGGGTGGACTGGTCGTAAAATTTCTGCTGGTTGGAAAGCAGGATCTGCGGATCAAACACCGGCCCGCCGGTCAGCGCTTCCCGGGACGGTGCCTGCTTTGGTTCTTTCAGCCGAACCAGGGCAGTGCCCTTTTCCGTGTCCAGCGCCAGCGATTCCACATCCTCCGGCCCACGGATGAAGCCCTGGGTATACAGGTGTCCCACCACCAGCTCCTTCTGCTCACTGGGGGAGCAGTACAGGGTCCTTTCCATGACCCCCGGAATCTCCAGGTGCAGGGCAGTTTCGTGAACCATAAGATCCCGCATCCGGATATACTCTCCGCCGATATAGCGCACGATATCCAGCTTGTCCACCAGCTCTGCGCAGCCCTCAGGCTCAGCCTCGGTGCTTCCCAGGTATTTCTCATATTCACTGCGGGTATTGATATTGGTAAACATACGAAGCTCCTTGTCAAAGCAGGCGGCATCCTCCTGGGACAGCACGCAGGCACGGCTGGCGTGGATGAACCGGAACAGGGAACTGTTTCCGGTTTCCAGCCGGTGAACCACATCCGGCAAAAGGCTGCGGGAATAGAAGGTATTGAAGGGCTCCATCCGGCCGCCGCACTGGCTGGCGCAGATGTCCATTCCGGTTTCCTGAAGCTTTTGCTTCATGTGGCGGATAAAGGGCAGGTTCACCACCGGCATATCGCAGGCCAGCAGATATACATACCGGCTGCGGGCATTCAGCAGCGCCGCATGGACTCCGGCCAGAGGGCCTTTCCCGGCATATACATCGCCGCACAGCCGGACACCCATGCCTTCGTACAGCTGCGGCTTGGCCGTGACAATGAGAATGTCGGAAAACTCTGTTTTCAAAGTCTCTATAACCCGCTCCAGAATGCGCCGGTCATCTTCGATCAGCAGCTGCTTGTCAAAACCCATCCGGGAAGACTTGCCGCCTGCCAGGATTACAGCCGTGCCGAACAGGGGAAGGTTTTCCCGGGACGCATCCGTCCCGGGATTTTGCCTATTGGTATTCATATTATGCCTTTTCGATCCGGGCTGCGCAGACCTTCAGCTCGGGGATCTTTGCAGTGGGATCGATGGCGGTATTGGTCAGCATATTTGCAGGGCCGTCGGCAAAGTGGAAAGGCATGAACAGCACGCCCTCGGGCACGATATCGGTGACCCGGGCCTCTGCCAGAACACCGCCCCGGCGGGAGGAGACCTTCACGCTGTCGCCGGAGAGGATGCCCAGCTTGGCGGCATCAGCAGGATTGATCTCCACATAGGAGCGGCCGGAAATGTTCATCAGGCCCTCCACACGGCCGGTCATGGTGCTGGTGTGGTAATGGTACAGGATACGGCCGGTGGTGAAGATCATGGGGTATTCTGCATCGGGGGTCTCTGCGGAGGGGCGGTAGGGTGCGGGCTTGAACAGGGCCCGCTCGCCGCGGCTGAACTTGCCCACGTGCAGGATGGGGGTGCCGGGATGGTCAGCGGTGGGGCAGGGCCACTGGAGGCCGCCCTTTTCCAGACGCTCGTAGCACATGCCGCCGTAGGAGGGAGTCACGGTGGCCATTTCGGCGAAGACTTCCTCTGCGGTACGGAAGCTGTTTTCATAGCCCAGAGCGGCCATCACATCGGACAGGATCTCGAAGTCGGCCTTGCTCTCGCCAACGCAAGGAATTGCCTTGCGGATCCGCTGGACGCGGCGCTCGGTATTGGTGAAGGTGCCGTCCTTCTCTGCGAAGGTGCAGCCGGGCAGGACAACGTCGGCCAGCTGGGCGGTCTCCGTCAGGAAGATATCCTGAACAACCAGCAGCTCGCAGTTTTCCAGTGCGTGCTTCACATGGTTCAGGTCGGGATCGGACATCATGGGATTCTCACCCATGATATACAGGCCCCGCACGGTACCGGCTTCCACAGCGTTCATGATCTCGGTGACGGTCAGACCGGGCTTTCGGTCGAGGCTGACGCCCCAGGCCTTTTCAAACTTTTCCCGGGCGGCATCGTTGAAGACCTTCTGATAGGCGGGGAAATCGGTGGGCAGGCAGCCCATGTCGCAGGCACCCTGAACGTTGTTCTGACCCCGCAGGGGGTTGACGCCGCAGCCGTATTTGCCGATCTTGCCGCACAGCAGGGCCAGGTTGGAGGTGCCCATAACGCCCTCGGTGCCGGTGGAGTGCTGGGTCACGCCCATGGCATAGTAGATGCCGGCCTTGTCTGCCTTGGCATACATCCGGGCAGCCTTCTTCAGGTCTTCGGCATCGATGTTGCAGATCTCGGCCACCACCTCGGGGGTGTAGTCCTTGACCACTTCCTTCAGGGCTTCGTAACCCTCGGTGCGCTCGTCGATATACTTCTGATCCTGCAGGCCCTCGGAAATGATGACGTTCATCATGCCGATGAACAGGGCAACGTTGGTGCCGGGCTTGATCTGCAGGAACACATCGGCTTCCCGGCACAGGGGGATCCGGCGGGGCTCTGCCACGATGATCTTGGCGCCCTTTCTGTGGGCTTGACGGATCAGAGAGCCGATGACGGGGTGGGTCTCGGTGGTGTTGGAGCCGGTGACGAAAACCACATCCTGATCTGCCGCTTCGGCAATGGAGTTGGTCATGGCACCGGAGCCCAGGGTGATGGCAAGACCCGCCACGGTGGAGGCATGGCACAGGCGTGCGCAGTGATCCACATTGTTGGTGCCGATGGCGGCGCGCATCATCTTCTGGAAGACGTAGTTATCCTCATTGGAGCAGCGGGCGCTGGAAAGACCTGCCAGAGCATCGGGGCCGGATTCTGCCTTGATGGTCTTGATCTTATCTGCGATGTAGCCGATGGCCTCATCCCAGGTTGCCTCCTGGAGCTGGCCATCCTTACGGATCAGGGGCTTGGTCAGGCGGTCCTTGTGATTGATGAAGTTGTAGCCGAATTTGCCCTTGACACACAGCAGGCCACGGTTGGCCTCGCCGTACAGGGGCTGTGCGCCCACAACGGTATCATCCTTCACCTGCAGCTCCAGCTGGCAGCCAACACCGCAGTAGGTGCAGGTGGTGGGAACCTTCCTGGTTTCGAAGGCACGGTAGCGGACCTTGGATTTGGGCAGCAGTGCGCCCACGGGGCAGACGGAAACACAGTTGCCGCAGGAAACGCAGTTGGTGCTCCGGATCAGCTGGTCAAAGGGGGTTGCAATCTTGGCCTTGAAGCCACGGCCGGTGATGCCGATGGCGGCTTCGCCGTGGAGCTTCTGGCAGACATTGACGCAGCGCTGGCACAGAATGCACTGGTTGGGATTATAGGTAAAGAACTCATTGGACTCGTCAATGGGGTACTCGTTGCGGACACCGGCGAAGCTGGTCTTTTCCACACCGTACTCATAGCACAGGTTCTGCAGCTGGCAGTCACCGTTCTTGCCGCAGCTGAAGCAGTCGGCCTTGTGGGTGGACAGCATCAGATCCAGCACGCTGCGTCTGGCGGCGATGACCTTTTCGGACTTGGTATGGATCACATTGCCCTCCGCCACGGGGGTGGAGCAGGCGGTGAACAGCTTGGGATTGCCCTCAATCTCCACCAGACAGATCCGGCAGGATGCCTCGGGCGTCAGATCCTTCAGATAGCACAGCGTGGGGATCTCAATGCCCACACTCCGGGCAGCCTCCAGGATGGTGCTGCCTTCCTTAACCTGCACCCGGATGCCGTCGATTGTTACGTTCAGCATAATTTCCTCCTAAATTCGCACATAGTTATGTGTCAGCTTGTCAATAAAGCATAGTATTTTGACAGTCTGTGTATACTATCAACGCATTATAGCCGCTTATTTTGGAAAAACCAATAAGGTTACAATAGTTTATCCATAGGAGAAAACTATGAGTCACCTATAGAAGAAATCTATAAATAAACTATCATAACTTTATTGGTTTTGGCAAAGACCGGTGGTATTATCTTTACTAACATAAAAACAAACCGGCAGGAAATGGGACATTTTCCCCATTTTCCCGGCTTGAACCGGACATTCCGGCGCCATCGGATGTCCGGAGCTTTTTTGTGACTAATACAGAATTTACAGGAGGTAAATTATGGCTCATATCAGCGAGGCCGGTGTCAGAAAGATCAGCGAGATCTGTGAGCGTTATGTCAACGAAAAGACACCTCTGATGATGATCCTCAGCGACATTCAGAATGAATACGGCTACATCCCTCTGGATGTGCAGAAGCTGGTTTCCGAAAAAACCGGCATTCCCGTAGCGGAGATCTACGGTGTTGTCACATTCTACTCTTTCTTCTCCCTGGAGCCCAAGGGCAAGTACATCATCGGCTGCTGCCTGGGTACCGCCTGCTATGTCAAGGGTGCCCAGCAGATCATCGACAAGTTCTCCGAGATCCTGGGAATCCGCGCCGGTGAGACCACCGCTGACGGTCTGTTCACCATCGATGCCCTGCGCTGCATCGGTGCCTGCGGCATCGCACCCGCCGTCACCATCAACGGCAAGGTCTATCCCAAGATGACCGTGGATGCGGTCGCCGGTGTTGTGAAAGAATATCTGGCCAAGGAGGGCAAGTAAATGAAGAATTTTGCTGAACTGGACGCGAAAATCTGCAGCTGCACTGCTGCGCTGAACGCCAAGCTGGAAGGCACCAACGGCAAGCGGGCCATTCTGCTGTGCGGCGGCACCGGCTGCCTGTCCTCCAATTCCATGGATATCAAGGCCGCCTTCGACAAGCTGGTGGCAGACAACGGCATGGAAGACAAGGTCACCGTCAATACCGTGGGCTGCTTCGGCTTCTGCTCCCAGGGCCCCTTCGTCAAGATCCTGCCCGAGGATACCCTGTACCGCCTGGTCAAGCTCGAGGATGTGGAAGAGATCTTCCAGACCGATATCATCGGCGGTCAGATCGTGGAGCGGCTGCTGTATGTGGAGCCTCTCACCGGCGAAAAGGTCGCCAAGCAGGACGATATCAATTTCTATAAGA
Source organism: Oscillospiraceae bacterium (assembly GCA_017398105.1). The sequence continues at coordinate 15,514 of JAFQHF010000069.1, read as the reverse complement.
AGCAGAAGCGCGTTGCCCTCCACGGCGGCGGTGTCATCAATCCCGAGGACATCAACGAAGCCATGGGCTACGGCGCATTCCAGGGCCTGAAGCGGGCACTGTCCATGGACCGCAAGGCGGTCATTGATGAAGTGCTGGCCTCCGGTCTGCGGGGCCGCGGCGGCGGCGGCTTCCCCACGGGCCGCAAGTGGATGTTTGCCTACGGCTCCCAGAGCGACCAGAAGTATGTGGTCTGCAACGGTGACGAGGGCGACCCCGGTGCCTTCATGGACCGCTCCATTCTGGAAGGCAATCCCTACGCCGTCATCGAGGGCATGATGATCGCCGGCTATGCCATCGGCGCATCCGAGGGTTATTTCTATGTCCGTGCCGAGTATCCCATCGCTGTCAACCGTCTGCGCATCGCAATCCGGCAGATGAACGAAATCGGCGTTCTGGGTGAGAACATCATGGGCACCGGCTTCCGGTTCCAGGCTCATATCCGTCTGGGTGCAGGCGCTTTCGTCTGCGGCGAGGAGACCGCCCTGCTGAACTCCATCGAGGGCAAGCGCGGTATGCCCCGTCCCCGTCCTCCCTTCCCTGCGGTGAAGGGTCTGTGGCAGGAGCCTACCATCGTCAACAACGTGGAAACCCTGGCCTGCGTTCCCTATATCCTGCGCGAAGGCGCTGCGGAGTTTGCTTCCTGCGGCACCGAGCGTTCCAAGGGCACCAAGGTCTTCGCGCTGGGCGGCAAGGTCAACAACGTGGGCCTGGTGGAGATCCCCATGGGCACTACGCTGCGGGAGCTGATCTACGACATCGGCGGCGGTATCCCCGAGGGCAAGAAGTTCAAGGCCATCCAGACCGGCGGCCCCTCCGGCGGCTGTCTGACAGAGGCCGCGCTGGATGAGCCCATCGATTTTGACAATCTGGTTGCCAAGGGCTCCATGATGGGTTCCGGCGGCGCCATCGTCATGGACGAGGACAACTGCATGGTGGACGTTGCCAAGTTCTACATGGAGTTCATCTGCGACGAGTCCTGCGGCAAGTGCACCCCCTGCCGGATCGGCACCCGCCGTATGCTGGAGATCCTGACCAAGATCACCGAGGGCAAGGGCACACTGGAAGACCTGGACAAGCTGGAGGAAATCAGCAGCCTGATCAAGACCGGCTCCCTGTGCGCCCTGGGTCAGACTGCGTCCAACCCTGTTATGTCTACCATGAAGCATTTCCGGGATGAGTACATTGCCCACGTCGTGGACAAGAAGTGCCCTGCCAAGGTCTGCAAGAACCTGATGAGCTACGTCATCGACAGGGACAAGTGCATTGGCTGCGGCATGTGCGCAAAGGCCTGCCCCGCCGACGCTATCTCCAAGACCGATTACATCGCTCCCGGCCGGAAGAAGCCTGCGCTGACCATCGATGCCCAGAAGTGCGTCAAGTGCGGTGCCTGTATCGCCACCTGTAAGTTCGGCGCCATCTCCAAGCAGTAATTTGTATTCCGGGCCGCAGGCGAAAGCCCTGCGGCCCTTTCCTTACTGCATGAAAAAACGGCAGCCCCTCCGGACTGCCAGTTATGATCACTGTTCAGAATCGCTCTGAAGCTGCATGCGCAGCGATGAAAGGGAAATTGCCAGATTTTCGCTCTGGACTGCAATATGCTCCGGAACCTGCAGGTGAACCGGCGCAAAATTCCAGATCGCCTTTATGCCGCAGGCGATCAGACTGTCACACACAGCCTGCGCGCTTTCCGCCGGAACGGTAATGATGCCGATATGGACATCATAGCACCTGCAGAAGGCTTCCATCCGGTTCATGGGATAAATGGGCTTTGCGCGGGCAGACTGATTTTCAGGGGGCTGAATGTCAAAGCCCGCCATAACATTCAATCCGAATTCCGCAAAGCCGTTGTAGTCCAGCAGCGCCTGTCCCAGTCTTCCGGCACCCACAATGATGGTTCCGGTTTCGGTGACGAAATCCAGATATTTTTCGATGTCCCGGATCAGCTGTTCCCGGCTCCGTCCGGTTCTGCGCCTGCCTGCATGGGATACCTTGGCAAGATCCTTCCGCACCTGCACCTCTCCCAGCCCCAGGGCTTTGGCCAAAGCGGTAGCGGAAATATTCTCGGAATGCTCCGGCATGGTTTTCAGGTGATTCAGATAGATCGGCAGCCGCTTCAGCAGCTTTTTGGATACTTTATTGGGTTCCATGGTGTTGCCCTCCGTATATGCTTTGTACATAGCCGCAAGAACACGCCCGAACCGGAAAACCCGAATGCCTGCGATTGCCGCCTTGTGGATGGTGATTGTAATACGAATTCCTGATAAAACGGCCTGCTGCCATGTTATCAAAAACACGTATAAAAAGTATAATACGCAACCCGGTGAAAACCAATATTGTTACGGTATTTTATATATAGGAATATACTATGAATTTGGAGATACCCATATGAACTACAACGTACTGCGCTATTTTTCCGTTCTGGCCCAGGTGGAGCACTATACCGTTGCTGCCGCCCGGCTGGGAATTTCCCAGCCCTCCTTGAGCAGCGCCATCCATAACCTGGAAAATGAGCTGGGCGGTGTAAAGCTCTTCGAAAAATCAGGCAGGAATATCCGGCTGACGGACGAAGGGAAATTTTACCAGGAAAAAGTCGATTCTGCCCTGAATGAACTGCATACTGCCTCCCTGATGCTCCGGGACAGCAAGATCAGCGCACCGGTGGTGATCCGTATGGGCGTGGTGTCCGGAACCCTGAACGGTCTCGTAGCCCGGAAAATCTCCGAATACACCCGCAGCAACAGGCGGATTCGGTTTCATCTGACAGAAAGCTCCGCAGAAAATCTGATGGATCTGGTCCGGCAGGAAAAGCTGGACATGGCCATTGTGGATTCCACAGACCGGGACCGCAGCCTGCATTTCCGGAAGCTGACCGAGCGGGATTTCTTTGTGGCCCTGCCGGAAGCACATCCTCTGGCTGACCTGGAGGTCATTGCGCCTCAGGATGTGGTACACGAGCCCCAGATCGTATTCAACTATAACGTAGCAAAAAGCTTCAAGGAATGGACCACCGGTTCTCCCGCCGACGAAAGTGTGATCTGCACCGTGGACACCGCCCAGTCTGCGCTGGATCTGGTAGCGGCCGGCATCGGCATCGCCTTTATTCCGGAGCAATGCGTCCAGCAGCGGCCGGGAATTCGGTATATCCCCCTGCAGAACTGGCACCAGGCCCTGTACATGTGCATTCTCTACGACAAATGGCTGGAACCCCCTGTCTGGGACTTTGTGGAACTGATCGTAAAAGCCGTCCGAAAAGCCGCAGCAGAAGCGAATTCTTCCCAGTAAAAAATGCCCCGGTTCGCAATGAACCGGGGCATCCTTGTTATCAGGATTAGCCCTTGATAGCAGCCTGGGCGGGGGTGGATAATTGGTGGAATTGTGTTACTACTGCAAGAGGATATCGCAACAGAGCGCCATACCGTCTCACTTGCATGGCGCTCTGTTTATAAGGAAAGAGGAAAATTGAGTATTCGTTGTTGAAATCAGGCACGCAGATACACGCCGCCGTTGACATCCAGCACGGCACCGGTAACATAGTTAGCCTCGTCAGATGCCAGATACACACAGGCGTAGCCGATGTCCTCGCAGGAACCCAGACGTTTGACCAGAGAAATGTCGATGGCCTTCTGCAGACGCTCCGGGTTGCCGGTGACCAGGATGGCTTCCAGAGTCTCGGTCATATGGGTGCCGGGAGCCACACAATTGACGGTGATGCCGTCCTCTGCGACGCTTCTGGCCAGAGTCCGGGCGAAGCCCTGCTGGGCAGCCTTGGAGGAAGCGTAGTGGACCTGACCGAACAGTGCGCCCTGCTGGCCAACCACAGAGGAGATCAGAATGATGCGACCATGCTTCTGCTCCCGCATGATAGGTACAGCGTACTTGCTGCACAGGAAAGCACTGTCGATGTTGGTGTTCAAAATCCGATGCCACTCGTCAAATTCCATGGTGTCGATGTTGTGATTGGAGTTGATGCCGGCATTATTCACCAGAATGTCCAGACGGCCGAAGTGGGCGGTGATCTGGTTCATCATATCCTTGACGGCCTCTTCTTTGCTGACATCCGCCTGGATGATCAGCGCCTCATGGCCCTTGGAGCGGACATACTCAGCAACCTTCTCTGCCTTCTCTCTGGAACGGTCAGAAACATAGTTTACCACAACATGGGCACCAGCATCGGCCATGCAGCGGGCGATGGCACCGCCAAGACCCTGAGAAGAGCCGGTGACCAGAGCGACTTTACCAGTCAGATCAAACATAGGTAATTCCTCCATAATCTTTATTTATAAAATGTCAAAAAACGGATATTGTTCTGCTTCATGGACTGTCCGAATTCCATAGGCCGAGCGGATACTAGCGACCGGTCGAGGGGCCCTAAGGCTGTTATTTGACTGACGCAGTCCGTAACGCATTGGCCGCCGGCCCTGCCGGCTGCTTACCAGTCGGCAACACTGCCGTCTTCAAACAGCAGCCGGGGCGTATCCCAGGTACCGTCAAATTTCAGGGCTTCCAGAGCTTCCTCATCCACTTCAATGCCCAGGCCCGGGCCTTCGGGGACACGGATACAGCCATCAGATTCGATCTTAAAGGGATTCTTCAGGATGCCCACGCCCAGATCGCCATGGTCAGGCTGACCAGGATGCTCCTGGGCCAGCAGGTTGGGTACAGCAGTGTCCAGCTGCAGACAGGCCGCCAAAGAAATGGGTCCCAGGGGATTGTGGGGTGCGATCTGCATATAGTAGGTCTCTGCCATGGCAGCGATCTTCCGGGCCTCGAAAATACCGCCGCAGTGGCACAGGTCAGGCTGCACAACAGACACAGCCTGCTTTTCGATCAGTTCCCGGAAGCCCCATTTGGTGAACAGGCGCTCACCGGCGGCAATGGGAATGGAGGTACTCCGGGAGACCCGAACCATCTCATCCACATTCTCCGGCAGCACCGGCTCTTCCACGAACAGAGGATAGTAAGGCTCCAGCTCTTTCAGCAGCCGGATGGACATGGCAGGGCTGACCCGGCCATGGAAATCGATGGCAATATCCACCTTCTTGCCCACCCGCTCCCGGATGGCGGCGAACCGCTCTACCACCTTGTCCACCATCTCCATGTTGTCGATGGGCTTAATGGGAGGGATGATGGAATACTTCATGACGGTGAAGCCCTCCTCCAGACGCTGGTCAGTGATGGCCAGCATATCGGGAATGGGGAATTCACCGGGGTGACCGGTGGGTTTTAGGTGGCCATACATCCGGATCTTGTCCCGGCATTTGCCGCCCAGCATTTCATAAACGGGCATATTGTAGTACTTTCCCTTGATATCCCACAAGGCCATCTCGATGCCGGAAATGGCACTGCACAGGATAGGGCCGCCCCGGTAGAAGGTACCCCGGTACATGGTCTGCCACAGGTGCTCGATCTTCAGGGGGTCTGCGCCGATGAGAATGGGCCGCAGCTCTTCCACGGCCATTTCCACGGTACGGGCACGCCCCTCTACCACCGGTTCGCCCCAGCCAACGATGCCTGCATCTGTTTCGATTTTCAGAAACATCCATCGGGGCCGGACATGGATCATTTTTAAATCTGTTATTTTCATGATTTTACCTCATCAGATGCCTTCAAAGTAGGTGCTGGTCTGGCCTGCGGGACGGACATTGGTCAGAGTTCCCTTGTAGTGGCGCAGGTCGATGGGCTGGAAGGGATACTTCATGCAGTTTTCCTCATTCAGCTCCAGGCCCAGGCCGATGCCCTCGGGAATCAGAATATTGCCGTTATCATAGACCACCCGCTCGTTGGTCAGCTCCTTACGCCAGGAAACATCGGTCAGGCAAATCTCCAGAATCCGGAAACCGTTGAGGCTGGCAGCCAGGTGCAGAGTTGCTGCATTGGCAACGGGGCCGCTGGGGTTATGAGGTGCCATAGCCACATAGTAGGGTTCTGCCATGGCAGCCATTTTCCGGATAGCAGAAATACCGCCGCAGTGGCTTACATCCGGCTGGGCATAGTCTGCGCAGCCTTTTTCCAGGAACTGCTGGAACTGAGTCAGACTGTAAACCCGCTCACCGCCGGCAATGGGCACAGGAGACTTCTTATGAACAGCAGCCAGAGCATCCATGCTGTCGGGAGGTGTGGGCTCCTCAAAGAACATGGGATTAAACTGCTTCAGTTCGTTGGCGATCTTAATGCCGGTAGCAATATCGAAACGGCCGTGACCTTCGATCAGCAGATCAATGTCGGGGCCAACGGCACCGCGGACGGCTTCCACCACTTCCAGAGACTTACGCAGGGAAGCATTGTCCATGTACATATAAGCGCTGCCGAAGGGATCCCACTTCAGAGCGGTAACACCCTTTGCAACCGTGGCCTTGGCAGCAGCGGCAAATTCCTCGGGAGTCTTGGCACCGGCAAACCAGACATTGGCATACATCCGCACAGAGTCCCGGACCTTACCACCCAGCATCTCATAGACAGGCACATTGCACAGCTTGGCCTTGATGTCCCACAGAGCGATATCGATGGCAGAGATGGCACTTTGCAGCACGGGGCCTACCCGCCAGTAGGAGTCCCGGTACAGTTCATGACCGATCCGCTCCACCTCCCGGGGATCCCGGCCGATGAGGACGCGCTTGATATCCTCAATGGCCCCCAGCAGGGCGTGCTCCTTGTATTCCAGGGTGCCTTCACCGATACCGCTGACGCCCACATCTGTTTCGACTTTTACAAAGACAAAGTTGGTGCGGTAGGTAAATACATTAAAGGTTTTAATATCCGTGATTTTCATGGGTATTTCCTCCTGTTACAGGGTAATTTCCTGGTAGTGGGCGGGAATCTTGATGAAATCCCGTTCTTCTTCCTTAAACTGGCTGACAAAACTCTGCACATCGCAGCCATAGGCTTTAAAAAGATCCCAGTGCATGGGATACACTGTCCGGGGCTGTAAAAAGCGGGTCAGCCGGGCGGCATCCACCACATTCATGTTATAGCCCTGGCCGTTAATGGGGATCAGCAGTGCGTCGGCTCCTCTGGGAAGCTCTTCCAGCAGCTGCCGGTGGTACATGGTATCACCGGTGTGACACAGAACCTTACCGTCACCTACAATGGTCACGCCGATGGGACGCTCGTCGGAGTGGCAGGCAAAATTGGACACAAACCGGACACCGGCCAAAGTAATCTCCACGCCCCGGTCAAAGAGCATATAATGCAGCGGCACCTGAGGATACCGGGCCCGGAGGGCATTGAGTACATTCAGCGGTGCCATCACCGCCATTTTTGGGTTATGCGCTGCCAGACGGTCAATGGTGGGAAAGTCTGTATGGTCACCGTGTAAATGGGTCAGGATCAACACGTCTACATGGGTTGTCAGATCTTCCTCCCGGATGGGTACCTGGCGGATATAGGTATCCCCCTTCTCCATAAGCAGGGAATCAGAAAGATAGGGGTCGATATAAATGACCATGCCGTTTTCGGTACGGAGCCGGTAACCGGCCTGGCCCAGCCATGTCAGTTTCATAGTATCCTCCTCTTTTCTCATGATCCAAAGCAACAGGGTCTCTTTCGCAACAGATCCCATTGCTTTGGATACAGCGGGTATCCGAAGATACCCGCTGTATTTGCTTCGGAATTAGCCGTTGACGACTGCCAGAGCAGCGTTCAGCAGCTCGGTGTAGCCGCCGGCCTCAGCGGAGGAGGACCAGTAGGGAGTGTACAGGTCGATCAGCTCCTGGCGGTTCTGGAACTCGGTGATGTTGCAGCCTTCGTCGCGCAGCTTCTGCTCGTAGGAAGCTTCACCGGCCATAACAGTCTCGTTCAGCTCAGCCTGGCACTCAGCCCAGCATTCCAGCATCAGAGCCTGGGTGTCAGCGGACAGAGCGTTCCACTTGTCAGCGTTGATGATGGGTCCGATGATGGAGATCATGTGACGGGACAGGCAGATGTTGTTGCCAAGAGTGTAGAAGCCCTGGGTGTAGAAAGCTTCCAGGCCGGACTCAACGCCGTCCACCATGCCGGACTGCATTGCGGTGTAAGCTTCGGACCAGGTAACGACAGTGGGGCTCATGCCCAGGGTGTTGAAGGTATCCAGATAGATCTGGGAACCGGGAGAACGCAGCTTGTAGTTCTTGCAGTCAGCAACGGACTCGATGGGGTCCTTGGTGCACATGTTACGGAAGCCGTTCCAGGTCCAGCCCAGAGGAACGATGCCCAGGTTCTCTTCAGCCAGCTTATCCAGCTGAGCGCCGACTTCGCCGTAGATAATCTGGTCAGCAGTCTCGTAGGAATCAAACAGGAAGGGCAGGCAGGTCAGAGCGTAAGCGGACAGGGAGTTGGACAGCTGGGAAGCATCGCCCAGGCACATATCCAGAGTGCCCAGCTTGACAGCGTCTTCTGCGTCAGCGGAGTTGTACAGGGAAGCAGCGGGGTAGATGTCGATGGTGATGGCGCCGCCGGACTTTTCAGCCAGCAGCTCAGCCCACTTGGTCAGACCTTCGTGGATGGGCTGGTCAACAGCGTTGTGGTGGGACAGCTTCAGGGTGACGGTCTCGTAGACGGGGCCGGCGGGAGCGGCAGCTTCTGCCTCGGGAGCAGCAGCGGCAGCCTGGGTTTCAGCGGGCTTGGCTTCTTCGGTCTTGCCGCCGCAGGCGACCAGAGACAGACACATAGCCAGAGCCAGGATCAGAGCGATCAGCTTTTTCATGTTGTTTCCTCCAATTTTTTATTTACCGGATGATTCCGGGATTTACGAAGTTAGCCGAACAGGGCGGGCAGCAGGGTAACGATGGCGGGCACGAAGATGACCAGGATGGTCACGCCGTAGTTCACAGCCAAGAACTGCCAGATCTGCTTGACGGTCTTTGCCAGAGGGGTATCGGTAATACTGGAAGCAATGTACATCAGCAGGCCGACGGGGGGAGACATACCGCCCATATCCAGGGTCAGGATGCAGACCATGGCGAAGTAGATGGGATCGAAGCCGTACTGCAGGATCAGGGGGCTGAACACGGGAACCAGCATCAGCATGGCTGCGTTGGAGTCGATGAACATACCGGCAACGAACAGGATGGCGCTGATGAACAGCATGATGATGTACTTGTTGCCCATGAAGACGGAGGCAAGATTCAGGATCACCTTGGACATGTTGTAGTTGGTAGCCAGGGTGCCGAAGATACCGGCGAAGGCAACCACGATCATGCAGCTGGTGGTGGCATGGATGGCATCCATCAGGCAGTCCTTCAGGATCTTCAGGCTCAGGGACTTGTTCAGAACACCGTAGATAACGGCGTAGGTGCAGGCCAGCACACCGGCCTCGGTGGCGGTAACAACACCCAGCATGATGCCAAAGATGATGATGCAGGGCATGAACAGAGCAGGCAGTGCGGCAAAGGTATTGCGCAGCAGGACGGAGAAGCCCACGAATTTGGACTTGGGGATGTTGTTGCGCTTGGCATACATATAGTTGACGGCCATATAACCGGCTGCGATCAGGAAGCCGGGCAGATAACCTGCCAGGAACAGCTTATTGATGGAAATGGAAGTAACGCCGGAGTACAGCACCATCATGATGGAGGGAGGGATGATGGGGCCCAGAGCACCGGCAGAAGCAACCAGGGCACAGGCATAGCCATCGTCGTACTTTTCTTCCCGCATCATGGGCACCAGCATGGCAGCCAGCGCGGAGGTATCGGCATTGGCAGAACCGGAAACACCGGCCATGACCACACCGGAAACGATGGCAGCGTCACCGATGCCGCCGGTGCAGTGGCCCACCAGGCTGCGGGCCCAGTTGACCAGGATCTTGGTGATGCCGGACTTCTCCATCAGAGTGCCGGCCAGCATGAAGAAGGGCACAGCCATCAGGGAGAAGGAGTCCATGGAAGTAAACATTTTCTGGGACAGAACCAGGCCGGGCAGGCTGGGGTCCACCATCAGACAGACAACGGCGGAAATGGCCATGCCGTAAGCAACGGGCATACCGATGATCAGCAGGACCGCGAAAACGCCGAACAGCAGAGCAAGCATCATTTGGACTGTCCCTCCTTCTTGTTATTTTTCAGGGCGATGATGTGGTTGATGACCAGTTCCAGGCTGAACATAGCCAGCAGAGCGCCGCAGACGGCCTGGGAAGAGTACATCACAGGCGCGGGGATGCGGATGCCTTCCATGATCTTGTTCGCGAACTTTTCACACAGCTGCAGGGTGTAAACGCAGTAGCAGGCACCGAAGACACCGATCAGAGCCTCACAAATGAGCCAGGTGATCTCCTGCACGATCTTGGGCAGCTTGCTCACTACCAGATCGAAGCCCAGGTTCTTGTTGTGGCGGACGATGATGGGTGCGTACAGCATCAGCATCCAGACGAACAGATACCGGCAGAACTGTTCACTCCACCAGATGGGTGCGTTCAGCACATACCGGGCAATGACACTGATCAGCGTCATGATGGTGAAGCCTGTGGCGAGAACGCCGCAGATCACCTTGATGCCCTTTTCCAGAACATCAAATGCTTTGCCAATGGTTTTCAAATTTCTCTACCTCCAATTTGATGATATTTGATATTTGATATTTTTAAAAACAAAAATCAAGACCTGCCATCCCTGCAAGGATCGGATCCACAGGAACCAGGGGGAGGCTTAGTCCCCCTGGGCAAATTGTGTCAGGAAATTTTCCAGAGCTGTGCCAACGTGGATATCCACCGCTTTTTTCAGGGCGATCACATCCCGGTTTTCCAGCGCGTTGATCAGGGCCTCATGCTGACCTACCACTACGCGGATCCGCTCCTGCTTGGGGAAGTAGCGTTTGCGCAGGGTGCGGATGATGCCGTGGTAATAGAAGTACTGCTCCAGCGCCAGGGCGTTTTTGCCGTGCTCCATAATGGTATTGTGGAATTTGGTATTCATATCCACATATTCCAGGCCGAATTCTGTGGAAGCGCTGTAGATACGGATCTGCTCATTCAGATACCGCAGCTGCCGGATCACGCCGGTGTCCATATCTGCCATGGCGCTTTCGTAAATCAGGCATTCCAATGCCCGAAGGATGCCGTACACATCCCGAACAAAGTTCTCATCGATACACTGAACGGTAGCACCCTTGTAGGCATTGATCTCCAGAAACTTTTCACCCTCCAAAGTCCGGAAGGCTTCCCGCACCGGCATAGGGCTAACACCATAACGCTCGGAGATCTCCTTGATGGTGATGCGGCTGCCGGCTTCAAATTTGTTGTTGATGATGTCCTCTCTGAGCTTGTCCGTTACCCGGGCAGCCAGAGTCTTGTCTGCTACGATTTTTTCACTCATTATAAAATCTCATTTCTGTTGATTTTATGAACACATTGTAACATGGAAAAAAGCGGAAGTCAAATGTATTTTTCTCTAAATTTGATATTTGATATTTGACATCCTGTACAAACCGTGCTACAATGACGGCGATAAGACAAAATAGTTTATTGGAAGTATACAAATTTTCCGCGGCGCATATCAGATATCAAGGAGGAACCTCTCATGGCAAAAAAATCCGCAATTTTAAAAAACGAACATTTACAGGCTGAAATTCTTTTAGACTGGGATTACCGCCGCAGCCGCTATGACTGGGGCGGCACCGTGGGACAGGTGACCATGAAGGGGCATACGTTCCTGTCCGAGGAACGCAATACCGCCGGCGGTGTTGGCCTGGGCGGCGTGGGCCTGACCAACGTCTGGGAATGGCAGGATACCCACCTGTATGACCAGACCTCCATTGCCGACTTCTTCCCTCTGCCCGGTGTTGGCCTGCTGAAAAGAACCGACACCAATCCGTTCCTGTTTACAAAGGATTATCCTGTGGAGCCTTTCCGCCGCATTGAGGAAGTGACAGAGAACCGTGTCAGCATCCGCACACTGCCCCATCTGTGCCAGGGCGTTGCAATGGACATGGAAAAGAGCTACCACCTGGAAGGAAAGACCCTGGTGGTGACCTTCCGGGTCAAGAATGTTGGCCCCGAAGAGATCCACGCCACAGAATTCTGCCATAACTTCTTCCGCTTTGATGACCGCCAGATCGACAGCAGCTATCAGCTGTTCTTCCCCTACTCCATCCAGCCGGAGCTGCGCCGGGGTGAGTTGATCATGACCCGGGATGCCTACCGCCTGGGCGAGTTTGACGGCCCCACGGAATCCACCGCCTTCTGGATCCGGGGCTGGCAGGGACTTTCCAGCCACTGGATGCGGCTGGAAAACAAAGAGCTTGGCATGTCCGTGCTGATGGAGGACGATGTTCCCATCTGCCGGTTCTACAGCTGGAACAACTTCAACGCTTTCTGCCCCGAGGTCTTTGCTCCTATTGACCTGCAGCCCGGTCAGGAAGTCACCTACACCCGGAAATACACCTTTGACGCTTAAGGAGGAAATACAATGACGAAAAACGCACTGGTTACCGGCGCAGGCCGGGGCATCGGCAAGACCATCGCCATCGAACTGGCAAAGCACGGCTATAATGTCTGCGTCAGCTACTGCGGCAGCGAAGAGCAGGCCATGGACACCAAGGCACAGATCGAAGCTCTGGGCCGCAAATGCATCGCCGTAAAGGCCGACCTGTCCAAGCTGGAAGAGATTCCCAAGCTGTTCGAAGCCTACGAAGCTGCCTTCGGCACCATCGACCTGCTGGTGAACAACGCCGGCATCACCAAGTTCAAGCCTTTCCTGGAAGTGGATCCCGAAATGTTCGAGCTGCTGACCGCTGTGGACTACCGGGCCACCTTCTTCTGCGCCCAGGCTGCAGCCAAGCTGATGATCAAGCACGGCACCAAGGGCAGCATCGTCAACATCTGCTCCAACCACCGCTCCATGAACTTCCCCATCGCCAGCGTCTACGGCTCTGCCAAGACCGCCGTCTTCAAGCTGACCCAGCACATCGCCCTGGAGCTGGCCCCCTACGGCATCCGTGTCAACAGCATTTCCCCCGGCTACATCAAGGTTACCGATCCCAACGTGGTCTCCGAGCGGGAAAAGATGATGGTCTCCCGTATCCCCGTGGGCCGCATCGGCCAGCCGGTGGAGATCGCCAATATGGTCCGTTATCTGGCTTCCGACGAAGCCCAGTTCATTACCGGCAGCGATATGCTGGTAGACGGCGGCGCTCTGCTGCCTGCGCTGATGGACAACACCTATATTAAATAAGGAGTCCCGGCCATGAGAGAACAGATTATTCAGAAGGTCGAACAGGAGAAGATCATCGCGATTCTTCGGGGTGCCGACCCGGAGCAATGTCTGAAAGTGGCCCAGGCCCTCTATGACGGCGGCATCCGCCTCATGGAGATCACCTACAATCAGAAGGATCCTTCCTCCTGGCAGACCACTGCCGATACCATCTCTGCCATCGCCAAGGAATTTGAAGGCAGACTGCTGGTAGGTGCCGGTACCGTCACCTGCCCGGAACTGGTGGACATGACTGCTAAGGCCGGTGGCCTGTACATCATTTCCCCGGACTGCAACGAAGCTGTCATCCGCCGCACCCGGGAACTGGGTCTGGTTTCCATGCCCGGCGCCCTGACACCTACGGAAGTTCTGACTGCCCACCGGGCAGGTGCCGATTTTGTCAAACTCTTCCCCATTGGCAATCTGGGCGTGAGCTATGCCAAAGCCGTCATGGCCCCCATCAGCCACGTGAAGCTGCTGGCTGTGGGCGGTGTCAACGAAAAGAATGTGGCTGATTTTCTGAAAGCGGGAATGGTGGGTGCCGGTATCGGCGGCAACCTGGCCAACAAAGCCTGGATCGAAGCTGGAGAATATCACAAAATCACGGAAACTGCCCGGAAGCTGGTGGCAGCCGTTAAAGGAGTATAAATTATGAAAAGAATCATCACCTTTGGCGAAATCATGATGCGCCTGAATCCCGAGGGTTATCTCAGATTCCTCCATGCGGACCGTTTTGAAGCCTCCTATGCCGGTGGCGAGGCCAATGTTGCCGTCTCTTTGGCAAACTACGGCATGGATGCCGCTTTTGTTTCCAAGGTTCCTGCCCATGAAATCGGTCAGAATGCAGTCAATGCCCTGCGGCATTACGGCGTAGATACCAAACACATGGTTCGCGGCGGCAGCCGTCTGGGCCTGTACTTCGTGGAAAAGGGTGCTTCCCAGCGTCCTTCCAAGGTCATCTATGACCGGGCAGGCTCCGCCATTGCTCTGGCACAACCAGAGGACTTCGATTGGGATGCCATTTTCGACGGGGCCGACTGGTTCCACTGGACCGGCATCACCCCCGCCCTGGGTGGTGCGCTGCCCCAAATTTGCCTGGAAGCCTGCCAGGCCGCCAAGGCTCGCGGCGTAAAGATCTCCTGCGACTTAAACTACCGAAAAAAGCTGTGGAGCCGGGAGAAGGCGAAGGAAGTCATGTCTGAACTTGTCAAATACGTGGATGTCTGCATTGCCAACGAGGAGGATGCCAAGGACGTCTTTGGCATCGAAGCCGAGGGTACTGACATCGACGCCGGTAAGCTGAACCACGGCGGCTACATCTCCGTGGCCCAGCAGATCACCGAAAAGTTCGGCTGCGAAACCGTTGCCATTACCCTGCGTTCCTCCATCTCTGCCAACGACAATGACTGGGCAGCCATGCTGTATACCGACGGTGAAGCCTACTTCTCTCCCAGCTACCGCATCCACATCGTGGACCGCGTGGGCGGCGGTGACAGTTTTGGCGGTGGCCTGATCTACAGTCTGCTCTCCGGCAAGGCCCCTCAGGATACCATCAACTTTGCCGTAGCAGCCTCCTGTCTGAAGCATACCATCGAGCACGATTTCAATCTGGTCAGCGTGGCAGAAGTAGAATCCCTGGCAGGCGGCAATGCCTCCGGCCGTGTTCAGAGATAAGGAGAAACCACATGGATTACGCAAAAGAATCCCTGCGCCTGCACGGTGAGTGGGGCGGCAAGATCGAAGTTGTCTGCAAGGTTCCCTGCAAGACCAAGGATGACCTGTCCCTGGCCTATACCCCCGGCGTTGCACAGCCCTGTCTGGAGATCCAGAAGGATGTGAACAAGTCCTATGAGCTGACCCGCCGCCATAACCTGTGCGCTGTCATCACCGACGGCACTGCCGTTCTGGGTCTGGGCGACATCGGCCCCGAGGCCGGTATGCCCGTTATGGAAGGCAAGTGCGCCCTGTTCAAGGCCTTTGCCGACGTGGATGCCTTCCCCCTGTGTGTCAAGTCCAAGGATGTGGACGAGTTTGTCAACGCCGTTTACCTGATGTCCGGCTCCTTCGGCGGCATCAACCTGGAGGACATCTCCGCACCCCGCTGCTTCGAGATCGAGCGGAAGCTGAAGGAAAAGTGCGACATTCCCATCTTCCACGATGACCAGCACGGCACCGCCGTCATCACACTGGCAGGTCTGCAGAACGCCCTGAAGGTTGTCGGCAAGAAGAAGGAAGACGTCAAGATCGTTACCTCCGGTGCCGGTGCCGCTGCCATCGCCATCGTGAAGCTGCTGCTGAGCGCTGGTTTCAAGAACATT
>JAFQHF010000068.1 GCA_017398105.1 Oscillospiraceae bacterium | reverse complement strand
TATGCGAATACGTAAGATTTCTCTGCACAATCCCTCCGTCTCGCCTTACGGCGAGCCACCTCCCTTTACACAAGGGAGGCTTTGGGTGCTGTGCATTTTGGTAAACTTTTACGTGTAAATCTACTTTTTTGACAGTCTGAATTGCCTTCGGCAATATTTTAATGTATCGGCGCAGCCGATACCATTATTTGGCATTTAGCATTTTTAATTCAGCATTTAATTTACCAGCGGCATTGTGAAGGTAAACTCCGTCTTGCCGTCCTTGCTGCTGACGGAAATATCCTCTCCGTGGCTGCATACGATGGTCTTGACGATGTAAAGGCCCAGGCCCCAGCCGTCCCGGTTTTTGGAGCGGGACTTGTCCAGCTTGTGGAACCGGTCGAAGACCAGGGGCAGCTCCTCGGCGGGGATGGTCTCACCGTCGTTGGAGATGGAGATGTAGGCCTTGTTTCCGCCTTCCCGGATCTTAAAGCCCAGGGTGCCCCCTTCGGGGCAGAATTTCACCGCGTTGTCCAGCAGGTTGTAGATCACCTGGGTGATATAGTCCCGATTGGCCATGGTATAAACAGGATGCTCCGGGAAAACCACGTCCACATCCAGCTTTTTGTCGTTGATCTTCTTTTCGAAGGTGATCAGCACCTGTCCGGCGCATTCCTCCAGGTCGAAGTGCATCTTTTTGTCATCGGGGATGCCCTCCTCCTTCTGCAACTGGGAGATGTCCAGCATACTTCGGACCAATCGGCTTAAGCGCTTGGTCTCCTCAGAGACGATGCGCAGGTAGTGCTCCTGCCGATGCTCCGGAATTGTGCCGTCCAGAATGCCGTCAATGTAGCCGGCGATGGTGGTCATGGGGGTCTTCAGCTCGTGGGATACGTTGGCCACAAATTCCTGCCGCTGATATTCGCTCTTCTGTAGAGACAGGGCCATATTGTTGAAGGACAGGGCCAGCTCCTCCATTTCCCAGCTGTAGTCATCCTCCAGCTTTACCCGGGCAGTCAGATTGCCGTGGGCGAAGGCGTTGGCAACCTTTGCCATGTCCCGCAGGGGGCGGCTTTCTCTTCTGGCGAAGGCGGTGACTGCCAGGACTGCCAGCAGCACCACGAAAACCGAGGCCGTCAGGAAAATATTGGAGATCCGGTTCAGAATCTGGTTGGTGGCAGAGGTGGGGGCGGATACGATGACGATGCCCTGTGCCTCGCTGCCGCCGATGATGGGGGCGGACACCACATACCGCTCATCGGGATAGAGATTCTGGATGATGCCGGTGGCCGTGTAGCTGCCGGTTTCCATAACAATGGACAGATATTCCCGGTTCAGCTGCCAGCCCTCATGGTCGCAGCCGGTCAGGGCATCGGAGCAGAGGATGATGTAGCCCATTTTGTCGCAGATCACCACGTCCGCATCCGTCACCTGGGAGATAATGTCCAGATTCAGCAGCAGTTCCCGGTTGGAAAGATTTCCGTCCAGACTGTAGGCTGCCGCCAGATTGGCGATCACCGCTGCATCCTGCTGCAGTCCGGAAACGGTGGAGTCCTCCATATAGGCATTGACCTGCAGCTGAAAGGAGGCTCCCAGCACGATCAGTGCCAGCAGCAGAATGGCCGCCGCAGTAAAGAAGCTGCGGCTGAAGGATGTTTTCATGCTTACAGTACCTCAAACATATATGGTAAATCAGAAATTTTACGATATGTCATTGACATAAGTTACCCTACAATATTAAGTGAAGTTTTTGCTTCGCAAGAGTGAAGCTGGCAGGAGCCAGTGAAGTATGGCTTACGCCAAGTGAAGTAAAGTTTGTCCCATAACACTTCGCCGAAAGGCGAAACTTCACTGCGAAGCAGCTTCACTTACGCAATAAACTTCACTTGCCGCAGGCAAACTTCGTTAAGTTCGAAGTTCACAGAACTTCGAACTTATAACCCACGCCCCAGACGGTCTTCAGGCTCCAGTTCTCGTTGACCACTTCCAGCTTTTCACGCAGGCGCTTTACGTGCACGTCCACGGTGCGGGAGTCGCCGAAATAGTCGAAGCCCCAGACCTCGTCCAGCAGCTGATTTCTGGTGTAGACCCGGTTGGGAGAAGAGGCCAGGTAGTAAAGCAGCTCCATTTCCTTGGGGGGCGTATCGATCTTTTTGCCGTCCACCAGCAGTTCGAAGGCGTCCATATCGATGACCAGCTTTTCAAAGGTCAGACGGCGGGCCTTCTTCTCGGCAGTGACGCCGGAGGTCCGGCGCAGCACGGCTTCGATCCGCGCCAGCACTTCCTTCATTTCGAAGGGCTTGGTGATATAGTCATCGGCGCCGGATTTCAGACCGGAGACCTTGTCATCGGTCTCACCCTTGGCAGTGAGCATGATGATGGGGGTCTGTGCCTCAGCCCGGATGGCCTTGCAGACACTCCAGCCGTCCATAACGGGCATCATCACGTCCAGCAGCACCAGATCGGGCTTGATGGAGCGGTACTTGGCCAGACCCTGACCGCCGTCGGAAGCGGTGGTGACGGCATAGCCTTCCTTTTCCAGATACATTTGCAGCAATTCCGCAATATTATGATCGTCTTCCACGATTAAAACAGATACAGCCATAGTAATATCCTCCTGAATTAGCGAATAGTTTCCTTTTTCCCTATTATACCGCAAATTACCGTTTTGGGGTGAACAATTTGTAAAGAGTATGACGGTAATTTGTGAACACGCAAGTTACTCTTGAAAATGGGATCAATTCAGGGTATGATAATGGAAATGAATGCTGAATGCTAAGTGATAAATGCTAAATTATTTTTTTATACCGAAGTCATACCACAATTTAGCATTTATCATTCAGCATTTTGCATTAACAACAAGGAGTCAAGTATGATTGAATTATTAAAAGCCGTCCTCTTCGGTATTGTGGAGGGCATTACCGAATGGCTGCCCATTTCTTCAACGGGCCATCTGATCCTGCTGAATGAATTTGTGACGCTGAATGTGTCCGAGGAATTCGGCAGCATGTTCGATGTGGTGATCCAGCTGGGTGCGATCCTGGCGGTCATCGTGCTGTTCTTCCATAAATTGAACCCCTTTTCCCCCGGCAAATCCGGAGAAGAAAAGAAGCAGACCTGGAATCTCTGGTTCAAGGTGGTTGCTGCCATTATCCCCTCCGGTGTGGTGGGCGTGCTGTTTGACGACTGGATGGACGCACACCTGCACAACGGCATCGTGGTTTCCATCGCCCTGATCGTCTACGGCATCGCCTTTCTGCTGGTGGAGCGGAAGAATCAGGGCAGGCATCTGCGCCTGATCGCCGATGTCCATGACATTGACTATAAGACTGCCCTGATGATCGGCCTGTTCCAGTGCCTGAGCCTGGTGCCCGGCACCTCCCGCAGCGGCTCCACAATCTTAGGTGCCATCCTCATCGGCGTCAGCCGCAGTGCAGGCGCAGAGTTTTCCTTCTTCATGGCCATTCCCACCATGCTGGGCGCCTCTGCCATCAAGGGCTTGAAATTTATCCTGTCCGGTGTCAGCGCCACGGGAACCGAGATCGGCGTTCTGATCGTGGGCAGCATCGTGTCCTTCATCGTGAGCCTGCTGGTCATCAAGGGTCTGATGGAATATGTGAGAAAGCATAGTTTCTCCGCCTTCGGTGTCTACCGCATCATCCTGGGCATTGTTGTGCTGGCCTATTTTGCGTTCCTTGGGTAAATGGTTATGTAGGGGCGGATTTTCAATCCGCCCTCAGTGTAACGGTGACAAACTGCCTGCGAATATTTGGAATATGTCCTTAAATGAAAGTTTGAGGGCGGATTAAAAATCCGCCCCTACAGATATTACATATTTTATGGGAGGAAATTATGGAATACACCATCGAAAATGAGTACCTGAAACTCACCGTCACCACCTGGGGCGCCCAGGTAAAGTCCGTCGTCCGCAAGTGCGACAACGTTGAGCACATCTGGCAGGCGGACAAGTCCGTCTGGGGCTACCATGCCCCCATCCTGTTCCCCCACGCAGGCAAGGTGGTGGACGGCAAGATCGAAGCCAAGGGCGGCATTTACGAGTCCGGCCAGCATGGCTTCGCCCGGCTGATGGAGCATGACTTCGTAGACCAGACCGAAGACACCATCGTCCTGGAGCTGTGCGCCAATGCGGAAACCCTGGCAAGATTCCCCTATGAATTCCGCCTGGTGTCCACCTTTACCCTGGAAAACGACACCGTTCATCATACCCTGACGGTGGAAAATCTGGACAGCGAGAAGCTGCCCTTCGGCATCGGCTACCATCCTGCCTTCACGTGTCCCTTTGACGACAAGCACGTGGCAACAGACTATGAGCTGCGGTTCTCCGAAACGGAGTCTCCCATCTGCATCAACAATCTGCCCTACGGCCTGATGCACGGCGACATCTACCATCTGCCCGCCAATATCCAGTCTCTTCCCGTGGACGAGCAGCTTTTTGCAAACGACTCTCACTGCATGGTGAACCTGAAGTCCCAGACCCTGGGCCTGTACGAAAAGGGCACCGGCCGGGCCGTGGTGTGCAACATCGCGGAGTTCCCCTATACCCTGATCTGGAGCAAGCCCGGCATGCCGAAATTCGTCTGCATCGAGCCCTGGCACAGCCTGCCCAGCCCTGAAAACGGCAGCATCAAGTGGGAAGAAAAGCCCGCCGCCGCCATTTTGAACCCCGGCGAAGCCTGGAGCTGCACGCTGAGCACCTCCTTTGTCCGGTAATTGGCATCTGTAGGGCGGGGGCATGCCCCCGCCGGGCAGTAACGACGATAGAACTGTAAGAGAAATGTATAATCCTTACGATACAGAAAAATACCCTAAAAGGAAAAATCCGAGATTAAAAGCGTATGATTACACATCAGAAAATTACTATTTTATCACAATATGTACCTATGACAAGCTCTGTATTTTTGGAGTGCCTGGACAGATGAATCCCTTGGGAGAGATTGCGGAACAGGGAATTTTAAAAATACCGGAGCATTGCGAGGGTATCAAAATTGATAAGTATGTTGTGATGCCGAATCATGTTCATCTTCTGGTGTATTCAAACGGGAAGCGTGATATCAAAACAGTAATTGGCTCCTATAAATCCTATGTTACACGGTTGATTCATAAAGAATATCCTGAATTACGTGTGTGGCAGGAGTCATTTCATGATCATATTGTTCGAAATGAACGAGGTTATCAAAATATTTGGCTGTATATTGACAGCAACCCCGCGAATTGGGAAAAAGATTGTTTCTTTATTAAGTAAACTGTAGGGCGGAGGCATGCCTCCGCCGGGCAGTACTGATTCCTGAGCAGAAACGACTGTACGCTCAGAAGTACGTAAGTGCCCGGCGGGGTCATGACCCCGCCCTACAGATAAACAAAGAGGAAAGAATAGTAGGGCGGAGGCATGCCTCCGCCGGGCAGTAGCGATACCTGAGCAGAAACGACCGTATGCTCAGAAGTACGTAAGTGCCCGGCGGGGGCATGCCCCCGCCCTACAGGCAAATAAAGCGGGAAGAACAGTAGGGCGGAGGCATGCCTCCGCCGGGCAGTAGCGGAACTTGAGCGGAAGGAAAGAACAGCTCAGGAAACGACAATGCCCGGCGGGGTCATGACCCCGCCCTACAAACGTAAAAGAAACCCGCTCCATCTGGAGCGGGTTTTCTTAATTCAATTAACCAAAGACGCTCAGCAGGAAGCCTGCGGCGATGGCGGAGCCGATAACGCCGGCCACGTTGGGGCCCATGGCGTGCATCAGCAGGAAGTTGGAGGGGTTGTTCTTCTGGCCCACGGTGTTGGAAACACGGGCAGCCATGGGAACAGCGGAAACGCCTGCGGAACCGATCAGGGGGTTGACCTTCTTGCCGGTCAGCTTGCACATGATGTTGCCGCCCAGCAGACCGCCTGCGGTGGAGATGCCGAAGGCAACCACGCCCAGAATGACGATCTTCAGGGTGTTGGCGGTCAGGAAGGTGGAGCCAACCATGGTAGCACCCACGGAGGTGGACAGCAGAATGGTGACGATGTTCATCAGAGCGTTCTGCATGGTGTCGGACAGACGGTCCGTGACGCCGGTCTCCTTGGCCAGATTGCCGAACATCAGGCAGCCGATCAGGGCAGCGGTGTCGGGCAGCAGCAGGGCCACGAACATGGTGACCACGATGGGGAAGATGATCTTCTCAGCCTTGGAGACAACGCGGGTCTGGACCATCTTGATCTTGCGGTCCTCGGCGTTGGTCATGGCGTTCATGATGGGGGGC
>JAFQHF010000067.1 GCA_017398105.1 Oscillospiraceae bacterium | reverse complement strand
TCCTTGTGCGCCTCTGGCGCACAACTCGCACACTTGCAGTCTGAGATGTATTTTTGTCCACGTACACGCCGCGGCCAAAAATGATTCAGATGGGTTTGCCGCTTTGGCGGCAAATTCTGCGAAGCTTTTTTGACAGTCTAAGCGCCCCCGGACAGACCACTGTCCGGGGGGCGATGCACTTGGTAAAAAAACATCAATCCTTTTTACGGATGGATTCGATCAGTCTTCTGAAGTCCTTCCGGGCCCAGACTACGGGGACGGGATACAGGGGGTTGGCTTCCTTTTTGGCCCAGGTGATCATCTGGTCGATGTCCTTGTCCTGCACCACATCAAACTTGTCGGGCAGGCCCATTTTTTTGTTGGTCTCCTCGATCCAGCGGATGAAGGCATTGGCTTTTTCCGCCTCGTTGGCGCCGCCGATGCCGCAGACATCTGCCAGCTCTGCCAGACGCTTGTGGGCAGAGGCACCGAATTCCCGCATGACGTGGGGCAGCAGCACCGCCATGGCAAGGCCATGGGCAACACCGTACAGACCGCCCAGGGTATGACCGATGGCATGGACATAGCCCACGCAGCCTCTGGTAAAGGCCCGGCCTGCATAGAAGGCGCCCCGCTGCATATTCTGCCGGGCTTCCAGGTCGCTGCCGTTTTCAAAGGCCTTCAGGATATTGTCATGGATCAGCCTGACGGCTTCCTTGGCAAGCTTGTTTTCCAGCTTGGTGTTGTAGGTTTTGTTGGTATAGGCTTCCACGGCGTGGGCCAGGGCATCCATGCCGGTGGTGGCAGTGGTGTAGGGAGGCAGTCCCACGGTCAGCTCCGGGTCCAGAACGGCGTACTTGGGGATCAGGAAGGGATCGTTGATGGCGGCCTTCCGGTGGGTTTTGGAATCGGTGATGACAGCGGCCACCGTGGTTTCGGAGCCTGCACCGGCGGTGGTGGGGATCGCCACAAAGGGCGGGATGGGCCAGTGGACTTTCAGCAGACCCTGCAGCTGGGCAACGGTTTTCTTCGGATGGACGGCCTTTGCGGCGATGCCCTTGGCGCAGTCGATCCGGCTGCCGCCGCCGATGGCTACGATGGACTTACAGCCGTTTTCCCTGTAGGTTTTGTAGCCCAGCTCCACATCATCAGAGGTGGGGTCGGTGGTGGTATAGGTCTGCAGGGTGTAACGGATGCCGTTGGCATCAAAACCGTCCAGCATGGGCTGCACCTGCCCCCGGCGAACCATACCGGCACCGGTGACTACCAGTACATCATTGATGCCCTTTTCCTTCAGGAATTTACCCAGCTCCCTGATCTTGCCGGGACCTTCCAGGTATTTGGGCATCCGGTAGCCCATGAAATAGTTGCCGACTTTCAAAACGCTCTGAAAGGTACGGCACCAGAGAACTTCCAGTTTATAAGGCATTTCCATAAATATCCTCCTTATCCGCCGGCCACCGGGGACATGAGCACCACCGTGTCGCCGTCTGTCAGTTTGCTTCGTTTTTTTGCGTTTTTTCCGTTGACGAGGATAATACAGGCATCCAGCTCTTTTTTGGGGATGCCGCAGTCTGCCAGTGCGTTCAGTACGTCGGATACCGCAGCAGCTTCAAGCTGCTTTTCCCGGATGCCGGACTCGATGCGCAGCAGACCGTATAGCTTTACCGTGATCATTTGATCTTCAGGCGGCGCAGGGTGGCTTCCGTGGGAATGCCGTTTTTATCCCAGCCCCGGGCTGCGTAGTAGGTCTTTTTCATGGTTTCCAGAGGTACCCTGGTTTTGGGATTCCCGGGGTCCTGGGGAACATCGGTCAGCCGCTTGGGCAGCTTGTCATTGGCGGCGCTGATACCGAATTTGCAGTTGATGTAGCGCTCCATGGTGTAGCCGCGCTCACCGATCTGAATGTACTTGCCGAAATCCATGTACATACCCGTTGCCAGCCGGATCATTTTGGTGTGGTGGAAAACCGGCAGATGCAGTGCAGCCACCCGGGGACATTTGTTGATGAGCCGGACAGCACCGCCCACATGGGTCGCGGCTTTGTTGACGGTCTGGGTAATGATGCCGTTGGGCTTTGTCAGCAAAAAGCCGGGGAAGAAGGCATAGGAGGTAAACAGGCACTGTCCCGAGGCAGAGATGGTTTCCATCAGATCCTGGAACAGCATGGTGAAATCGGCCTTGGATTTGGGTGTCTGGGCGTCCACATTCAGACCCAGTCCTTCCAGGATCACCAGATAGCCGCCGTTTAAGTGGCAGCCGCCCCGGTTGGAAACAGCATAGCCCAGGCCCTGACCGGCAGCCCGCCGGGGTTCATAGGCAGCCAGCTCCAATCCCTTGGAATGCATGGCGAATTCCCTGCCGCCGTATTTTTCGGACAGGCGCTTGCTGCCTTCGGCCAGCTCGTCGCCGATTCCGCGCCGGTAGGCAATATCTTCAAATACGGCAGAAAGTGCTTCTGCGCTTCCGAATTTCAGACCGTTATCCCACAGCCCCTTTTCGTTTGCTTCCATAGCCCAGGCGATGGTGTTGGCGGTGGAGATGGTATCCATGCCCAGATCGTCCAGCTGACAGTTGAAGTCCAGGATTTTCTGCAGGTCATTGTTGCAGATATTGCCGCCCAGCAGGCCCAGGGTTTCCAGCTCGGGTCCCTTGACCTCCCTGCCGTTGACGTTCACGGTTCGGGCGCAGCGGATGGGGCAGGTGAGGCAGCCTTTATTCGTAATGTTGAATTCCTCTGCCAGCCGTTCGCCGCTGACCGCTTCGAACTGCTCGAACTGTCCTGCGGAATAGTTTTTGGTAGACAGCAGGCCACGCATCTGCATGGCGCTGACCAGCCCGGCGGTGCCCACTTTCGGCAGCTGATTGCCGGTGAGGGGATGCTTCTGTAAGTAGGCAAACCACTTTTTGCACCAGGCAGCGGTCTTTTCCTTGTCATAAACGGGAACTGTTTTGCTGCCGGTGGCGGTGATGGCTTTCAGACCCTTCCAGCCCAGTACAGCACCCAGACCGGTGCGGCCGGCGGCACGCTCGTCGGAGATGATGGCGGCGTATTTTACCAGGTTTTCACCGGCAGGGCCGATGCAGAGCTTTCCGAATTTCTTCTTGCCCACCAGCTGCGCCAGTTTTTCCTGGCAGGCGCTGACTTTGGTGCCCCAGAGATCATCGGCATCGTGGAAGAGGAACCGGTCTTCGTTGATCTCCAGCCATTTGCGGCCGCTGCATTTTCCCTTCAGGATCAGCGCATCATAGCCTGCCTTTTTTAAATGGAAGCCGAAGCTGCCGCCGCAGTTGGAGGAGGCCAGGATTCCGGTCTGCGGGGACAGGGCGGAGATGTTGAACCGGGCGGAGCTGGGGGCGCCGGTGCCGGTCAGGGGGCCGGTGGAGATCACCACCCAGTTTTCTTCGCTGAAGGCGGTTTCCTTGCCTGTCAGATGATCACACAGAATCCTGGCGGCCATGATCTTACCGCCCAGGTATAGCTCCCGCTGTTCATCGGACCAGGGATATTCGGATACCGTTTCGGTGGTAAGATCCACCAGCATGACTTTTCCCATATAGCCTGCGTATTTGGACTGCATAGGCGATCCCTCCTTTTTCTATCATTATATATGCACAGTGCTCAAAATTCAATACGATTTACGATAAAAGTTGTAAAAAACAACAATGTCCGCAGGCATTTCCCTGCGGACATGTGGATCATGAAAAGGTAGGAATGGTTTCAAATTCCTGATTCAGCAAATCAAAGTAATAGACGGTTCCGGTTTCGACAGGTCTGCCGGTCAGAAGCTTTACGCAAAGAGATGCCTGCATGGAGGCACAAAGGGCACATGTAAAGCTGAGCGCGCTCTTATCCCGGATCAGGATCTGCTCCGGGTACAGGGAATGGATCAGATGATCTCCCGGTATGGAAACGGCAGCCTGGGCCACCCAACCCTGAATGGCGCCGTAAACATAAGGGATTCCGGCTTGTTCACAGGCGGATGCCAGAATCCTTCGGCTGGGAATATTGTCCAGAGCATCCAGCACCGCATCGCAGCCTGCAATCAGGGAAAGGGCATTGTCCTGATCCAGAAACTGCACGGCAGCTTCGGCCTGTACATTCGGATTGATCCGGGCGATCCGCTGAAGGGCAGCTTCCGCCTTGGATTTTCCCAGCAGGGAAACCTCGGACAATAACTGGCGGTTCAGATTGCTTTCCTCGAATACATCCCCGTCAACAGCCAGGATGGCGCCAATGCCGATGCGGGCCAGCAGATCGATCAGGTGACCGCCCAGACCGCCGCAGCCGATCACGGCAATTTTTTTTGTGCGCAGCACAGCACACTCCTGCTCAGTCAGGGCAGGAATGTTGCGAATATAGCGCGCATCCATATCAGCCGCCTCCCACTGCGGGGAAGAGGGATACGATGTCTTCGTCCTTGACTTCGGTTTCCGGCTTCTGATGGAAACCGTTGATCAGCAGGATGTTCACTTCCCTGCGCTGGATATTCAGCACATCCATGATATCCTGAACGGTGCGGATGGCATCGGGTTCCATCTGATAAACCTTCTGTCTGCCCTGGCGCAGACCGGCAAATAAGCGTACTTCGATCATGAGGGCTCCTTCCGGGAGGTATAAATTATCGGTGTAGGATTAACAGGCATCTATTGTAGGGGCGGATTTTTAATCCGCCCTAACCCTGCCGGGCATGAGCAGTAAAACTCTCCGCACAATTGCCGGTATCCGGAGGGCGGATTGGAAATCCGCCCCTACAATTGGTTGATGCCTATGTCTGCAAACGACAATTTATCTTTCCGCAAATATAGTTAGAAAAGGGGAGGGGTCGGAACCCCTCCCTCTCTTATTATAATTACTTACCTACGCACTCGTCAAGACCCAGTCTCTTCAGAGTCTCGTCAGTGGGGAAGGCAGCCTCCCAGCCGCGGACCTTGTAGTACTCGGGCAGGGTGATGGGCAGCTTGGAGACCAGACCCTTGGAGGGGCCATCGGGGATGGGCTCTTCCAGCAGACGCTTGGGCAGGCGGTCATCCTCGGGCTTCATGCCGGCAGCCTTGTTGAACATTCTCTCGATGTTGTAGATACGCTCGCCGATCTCCAGAACTTCCTCGGGAGTGTACTCGGTGCCGCAGGCAGCGTTCAGCAGCTTGGTGTACTCGGGTGCGCCCAGAGCGAAGGAGGTGAACAGGCACAGACCCATGGAGTCGATGACAGCGGTCAGATCCTGGAAGGTCTTGGACCAGAATGCCTTCTCGTTGGTGACGGTACGGTCCAGCTGGACGGGCAGACCGACGACCTCGGGAGCGATGGTGTAGCCGCGGACATGGCAGCCGCCGCGGTTGGAGGTAGCGTAGGTGATGCCGATACCCTGAACGCCACGGGCGTCGTAAGCGGGCATCTCCTGCTTCTTAACGGACATGGAGACCTCGGGCATACCGTAGTGCTCGCACAGACGGGCGGAGCCGGAGCTCATCAGCCAATCCAGTTCGGTCTTGGGATCGCCCATGCGCTTGGTCCACTCGATCAGAGCGGGAACGCTGCCCCACTCCAGAGGATAGCCGGCGCAGTCTTCTTCCTTGATGGCGCCGCGCTGATACAGTTCCATAGCAGCAGCGATGGTGCAGGGAACAGAGATGGCATCCAGACCATACTCGTTGCACCAGTAGTTGGCTTCGTTGACGGCAGCCAGGTCATTGTTGGCCATGTTGGCGCCGTAAGCCCACAGAGGCTCGTACTCGGGACCGCCGACGACCTTATCGCCAACCTTGACCACACGGCCGCAGGCGATGGGGCAGCGGTGGCAGGCACCGGCCTTGACCAGGTACTTCTCAGCCAGAGCTTCGCCGGAAACATCTTCTGCCTTGTCGTAGTAAGCTTCCTGCCAGTTCTTGGTGGGAAGGCTGCCGACGCCGTTGATGACGTTGACCAGGGAAGCAGTGCCCAGAGCGCGCAGGCCGCCGCCGGTCAGACCGTTCTCACGGATGTTGACCATGACGTCCTTGTTGGCTGCCTTCAGAGCTTCGGCAGAGGCCAGAACCTCGTCAGCGTTCTTCTTGGAAGCGGTGACAACGATGCCCTTCAGCTTCTTGCTGCCCATGACAGCGCCGACACCGGAACGGCCGGCAGCGCGGTCCTTGTCGTTCATGATGGCAGCCAGCAGAACCTTCTTCTCACCGGCGATGCCGATGGACAGAACGGAGGAATCCTTGCCGTGCTTTTCCTTCAGCTTCTCGTCCAGCTCTTCGGAGAACAGGCCCAGGTATTCACGGGCATCCAGCAGCTCGATCTTGTCATCCACGATGTTGATGTAGGTCCACTCGGGAGCTTCACCTTCCACGATCAGAGCGTCCCAGCCGGCGTACTTCAGCTTGGCACCCCAGATGCCGCCGGAGTTGGAGCAGGCGATCATGCCGGTCAGAGGAGACTTGGTGACGACCATGTAACGGCCGGAGGAGGGAGCGCCGGCGCCGGTCAGAGGACCGGTGATGTAAACCAGCTTGTTTTCGGGGCTCAGGGCGTCTACTTCAGCGCAGCCTTCGTCATAGACGATCTTGGTGCCCAGACCGCGGCCGCCGATGAACTTCTTAGCCAGATCGGTATCCAGCTTTTCAACGGTGATGGTGCCGGTGGTCAGGTTAATGCGGGCAAGTTTCTCGTAGTATGCGTATGCCATAGCAATACCTCCAAAAAGTTTTGTATATATCCGGAATTTATGTGTATTTTGTTGCCTGGATACTTTAATTATATTGGAAAATAAGCTGTGCGCAAGGCTTGCAAACCATTTCCGCGTGAAACGATACGAAACCGTTCCAATTTATATGAAGGAAAATGGGATTGCACAAAAAACACTGTGCGAAATAAGATGAAAAGCTATGAATTAACACAAACTTCCAGGGCTGTCAGGTCTTGTGGAACATCACAAAAAAGAGTATAATGATACATAACGTTTTTAGAAAGTAATGCCAGAGGAGGCGTCTGTTTGTCACAGAATAAATCGCTGTCTACCCAGGAGGTTGCCGATATCCTGCATGTCAGCAAATCCACCATCTATGATCTGATCCGGAGAGGGGAGATCCATTCCTACAAAATCGGCCGGAAGGTGCGCTTCACCCAGGACGATGTGGATGCCTACATTGCAAGATCCCGGCACGAACATTCCACCCGACCCGTGAAGAATATCGACACCCATTCCACCCTTCTGACACCGGAAAAGAAGGAAGCTCCGGAGCTGATCATTTCCGGACAGGATGTGGTGCTGGATATTCTGGCCAATTATCTGCAGCAGGAGGGTGTGAACACAGCCCGCACCTATCTGAACAGCTTTGAGGGACTGCTCTCGCTGTATCAGGACAATATCCAGGTGGCGGCCTGTCATCTGTTTGACGGCTTTGACTACAACACGGGCTATGTCCGCAGCCTGATGCCCGGCGTTCCGGCTGTGCTGGTGAATGTAAGCTATCGAACCCAGGGATTTTACGTACAGAAGGGGAATCCCAAGAACATAAAGGGCTGGTCGGATCTGGGCCGGAAGGATATCACGGTTCTGAACCGCCGGGTGGGCTCCAGCGCCCGCATTCTGATGGATATTCAGCTGAAGCGGCTGGGTATTCCCGCCTCCGGGGTCAGGGGCTACGACAAGATTATGAAATCACACCTGACCATGGCGGCTGCCATTGCGGCCGGAGAAGCGGATCTGGCCATCGGCACGGAGCGGATCTCCCGGCAGATCGAGAATCTGGATTTTATCCCGCTGCTGGAAGAACGGTTTGATTTTGTAATTAAAAAGGAAACCTTTGAGACGGAAGCAGTTCAGAAGCTGATGAAGGTGCTGAAGATGCCGGCCTTCCGCAGGGAGATCGCCCATTTTTCCGGCAATGACTATCGGGATCTGGGAAATGTGATTATGGAGGTCTGAAATGCTGCATGTGAAAACGCCGGAGGAAGTTCTGGCTTTAATTGAAGAAGAATTTGAAATCGTGGCGGAAACGGAGCTGGTTTCCCTGTCTTCTGCCATGGGACGTGTTCTGGCGGAGGATATCGCCGCCACGGAGTATGTTCCCGATTTTGACCGCTCCACTGTGGACGGCTATGCGGTCCGGGCCAGGGATACCTTCGGCTGTACCGATGCCATTCCCGCGATCCTGCCATTGCAGGGCGAGGTCTTCATGGGTGAGGGCGCGGAATTTGAATTGAATACGGAAGAATGTGTTGCGGTTCCCACCGGCGGTGCCGTGCCCAGAGGTGCGGACAGTGTGGTGATGGTGGAATATACCGAGGATTACGGCGACGGCACCATCGGCATCTCCAAGTCTGCCGCGCCGGGACAGAATATGATCTTCCGGGGAGACGATGTGTACCCCGGTAAGGTGATCCTGCACAGGGGCAGAGTCCTTTCTTCCCAGGATATCGGTGCCCTGGCAGCCATCGGCCGGGTACAGGTACCGGTGGCAAGACAGCTGACCGTTGGTGTGATTTCCACCGGCGATGAGCTGGTGCCTCCGGAGGTCACACCCGGCCCCGGACAGGTTCGGAATGTGAACGGTCCCATGCTGGAAGCCATGCTGACCTGCTTCGGCGTAAAGGTCATCAACTACGGCATCGTCATCGACAATGAAGCCCTGCTGGCCGAGACGGTAACGAAGGCCGTGTCGGCATGTGATGCGGTGCTGCTTTCCGGCGGCAGCAGCGTGGGTGTCAAGGATGCAGCCTGCCGGATCATTGAATCCATGGGCAGCCTTCTGCTGCACGGCATTGCCATCAAGCCCGGCAAGCCCACCATTCTGGGCAAGGCCGGATGTAAGCCCCTGGTTGGCCTGCCCGGACATCCTGTGGCAGCGTACTTCATTACCAAGCTCTTCGTTCTGCCTCTGCTGTCCCGGCTGACCGGAAGAACCCAGCAGGTTTATACCACCACTGCTAAGATCACGGAAAGCGTGGGCGCCAACCACGGCCGTGCCCAGTACCAGTGCTGCCGTCTGGAACGGCGGGAGGGAGAACTTTATGCCGTTCCCATCCGGGGCAAGTCCGGCCTGATCACAACCCTGGCCGGTGCCGACGGCTACTTCTGCATTGACCGGGACTGCGAGGGCCTGCCCAAGTACGCGGAAATTCAAGTAACTGTTTCTCAAGGAGATTGACATATATGGGATTTGAATATTTAACCAACATTCCTCTTGCCAAGGCAAGAAAAGAGTATCTGGAACTGCTCCGGAGCCATGGCTTCGGCCCCAAAACGGAAGTGATCCCCGTCTGGGATGCCTGCGGCCGGGTCACGGCCCATGCGGTCTATGCCCACATCTGCGCTCCCCATTATGCGGCCAGCGCCATGGACGGCGTTGCGGTCAATGCAAGGGATACCTTCGGCGCAACGGAGACGACCCCGGTCACCCTGAATCCCGGTCAGTTTATCGTTCTGGATACCGGCGATCCCATTCCGGAAAACTGCGATGCGGTCATCATGGTGGAGGATATCGTGAAGAATGAGGATGGAACCATCACCATTCATGCTTCGGCTGCCCCCTGGCAGCATATCCGCCAGATCGGTGAGGATATCTGCGCCGGTGAAATGATCCTGCCCTCCCATATGACGGTTTCTCCCTCCGCCATCGGCGCCATGATCGCCGGAGGCGTGCTGGAAATTGAGGTGATCCGCAAGCCTCTGGTGGGCATTATCCCCACCGGTGACGAGATCATCCCTCCCTGCACCGATCCCAGGCCCGGTGATATTCTGGAATTCAACGGCTCCATTTTCTCTGCCATGGTACGCTCCTGGGGTGCGGAAGCCAAAGTATATCCCATTGTTCCCGATAAATTCGACCAGATCAAGACCATGGTGGCGAAGGCCGCAGCCGAGTGTGATCTGGTGATCCTGAATGCCGGTTCCTCTGCCGGACGGGAGGATTTCTCTTCCCGGGTCATCCGGGAGCTGGGCGAAGTGCTCTACCACGGCATTGCCATGAAGCCCGGCAAGCCTGCTATCCTGGGCTGTCAGGGTGCCACCCCCATTCTGGGCGTGCCCGGCTATCCCGTTTCCGGCATCATTGTTATTGAGCAGCTTCTGAAGCCTCTGATCGATCATTGGCTGAAGGTGCCGGCAGCACAGAGCCAGTATGCAAAAGCAACGCTGACCCGTCCTGTGGTATCGGGTCTTAAGTACGAAGAATTCGTCCGTGTCCGCATGGGCTATGTGGGCGATAAGCTGATGGCCTCTCCCCTGAGCCGGGGCAGCGGCGTGGTCTCCTCCTTTATGAAGGCGGACGGCATCCTGGAAGTGCCGCAGGGACTGGAGGGCTGTGAGGCCGGATCTGAGGTGGACGTGCGGCTGCTGAGCCCCATGGAAAAGCTGAAGAATACCGTGGTTGTCATCGGCAGCCATGATCCCCTGCTGGATGAGCTGGCGGATATGATGCACGTGGAAAATGACAGCGTGTACATGAGCTCTGCCCATGTGGGCTCCATGGGCGGCATTATGGCAGTCCGCCGGGGAGAAGCCCATGCGGCAGGCTGCCATCTGCTGGATACCGCAACGGGTCAGTATAATCTGGCCTTCATCAGAAAATATTTCCCCAGAGGCGGCGTGAAGCTGATCCGCTGTGTCGGCCGCCAGCAGGGTATGATGGTTGCCAAGGGCAACCCGCTGAACATTCAGAAATTCTCGGACATTGCCCGGGAAGGCGTACGTTATGTTAACCGCCAGAAGGGCTCCGGTACCCGCATCCTGACCGATTACCTGTGCAGGCAGGATAATCTGATGCCGGAAGCCATCTATGGCTATGACCGGGAAGAACTGACCCACACCTCCGTTGCCGCTCAGATCGTCAGCGGCAGCGCGGATGCGGGCATGGGCATCTACTCTGCGGCCAAGCTGTATGACCTGGATTTCATTCCCATCTGCATCGAGGAATATGATCTGATTATTCCTGACCATGCCTGGGATACCCCCCAGGTGCAGCAGATGGTGGCAACGCTGAAAAGTGACGCGTTCCGGGAAAAGATCCTGGCTCTGGGCGGCTACACTGTGGAAAATCCCGGCGAAATCATTCCTCTGGACTGAGTTATGAAACGATTTGACGCAGCCGTCATCGGCGGCGGAATCCTGGGCTGCTTTGCGGCCCGGAACCTGCGCAGATGGAATATTTCGACCGTTCTCATGGAACAGGAGGACGATGTCTGCAAAGGCATCACCCGGGCCAATTCCGCCATCGTATATGCCGGCTATGACAATAAGCCCGGCAGCGTAAAGGCAGCCATGACCGTTGGCGGCAATGCCCATATGGAAGCATTGTGCCGGGAACTGGAGGTGCCTTTTTCCCGGTGCGGCTCGCTGCTGGTGACCTACGAGGCGGACTCCGCAGATCGGCTGGAAAAGAAATACCAAAACGGAATCCAAAACGGCGTTCCGGGGCTGCGGCTGCTGACGGGTGCGGAAGCGGAGGCCATGGAGCCGATGCTGCGGCCCGGTGTTGCAAAAGCGCTGTATGCGCCCTCCACCGGAACGGTGAATCCCTGGCTGCTGGGGATTGCAGCTTACGAAAATGCGATGCAGAACGGCGCGGTATCCAGCCTGAATACGCAGGTTCTGGAAATCCGGAAGCGGGATGAGGGCTATGAAATTAAGACCAATCAGGGAACCATCCTCTGCAAAATGATCCTGAATTGCGCGGGATTGTATGCTGACAAGATACAGGAGCTGCTGTTCCCGCCGTCCGTAAGGCTGCACTGGGACAGCGCGGACTATCTGGTGCTGGATGCTATGGCAGAAAAGCCGGGCAGGGTGATCTTTCATCAGGCCCGGAGCTGCGGAAAGGGCATTACCGCCATTCCCTGTGTGGAGGGAAATCTGCTGATCAGCGGTGTCCGCAAGCCTTTGCGGACACCCTTTGCCACCACACCGGAAGGGCTCCAGGAGCTGCACGGGGCAGCAAAAGCGCTGCTGCCGGAGGTGGATTTGGGCGCGGTGATCCGTTCCTTCGGCGCTGTCCGTCCCAACCCCTACCGGGAGGACGGGGAGAGCCTGCATGATTTCTGCATCGAAAATCCCGCTCCCGGCTTTTACAGTCTCATCGGCATCAAAACCCCCGGCCTGACCTGTGCCAATGAGCTGGGATTCTGCCTGGCGGAAAAAGCTGCCGGGTATCTGCGTGCGGAGAAAAACCCCAATTTTGATCCCTGCAGAAAATCCATCCCCCCGCTGCCGGGAAAAATGATCTGCCAGTGTGAAATGATCACGGAAGGACAGATTCGGGAGGCCATCCGCCGGGGCGCCTCCACGGTGGACGGGGTAAAGCGCCGGGTGGGCAGCGGCATGGGCCGCTGTCAGGGAAGCCGGTGCACGCTGGCCATTGAAAAGATCCTGGAGGAATGCCAAAATGGAACACTTTGACATCCTCATCATCGGCGCCGGGGCGGCAGGTATTGCCGCTGCAAAGGCTGCCTTTGAAGCCGGCTGCCGCAGCATTGCCGTGGCAGACCGGAAAACGGCCATGGGCGGCGTGCTGCTGCAGTGCGCCCACCGGGGCTTCGGCCCGGAACTGACGGGGCCGGAATATACAATGCAGCTTCTGGACGGCTTTCCGGAGGCGGTTGTCTTCTTTCCGGAAACCACTGTGGTTTCCCTGGACGAAAACAAAACCGCTGTACTGGACAGCGGAAAAATACTTTCCTTTCAGGAACTGATCCTGGCCACCGGCTGCCGGGAGATCCCCATGGGTGCCCTGCCCATTGCAGGGACCCGTCCCAAGGGAATTTACACAGCTGGACAGATGCAGGAAATGATGAATCTGCACGGTCATGTTCCGCAGGGCCCGGCGGTGATCCTGGGCAGCGGCGATCTGGGACTGGTCATGGCAAAGCAGCTGGCCCAGGCCGGAATCGCCGTAACTCTGGTGGAGCAGAAGCCCCACTGCGGCGGCATGGTGCGAAACCGCCGCTGCCTGCGGGAGTATCCCATTAAACTAATCTGCAATGCCACAGTTACAGAAGTTTACGGTGAAAGGGAATTGACCGGCTGCTGCGTGGCGGGACAGGTTCGTCTGCCCTGCAGAACACTGCTGATCGCCGCCGGGCTGCGGCCGGAGCGGCAGCTGATCCGGGATCTGGAGCAGATGCCCTGGCTGCAGCTGTGCGGAAACTGCAATGGGGTGCATCCCATGGTGGAGTCCGTGATCAACGAAGGAAAACGTACAGGCATCACCGCCTGGGAAAGAATACGGGGTAGGGTATGATTGACAGACATGGACGCAATATTACATATCTGCGCATTTCAGTAACGGACAAATGCAATCTGCGCTGCCGCTACTGCATGCCGGAGGACGGCGTGTGCAAAAAAGACCATAAGGATATGCTGACGGAGGATGAGATCATCATGGCGGTGGAAGCTGCGGCTTCCCTGGGCATTACCAAGCTTCGCATCACCGGAGGTGAGCCGCTGGTAAAGAAGAATATCGTCTCCATCTGCCGCCGCGCAGCGGCTGTGGAGGGAATCCGGGAGGTCTGTCTGACTACCAACGGCGTTCTGCTGCCGCAGCTGGCAAAGCCTCTGAGAGAAGCCGGTGTGAAGCGGCTGAATTTAAGTCTTGACACGCTGAATGAAGAAAAGTATGCTTACATTACCCGCATCGGCACACTGGACACCTTCCGCAGGGGCCTGGATGCGGCGTTTGAAGCAGGCTTTGAGAAAGTAAAGATCAATGCGGTGCTCATCGGCGGCTTTAACGATGATGAGATCGTCGATATGGCGAATCTGACGAAGCAGTATCCTTTGGATATGCGCTTCATTGAGCTGATGCCCATGTATGACAGCGGCGATTTTGGCCAGGCGGCTTACCTGCCTTATTCCAGGGTGCTGGAAAAGCTGCCGGAGGCGGAAGCGGTTCCCCAGGACGGCGGCGTTGCCAAGCTGTACCGCCTTCCGGGGGCGAAGGGCAATATCGGCCTGATCAGTCCGGTCAGCGCACATTTCTGCGGAGAATGCAACCGGATGCGCCTGACGGCGGACGGCAAGCTGAAGCCCTGCCTCCATGCTGCCGATGAATATTCCATCAAGGGTCTGGATTTTGATGGAATGAAGGCCGTGATTGAGAAGGCTATCTGGAACAAGCCTGCCTGGCATGGAGACCTGGATGCGCTGCACCGGTCCCAGGCAGGACGGAACATGAATGAAATCGGAGGATAACCATGTCTGATTTTACCCATTTTAATGAACAGGGCCGGGCTAAAATGGTGGATGTGGGCGAGAAGCCCATTTCCCAGCGGATCGCCGTGGCAGCAGGCCGTGTGCTCGTGAACGAGAAAACCTTCGGCCTGATTCGCTCCGGCGGCATGAAGAAGGGCGATGTGCTGACGGTAGCGCAGATCGCAGGTGTTATGGGAGCCAAGCGGACCCCGGATCTGATCCCCATGTGCCACCCCATCTTGATGGACGGCATCAATCTGGAGCTTTCCCTGGATGAGGAACGGAAGTCCGTGGAGATCAAAGCCACCGTTTCCTGCGATGGCAGAACCGGTGTGGAGATGGAAGCGCTGACCGCCGTATCCACCGCCGCCCTGACGGTTTACGATATGTGCAAGGCGGTTCAGAAGGATATGGTCATCACCGATATCCGCCTGCTTAGCAAGACCGGCGGCGTTCACGGTGATTATTTCCGGCAGGAATAACCATGTGAATTCCGGTGTTTGCGGCGGGCTGAGGGCAGCCCGCCCTACAGAAAAGATGCGTCATAACGGAGGATTTTTTATGTATACAGCAGCAGTTATTACCATCAGCGACAAGGGCTACCGCGGGGAACGGGTGGACACCAGCGGCCCCAATCTGGTGCAGATTTTGACGGATAAGGGCTTTGATGTGACCTATACCGCCATCATTCCCGATGAGCGGGAGATGATCAGGGCAGAACTGTGCAAATGCGCCGATGAGCTGGGCATCGCCCTGGTTCTCACCACCGGCGGTACCGGCTTCTCTCCCCGGGATATCACCCCCGAAGCCGCTATGGAAGTGATCGAGCGGCCCACACCGGGCATTCCCGAGGCCATGCGGGCAGAATCCATGCGCATCACTCCCAAGGGCTGCCTGAGCCGCAGCGTTGCGGGTATCCGCAGACGCAGCCTGATCATTACCCTGCCCGGCAGCAAAAAGGCTTCTGCCGAGAATATTCTGGCAGTCATCGACCCTGTTGCGCACGGACTGGACATGCTCTACTCCGAAGGCAGCGCCGACTGCGCCAAATAAGGCCATGAAGAATCTGTTTTTGACCGGCCCCATCGGCAGCGGAAAGAGCACCAGCATTGCACAGGCCCTGGGGGAGCATCTGACCGAGGCAGGCGGGTTCCTGACGGTGCGGCAGCGGGACGAAACCGGACGGGCGGTTGCCTATTGGCTGCAGCGGCCTGACGGCAGTGACGCTCAGGTCATCATCGACTATTCTGCAGAGCCCTATTCGATGCACATGGATGTGTTTGAAACCCTGGGTGTGCAGCTTGTGCAGGAAGCCCGGCAGTTTGACTTTGTTGTCCTGGATGAGATCGGCGGTTTTGAAGTGCTGTCCGATGTCTTTATGGAGGCGCTGATGCAGCTGCTGAACAGCGGCATCCCCTGCATCGGCGTGATGAAGGGCGAAGGGCCCGCGGGCCGGATGATCCGGAATCTGGGACTGGGCGATGCCTATGTGCAAAGAGCACGGCAGCTGCGCCAGTGGATGCATCAGGACACAAATACCCTGCTCTATGAATGCGGACAGTTCGATCCGGAGGGGCTGCGTCTGGCCCGGGAATGGGTCGGAAGGTTTTGCAGAGGATAAGCGCGGACAGCAGATGGAATTTTGCATCCGGCATATGTGATGCAGATGTCCGAAAACACAAAAAACTTGCACGGAGATAAAATACCCCCGGAAGCTGGCCGGATGCGGCTGGGTTCCGGGGATTTTTTGCTTTGGCGGTGTGCTTTTGTGCAGAAGATGGGAAAACTGGTATTTTTCCATTGTCAAAGCCGGTTTAGTTGTGGTATTCTATAGAAAGAAACTATGGAAATGGAGAATTTTCTATGAATTACAACGTACTGCGCTATTTCTCCGTTTTGGCTCAGGTGGAGCATTACACCGTGGCGGCAGCCCGGCTGGGGATCTCACAGCCCTCCCTGAGCAGCGCCATTCACAATCTGGAAAATGAACTGGGCGGCGTCAAGCTGTTTGAGAAAGTGGGGCGGAACATCCGGCTGACGGACGAAGGGAAATTCTATCAGGAAAAAGTGGATGCCGCGCTGAATGAACTCCACGCCGCCTCCCTGATGCTCCGCGACAGCAAGGTCAGTGCGCCCGTGGTGATCCGCATGGGCATGGTTTCGGGAATGCTGGAGGGCCTTGTGGCCCGGAAGATCGCGCAGTATTGTATGGTCAACAAGCGCATCCGGTTTCACCTGACGGAAAGCTCGGCGGAAAACCTGATGGATCTGGTGCGGCAGGAAAAACTGGACATGGCTATTGTGGATTCCACAGACCGGGACCGGAGTCTCCATTTCCGGAAGCTGAATCAGCGGGATTTTTATGTGGCCCTTCCGGAAGACCATCCGCTGTCCGGCCGCGAGAGCATTGAGCCTCAGGAAGTTGTCCATGAACCGCAGGTGGTCTTCAATTATAATGTGGCGAAAAGCTTCAAGGAATGGACTACAGGAACCCCCTCCGATGAAAGCGTGATCTGCACGGTGGATACGGCACAGTCTGCACTGGATCTGGTTGCCGCCGGGGTCGGCATTGCCTTCATTCCGGACAAATGCGTCCAGCAGCGCGCCGGAATCCGGTTTGTTCCGCTGAAGAACTGGCATCAGGCGCTGTATATGTGCATCCTCTATGACAAATGGCTGGAGCCGCCCATCTGGGATTTTGTGGAGATCCTCGTAAACGCCATCCGGGAATCCGCAGAGGAAGACACGCCCTGAAAGAAATCCGGCCGCTTCACGCGGCCGGTGGTTATGATTGCGGAAACGGCGGAAGAAAAAGGAAGATACGGGAATATCTGCTTGCAATCCGGGGAAAAACGGTATATAATAGACCGGTATCTGCAAAAAAGGATGTTGGCTGCATGGCGTATCTGAGAAAGATAAATACCCTTCTGCCGGTGCTGTTTCTGATGTTTGCCCTTCTTCCTGTAACTGCTGCGGCAGCGGAGGAAACGGTGCCTGAACAGACGGCTTCGGAATATACCTGGATCACGGACCGGGATGCGGTGGACGGCAGCGATTATACGGCTAATTCGCTTCTGGCCCAGACCCTGAACGGGATCTTTGACGGGAATGCAAATGTTTTTTACGACCGGGACTGCACCAAAATGGTCAATACCAAGCTGGGCACCTACCGGGTTCCCAACAATGGTGTCGATAAATATGTAGGCCCTTACGGGGACAATGAGGTGAACATCGGCACCTCCTGCTGGATCTATGCCAACGGTGTTTACTACACCCTCTTTGGTGAGCCCACCGGCTGCGGCACGGCAGGGGAGAACTCGGTGAAGCTGGATCTGAGTACCACCGCCAATAAAAAGGCCACTTATGAAAATTTCACTGCCTGGGGCGTTGATCCCGGCGTGGGAGCCCTGATCCGCAGCAGGGACGGTCATTCCATGATCGTTCTGGGCTATGATGACCGTCAGCTGACCGTCCTGGACGGAAACGGAGACGGCAAGGGACTGGTGTCCATCCGTGTCCGCACTTGGGATCGGATCTATTTTTCGGCTCAGTACATCATCCAGCCGAAGCCCGAGCATGTGCAGGCCCTGTACGGACAGGAGGAAGCGGACACCCTGCCCTCCCCGGACAATTCCTGGAAAAGCCTTCGCCTGCGCGATGACACAGAAGAACCGAAAACATAATATTCATTAAAAAGAGCTGCCCCACGGCATTGTGGGGCAGCTCTTTGGTTGTATAACGATCAGACGTGCATGCCGGACAGGGCAGAGGCGATGCTTTGAATATTGTCCTCACAGATATCCCGGTTCCGGTGGCAGTATTCCTGATACAGCACATCCATAACGATCAGCTGTGCGATTTTTGCCGGGGTGGAACCGAACTGGAAGGGGCCTTCGTTGGAGCCGCACCGCAGCACTACATCGGCAAGATTTGCTGCCGGGGACTTGTGGAACCGGGTCACCAGTATGGTGCGGATTCCTCTTGCTTTTGCCAGCTCCAGCAGCTGCAGTCCGCCGGTGGTGGCGCCGGAATAGGAAAACAGCACCAGAACATCGCTGCGGCTCATGGTTGCGGCAGCGGACATCTGCATGTGGGAATCAGAGATGGCGGTGAATTTTCCGGTGACGGTGGAAAACAGGTGCGCAAGCTCCTGGGCCATGAGCATGGAGCCGCCTGCGCCGAAGCAGAGCACCCGGGAGGCATCCTCAAACATCTCCACTGCCTTCAGAACCTCCTTGGGTTCCACCAGCTCGATGGTCTGATATACCGCATCGTTGGCCAGACGGCCTACTTGCAGGCTGCGGCCCACCAGGGTGTCAGAGGGCTGCTCTGAGTTTTTCTGCACATTGCCCGCCGAGTGCCGGGCCAGCTCGATTTTAAAGGCATTGAAGCCCTTCAGCTTCAGACTGCGGCAGAACCGGGAGATGGTAGCCTCTGCAGTTCCGCATTCGTCTGCCAGCTGGGTGATGGACATGAACTGCACCTGTGTGTGCTGGGCCAGCACGAAGTCCGCAACCCTGCGTTCTGTGGCAGTCAGCTGGTAATAGGAGGCATGGATGCGTTCCAGGATGTCCATATTCTGTTCTTCCATTCCAGCTCTCCTTTCGTGATTTGTGGTTTTTTCTTACTCAGCCAGAATCTGGGACATCATCTGGTCGACCAGGATCAGGCAGCGGGGCACATGGAAGGGACCCTTGAAGGTGGAACCCTTGCAGGCGGGCAGGGTGGGGTTGCCGTCCCGGCGCAGGTAGCCGTACCACTCGCCGTACTCATCGGCAAAGTGCTTCTTGCAGTAATCCAGAATCTGGTAGAAGATATCCAGGTACTTTTCGTCCTTGGTGTCCCGGTAGATCATCATGGAGGCGATCAGAGCCTCGTTGTGGGGCCACCACAACTTCATGTCATGCTCGTAGGCCTCGGGAGGATTGCCCAGGCAGTCCATGAAGTACAGGATGCCGCCGAATTCATCATCCCAGCCCTTGGAGAAGGCCATGTCAAAGACGTTGATGGCCTTGGCATGCAGCTCCTTGTCACCGATCTCATTGGCATAGTCCATCAGGAACCAGGCGCATTCGATATCGTGGCCGGGATTTACCATACGGCCCTCGGTGACGTTCAGACGGGGAGTGCCGTCCAGACAGACGCTCTCCAGGGTGCAGCCCAGTTCAGGCTTTACGTGGTAGGCAAAGATATCGTGGACGCATTCCTTTGCCCGCTCGTCGTACAGCTCCTTCATTTCGGGATCGACCCGCTTCATAACGCCGGTGACGTTCAGAATGATCATGGGAATGCCCAGAGCACGGCCGGTACGGGTGGACTTGGGGCCCATTCCGGTGGGATCGGTCATACCGTGGTTCAGGTTCCAGTACATGTCATAGGCGCGGCGGGCCCGGAGCAGATGCTCCCGCTCACCGGTAACGCCATAGTATTCGGCATTGGCGATGCAGTAGAAGGCTTCTGAGTAGCAGTAGCGGCGCTGGCGCAGGGGGGTGCCGTCACCTTCCACGGTGAAGTAGAGTCTTCCGTCGGCATCGTGGTTGACACAGTGCGCCTCCAGGAAATCGATGCAGCTCTTGGAGAACTCCAGCCATTCCTTCTTTACGCCGTAGATATTGCACAGGTAAGCATAGGTCCAGCCGCAGCGGCCCTGCATCCACACGCTCTTGTCTGTGGAATATACCTGGCCGGCACGGTCCAGGCAGGTGGTGACACCGCCGTGTTCATGATCCCAGCCGTTCTTCAGCCAGAAATCCGCGATGCCGGACAGCTGGTTGCGGACCCACTGGCGCTCTGCCAAAAACTTTTTGCGATCCATAGAGTGTTCCTCCTGTTGTGTGTAAATTTATCATATCATATCATGATTAAAAAATGATTTCAATGCCGATTCCTGCCGGAAAAACTTTTTTTCGGCAGTGGGTGACAGCCGGGGAAAACTGTGCTACAATACTGCCATCAAGCTGTGGAGGTAACGCACATGTTTCGCAACCTGTTTCGCCCGGACAGTCCGCTGATGATCACCATGACACAGATCACGGACTGCATTTTTCTGAGCCTGTTCTGGATATTGGGATGCTTCCCGGCGGTGACGGCGGGGGCTTCTTCGGCGGCGTTGTATGATGCGGCCTTCCGGGGATTCCGGGAGGGGGAAAAGCATCCCTGGCAGCGGTTCTGGCAGGTCTTCCGGGAAAACTGGAAGGCGGGAATCGTGCCTACGCTGGTATATGCGGTGTGCTTTGCTCTGCTGGCAAAAGCGCTGATCGGCGTATGGAATGGGGCGGTTTACGGGCAGATTTCCTGGATGCTGTTCTCTGCCGGTGCGTTTTTGGGAGTGACGGTTCTGGGAATCTTAAGCGTGCTGTTTCCCATGCTGTCCCGGTTTGACAATTCGCTGGGTGCACTGCTGAAGAATACCGTGTTTCTGGCCATGGCCAATCTGCCCCGAACCATTCTGCTGGGCATCCTGAATGCCGGAACACTGCTGCTGTGCATCCGCTATGTTTTCCCGCTGTTCTTCCTGCCGGCCCTGGCAGCGCTGATCTCCACGCTGCTGATCGAGCCGATGTTCAAACCCTATATGCTTCAGGAAAATGCTGCCGAGTAAGGCAGCATTTCAGCGTGGCGAAAATCCCCTTCGGGGCTTTCCGCCAGCTTTTTGCAGTCTGCTGCGCGCACTCCTTGTGCGCCAAAGGCGCACAACTCGCACACTTGCAGCCTGAGAAGTGTTTTCGCCCACGTACACGCCGCGGTCGAAAACGGTTTTTGACTTTATTTTCCGCTTTCGCGGAAAACTCTGCGAGGCTTTTTCTATAGTCTGAAATGCTGCCGAGTAAGGCAGCATTTTTTATTTGACCAGCTGGGGAATCCGCTCTGCCAGACCCTCGGCCAGAGCGGCGTGGCCTTTTTTGGTCAGATGCATATAATCGATCTGATTGAATTCGCAGCCCAGGGCGCCGGCATCCAGGAAGTGACAGCCGATGAGGTCGCACTGCTCCTTATAGTAATGGGCCAGCTCTTCGGACTTTTTGACGCACAGAGAACCCATGGTGGCGGCTACGGGGCTGGTGAGCATGCCTTCCCCGATGGGAGGCGGCGCCACCACAAGAATATTCGGTTTTTTACCGCCCCAGCATTCGGTGGACATTGCTTTTTTGACCAGGCGGGCCATGCCGATGGCGATGCAGGCAGCGCTGGCATAGAACCGGTCCTTGGTATCGTTGGTGCCCAGCATAATGATCAGAAGATCCACATCTTCGTGGCTCTTCAGGCAGGGATAGATATAGTTCAGGGCATTCAGACCTTCGTGGATGGGGTCATCGAAGCAGGTGGTGCGGCCGGAGAGACCCTCTTCGATGACAAGATAGCCTTCTCCCAGCTGCTTCTGCAGCAGACGGGTCCAGCGCTCGTCTTCATTGAAGCGGATGCCGCCGTCGGCACAGTCGGCAGGATCGGCACAGTAGCCGTGGGTGTTGGAATCTCCGAGACAAACAATGTGCTTTTTCATGCAGCGCTGCTCCTTTTCGCAAAGTATTGTACCTAAAGAATACCATGGGAAAGTTCTGTTTTCAAGCTTCGTCGTGGACGGGCAGAGACTTTCGTCAGGTTGCTAAAATTTGGAAACGTTTTATTGTGCGAAATGGAAAAAGTTTTCTTTAGATGTGAAAAATGGAAAATAATTTTCAAAAGCCGGTTGACAAATGTGGTAACCTTAGGTAATATTGAATCAGAAAACAAAGTCCCGAACTGCGGATTTTGTGAAAAAGGGCTAGCCCTTTTCCATCCTCAATGCCATGAGGGTGGAATGCTGCTTTGGCTTTCACGGTGAAACACCGTAAGCATATCAGAAAATTTTAGGAGGAAAACAAATGAAGAAGTTTATCGCACTTCTGCTGGCTCTGGTCATGGTTCTGTCTCTGGCAGCTTGCTCTGTTGAGAAGGCCGAAGAGCCCGCACCCGCAGAGACTCAGGCTGCTGCTGCAGCTCCCGAAGCTGCTCCTGAAGCTGCTCCCGTTGAGATCTCCCTGTGGACCTACCCTGTTGGTAACTGGGTTGACGAGGCTACTGTCTCCGAGCTGATCGCTGATTTCAGCGCTGCTTATCCCAACATCACCGTCAAGGTCGAGTACTTGGATTACACCAACGGCGACGACAAGCTGTCCACCGCTGTTGAGGGCAAGAAGGCTCCCGACATCATCATGGAAGGCCCCGAGCGTCTGATCGCAAAGTGGGGCGCAGAAGGCTATCTGGTTGACCTGAAGGACATCGTTCCCGCCGGCACCTATGAGTCTGTTGCTGCTACCTGCACCTCCGCCAACGGCGAGATGTACGAGCTGCCCGTTTGTATGATCACTCACTGCATGGCCATCAACCGCGATGTCTTCGAGGCTGCCGGCGCTCTGCAGTACCTGAACGAAGAGACCCGTACCTGGAACTCCGTTGAAGACTTCTTCAAGGCTGTTCAGGCTGTTTACGATGCCGGCCACGAGAACGTTGGCGTCATCTACTGCGGCGGCCAGGGCGGCGACCAGGGCACCCGCGCTCTGATCACCAACATCGGCGGCGGCACCTATGCCAATGCTGAGCACACCGCTTATACCTACGCTTCCCAGGAGAACGCTGAGGCTCTGGCTAAGCTGTATGCCCAGGACGGCATCTCCTTCGACACCGCTATCGTTGCTTCCGACGAAATCACTGCTTTCGTCAACGGCACCTTCCAGATGGCTTTCTGCTGGAACATCTCTCAGGAAGTCAACAATGCTGACGCTCTGACCTTCGACGTCCTGCCCATGGCATTCCCCTCCGATTCCACTCCCTCCCTGCAGGGCGGCATCTGGGGCTTCGGCGTGTTCAACAACGGCGACGAGGCTAAGATCGAGGCTGCAAAGACCTTCATCAAGTTCATGACCGAGTCCGACGAGCAGTACTTCAAGGCTGTTAAGGCTTCCACC
This sequence comes from Oscillospiraceae bacterium, assembly GCA_017398105.1. The sequence goes on along the minus strand of JAFQHF010000067.1, from coordinate 6,735 downwards.
TTCGCTCCCTGCCGTGATCTGGCCAACAGCGCTGAGCTGAACCCCCTGCTGCCCGAGTACATGCTGGTTGCTCCCATGATGGGTGACTACTACCAGATCACCACCAACTGGACCAACGCCCGTACCGAGTGGTGGAACATGCTGCAGCGTGTTGACGCTTCCGACGGCTCCGTCGAGGCCATCCTGGCTGAGATGACTGCTGCTCAGGACGTTGCCAACGCCGGCTGATCCTCTGACGCATAGAGTCAAACTTAACCCGAAAAGCGCCCCTTCCCGTAAAAGGGGAGGGGCGCTGAGCTTATTACAGATATGATAATGGACTTCACCGTAGGGCGGGGGCTTGCTTCTGCCACGGCGGAAGACCTGCCTATGACGGGGGCGAGCCCCCGCCCTACATCGTTGCCTAAAAAATGAAAGGGTGAACCTCCTTGGCTAACAAGAAAATTGTCGTGAGCAAGAACACCCGAAGACTGGTCATTCAGGAAAATATCGCGGCTTACCTGTTCCTGTTGCCCTTCCTGCTGTTTTTCGTCGTGTTCGTTCTGTACCCCATGTTCATGTGCGTGCGTACCAGCTTCTATGACGCCACCTCCGGTATGGACCGGGAAGATATCTTCATCGGCTTCGAAAACTATCGGATGCTGCTGCAGGATGAAGTGTTCTGGATCGCACTGAAAAACACCATGGTCATCGTTCTGGTGTCTGTTCCCGTTACCTGTGCTTTTTCTCTCTGGGTTGCTTCTGTCATTGCTAAGATGCCAGTGGCTGCAACCTCTGCCTTCCGATGCATTTTCTACCTGCCCGTGGTCACCGGCTCCGTGGCCGTTACCATGGTCTGGAAGTGGATGTTCAACAACTACTATGGTATTCTGAACTATGTCATGGGCAGCGATGGCCTGGGCATTATTGAAAAGAATATCAACTGGCTGGGCGACACCAAGTATGCCCTGGGCTGCATTATTCTGATCCTGCTGACCACTTCCGTGGGCCAGCCCATCGTGCTGTATGTTTCCGCTCTGGACAACGTGGACAAGTCCCTGGTGGAAGCTGCCGAAGTGGACGGTGCTACCCAGATGCAGGCATTCTGGAAGATCAAGTGGCCCCAGATGATGCCCACTACTCTGTACATCCTGGTCATCACCACCATCAACTCCTTCCAGTGCTTCGCACTGATCCAGTTGCTGACCTCCGGTGGCCCCAAGAACTCCACCATGACCATTATGTACTACATCTATTACAGCGCCTTCAAACTGTACAAGTACGGCTACGGCAATGCAATGGGTGTCGTTCTGGCAATCATCATTGCCATCCTCTCTGCCATCCAGTTTAAGCTGGGCGAAGAAAAGTAAAGGAGGGTGCTGTATATGAAAAATTTTGACCGTCTGGATGTAGAAAAGCGCAGAGAGCGGATCTATAATATCGCTTCCTGCATCATTATCTGCATTATCGCATTTACCTTCCTGTTCCCTCTGTACTGGATCATTACCGGCTCCTTCAAGGCTAAAGCGGAAATTATTTCCAGCACGCCCACCTGGTGGCCCAAGGAATGGGTTACGACCAACTACGAGAATCTGATGAGCAAGCGCTCTGCGCCTCTGTTTGACTTTACCATTCCCGGACTGAAGATTTCCGCTTTTGGTTATGTCCTCAAGCTTGGCTCCACCATTACCGTCACCGGCCCTACCGTTCCCGGTGCCATCCGCTGGCTGGTGAATACTGTATTCATGTCCGTGACCTCCATGCTGCTGACCTGTCTGACCGCAGCAATGGCCGGTTATGCCCTGGCAAAGAAGCGCTTCTATGGCAAGACCATCCTGTTCAGCCTGATTGTCTGCGCCATGGCACTGCCCAAGCAGGTCATTCTGATCCCTCTGGTTCGTGAAATGTCTGCTCTGGGTCTGTATGATACCATCTGGGCCGTTATCTTCCCCGTAATCGGCTGGCCCTTTGGTGTGTTCCTGCTGAAGCAGTTTGCAGAGGGCATCCCCACCGAAATGGTGGAAGCCTGCCGCATTGACGGCGCTTCTGAGTGGCGTACATTCACCGATGTCATGTTCCCCATGATCAAGCCCGGTGTTGGTGCCTGTGCCATCTTCACTTTCATCAATTCCTGGAATGACTACTTCATGCAGCTGATCATGCTGATGGGTACCAAGGAACTGACCATTTCCGTGGGTATCGCCACCATGCAGGGCGAAAATTCCACCGACTTCGGCATTCTGATGGCCGGCTCCGCACTGGCTTCCGTGCCCATCATCATCGTGTTCCTGATCTTCCAGAAGTACTTCACCAAGGGCATCACCATGGGTGCTGTCAAGGGTTAAACCACTTGTGCTTTGATTCCTGCCGTGCTATACTGTGGGTACGGATCAAAACACATACATAGGAGAATGATTATGACTGATATCAAGAAATACGAGGGCATTATTCCTGCATTCTACGCCTGCTATGATGCAGAGGGCAAGATCAATCCGGAAGGTGTCCGGGAACTGACCCGCTGGTTCATCGAGAAGGGTGTCCAGGGCGTTTACGTTGGCGGCTCCTCCGGCGAGTGCATCTACCAGAGCAAGGAAGAACGCAAGCTGGTTCTGGAGAATGTCATGGCGGAAGCCAAGGGTAAGCTGACGGTCATCGCCCACATCGCCTGCAACAACACTGCCGATTCTCAGGAACTGGCAGCCCATGCAGAAGCTCTGGGCGTGGATGCCATCGCTTCCATTCCTCCCATCTACTTCAAGCTGCCCCCCTATGCCATTGCCAAGTACTGGAATGACATGAGCGCAGCAGCTCCCAACACCGATTTCATCATCTACAACATTCCTCAGCTGGCCGGTGTTTCCCTGTCCGTGCCCCTGCTGAAGGAAATGCTGAAGAACCCCAGAGTTATCGGTGTCAAGAACTCCTCCATGCCCACCCAGGATATCCAGATGTGGCGCGACGAGGGTGCCATCGTCTTCAACGGTCCCGATGAGCAGCTGATTTCCGGTCTGGTCATGGGCGCTGTTGGCGGCATCGGCGGCACTTACGGTGCTATGCCTGAGCTGTATGTGGAGCTGTACCGCTGCGTTAAGGAAGGCGACATGGCCAAGGCTCTGGAGATCCAGAACGATTGCTGCCGCATCATCTACAAGCTGTGCTCCGGTCACGGCAATATGTACGGCATGATCAAGGAAGCTCTGCGCAAAATGGGCTGCCCTGACTGCGGCTCCGTCCGGGCACCTCTGGCTGAGCTGATCGAGAGCGACTACCCCATCGTGGATGAGGCGGTTGCCATGATCCGGGCTGCTGTTGCCAAGTACTGCTAAATGACACAAAGCTGCCGGGGATTGACCCGGCAGCTTTTTCATGGAGGGATCAATATGGACTTTATGCAGCCGCTGCAGGTGATCTGGGATTACCTGGGCATGCATCAGCAGCCGGAAAAAGCTGACTGTATCGTTGGCTTCGGCAATTTTAACACGGACATTGCCCGCCGGGCCGCAGAGCTGTATCATCAGGGGTATGCGCCGAAGATCCTGTTTACCGGCGGCCTGGGACGCAATACCGAAGGCCTGCTGCCGGAACCGGAAGCGGTGCGCTTTGCCAGAGTAGCGATGGAATGCGGCGTCCCGGACGGGGATATCATCCTGGAAGACCGTTCTTCCAACACGAAGGAAAACATCGAATTTACCCGGGAGCTGCTGTCCGCCATGGGAGTGCCCCATGGAAAAATTCTGGGTGTCCACCAGCCTTTTATGGAGCGCAGGATCACGGCTGCCATGGGGGTTTACTGGCCGGAGCTGGATTTCTGTGTCACCTCTCCTCAGGTGACCATTCCGGAATATCTGGAGCGGGCAAAGGGCCAGGGTATTTCGGAAAATGCATCCATCTCCGTCATTGTGGGAGATTTTCAGCGGATGGATCTGTATGCCCGCCTGGGCTACCAGCTGCCCCAGGTGATTCCCCAGGAAGCCTGGGATGCGTTCCATACCCTTGTTGCCATGGGCTATGACAAGCAGCTGGCAAAATGAACATGAAAAATGGGCTGTTCCTTTGAGAACGGCCCATTTTTGATTATTGTGGTTATCCCCTTTACGAAGCAAGTATCATAATGGGAACAGAAAAACAGTTCCTGTAGGGCGGCTTGCCCTCAAGCCGCCGTATCGGAAACAAATCTGCCGTTTTGCGGCGGGCTGAGGGCAGCCCGCCCTACTGTAGCATGTTCAAATGGATATTGTGCTTATTTAAGGTAATCAGTACATTGCGTATTTGCGTTACCGGGCAGCGCAGATCTGTCTGTCCAGCCAATCCATAGCTTCTTTCAGACAGTCATAGGGGTCACGATCCCATCGTTCCTGTTCCACAAAAGCATAGGGAATCCCGGCGTCAAGACAGGCGGAAACCACGCCATCCCAGCAGGTATCGCCCTGTCCGGCGGGAACCAGCGTGTCGCCGACAGCATCTTTGAAATGCACCATGCAGATTCTGCCGGCATACCGGCGGATAAAACCGGGCATATCAGCGCAGTTCCGGTTCAGATGATAAAGATCAAGGCAGAGCGCCAGCTCCGGCATATGCTCCAGAAGATATTCCACCGCATTCATCCCGGGCACGGCTGCGAAATCGGCACTGACGGGATGGAAGCAAAGAACCTGTCCGAGGCTGTTCAGATGCTCCTGCATGGCCCGCAGGTCGCAGATAAACTGATCCAGACCTGCCGGTGATTTCAGGTGATCCGGAATGCGGCTGACACACATCCACTTTCCGCCGGTGACGGCATTCAGGTCAGTGTAGTAAGAGAAATCATCCAGAATGAGGGAATAGAAATCCTGGAAAGAGACAGATTCCATCCGGTTCTCCCGCAGGGTCTGCGCGACAAACGCAGCGGGTACGGCAGGGTCGATCCACTGCAGCTGCACCGTGTCGCAGCCAAGACGCTTCATGTTGGCAAAGGCATCTGCGACCTGTTTCTCGGTCAGCAGAAGGGGCTTCAGACTGGAAACCTGGATTCCGATTTTCATAACGTTCCTCCTTGCTGCAGCTGCTGCATTTTTTTACGGATGGCGGACAGGGCTTCGGGTGCGGTATGGATGTCCATAACGGCAGCTTCGAACGGACAGGGGCCCGTACCAGCCCGGTTGATGATGCCTTCTACCAGAGAATCCGCTTCTGCACTGATGCCATGGGCGGTCAGAACTTCCGCAGCGGGATGGCTCATGACCCGGGCATATACCTGCCGGACACCCAGAAGGCAGTATAAGTAGGCTGTGGCGCGTCCGACCACCCGGTCTGCAGCGGAAAAGCCCTGCAGATCCAGGCCGGAATCCAGCCAGTCCAGAAGGGGGCGGACACCGCGGCGGACAGCGGTGTGCGTTGTCTGGTCACGGCAGACCACGCAGGTATAGTCGCCTGTGTCCAGAAGATTGCGGGCATGCTGTAAATCGTTATGCATAGGCGATACCTCAAAAGACAAATTGAACCAGAAGCATATAGCAGAGGGTTCCGGCGCCGATGCTGAGCAGGGTATTGCGCTTCCAGATATGCAGCAGGGCGACAGCGGCGCAGCCGATGGCCTCCGGAATACCGAAGGGTGCGGCGGTCAGATCCACATCCTTCAGACAGTAAACCACCAGCATACCCATAATGGCATAGGGAAGCACCTGACCCAGGTAGGATACCAGCGGCGGAGTTTTTCGGTTTTCACCAAAAATCAGGAAGGGAAGAAACCGAAGTCCGGCAGTGACGAGGGCGATTACGGCGATGGAGATGGCAGTATGCAGATTATTCATGGGAAACCTCCTTGCCGGTCCGGCGCATAACGGTCAGAAGAACTGCAATGATGACCATGGAGGGAATCAGAAAAACATCCCGGCCGAAGACCAGCAGGCAGGCCAGCGTTGAGACAACGCCGACTGCCGCAGGGCGGTGATCCTTGGTGCTGAGCCATTGCTCCACAAAAATGGTGACAAACAGTGCGGTCAGGACAAACTCGATGCCCTCGTAATTGACAGGGATCAGGGAACCGGCCAGACTCCCCAGAACCGTGCCTGCGACCCAATAAGCGTGATCGAACAGGGATACCAAAAAGCAATAGCTGTGGCGGCTGATGCCTTCAGGCACATGATTTTTGGAAACCAGGGAATAGGTCTCGTCCGTCAGGGCAAAGATCATATAGGGCTTGCGTTTTCCGGCCCCTTTATAGGCATCCACCATGGAAATGCCGTAAAACAAATGCCGGGCGTTGACCACAAAGGCAGTCAGGGCAGCCGTCAGAAGACTGGCCCCGGAAGCAAACAGACTGACAGCCACATACTGCATGGAACCGGCATAAATAAACAGACTCATGGCACCTGCCCACAGGACACCGCAGCCGTTTTGATACATGAGAATGCCAAAGCCGAAGCCCAAAAACAGATATCCGGTCATAACCGGCACCGTATCCAGAAAAGCGGCACGGATGGCATGGGGTTTCATAGGGAATCACTCGCTTTGCGAAAAAATAGGATGCTCTGATTATATGCATTTCCGGGAAAAATGTCAATGATCCGACAGAAAATAAGGGCTTGACAAAAGCTGAAAGCTATGTTATACTATCTAAGCACTCAAGGGTGCAGCAAATATCGCGGAGTAGAGCAGTTGGAAGCTCGTCGGGCTCATAACCCGGAGGTCGTAGGTTCGAGTCCTGCCTCCGCAACCAAAAAACCACCGTTTTCTAAGGTAAAACGGTGGTTTTTCTTTGTAAAAAGTTCGGACTTT
>JAFQHF010000066.1 GCA_017398105.1 Oscillospiraceae bacterium | reverse complement strand
TAATCCTATGCGAATACGCAAGATTTCTCTGCACAATCCCTCCGTCTCGCCTTACGGCGAGCCACCTCCCTTTACACAAGGGAGGCTTTGGGTGCTGTGCATTTTGGTAAACTTTTACGTGTGAATCTACTTTTTTGACAGTCTGAGGCGGGGCTTAGCTCCGCCTTTGGTTTTCTAGGCGAACAATTCCTCCAGCGATCCGAACCGGTAGCCGGCTTCTTTCCATTTTGTCAGCAGTTCGTCCAGGATCTGCGCATTGGTGCTGGAGGTAGAGTGCAGCAGCACCACCGCGCCGTTGTGGGTCCGGGGCAGGAGCTTCTGAAAGGCTTCCTCTTTGGAGGGCTGGGCATCGTTGTTCCAGTCCACGTAGGCAAGGCTCCAGAAAACGGTTTTATAGCCCAGCTCCTGCGCCATTTTCAGGTTCTCCTGGCTGTAGATACCCTGGGGCGGGCGGTAATATTTTGGAAGCTCCTTTCCTGTGGTCTGCCTGTAAAGCGCTTCCAGATCCTGCAGCTCCTTTGCAAAGGCGGCCTTGTCGGTGAGCTTGCTCATATCATGGTGGTGCATGGTGTGGTTGGCAACGGTGTGCCCCTCCGCTTCCATCCGGCGTACCAGGTCGGCATTCCTGTCGATGTAATTGCCCACCAGAAAGAAGGCTGCGCTGACCTGATGCTGCTTCAGGGTGTCCAGAATTTTGGCAGTACAGCCGTTTTCGTAACCGGCATCGAAGGTCAGATACAGCACCTTCTCAGCCGGGTCTCCCAGGTAGGCGGCATCATAGGCCTTCAGCTGATCCCGGCCCGCGTTGCCCATGGGCGGCGCGCCCTCCTGCCGGAAGCTCAGGCCCCAGGAGCCGGTTTCCAGACTGCTGCCCAGAAAAATCCCCGCAGCAACGGTAATGGCAATGGCAAAGGCCAGACCCAGGATCAGCAAGTCCCGTTTTTGCATAAAAATCCCCCCTGATTTGATACAACACGATAAAAAAGTAGGGCGGGGGTATGCCCCCGCCGGGCAGTCACAGTTACTGAGTGGAAAAATCGATGAAACTCAGTATCGGAAGTGCCCGGCGGAGGCATGCCTCCGCCCTACAGTTTTTATGTATGCATTGTCCCTTTTGCAGCATTGTATGCCTGCAGAAGGAGAAATATGTTTATTGTCCCCCGTGGAGGTACTTATAATCCCAGTCCAGGTCGAACAGCTTGTTGCCCCGCTCCATGGGGCAGCCGGTGTACAGGTCGTCTGCCAGCTCCCGCAGAATCTCCGCAGGCTCCAGACATTCAATGTAGAAATCCGGCAGGGCTTCCTCGCCCAGACGGATGCCCAGGATGGCGCCCACAATGGCGCCCACGGCTGCGCTGCGGCCGGAGTGGTTAACGGCCACGATCATGGCCCGGTCAAAGTCATCACCGCAGACCAGACAGGTATAGATGGCTCCCGCCAGCACCTGGGGGGCGGTATCGCAGCCCAGCCGCTCCATGACCTCCACCGCCCGGACACCGTGGGTCTCGGAATAGGTGACAGCATGGCGGATCAGGGTTGCAATGTCGAAGGCCTGGGAATACTGATGGCCGAACTGCTCCTTCAGGGTCTCCGCCGCTTCCAGTACCACCTTCTTCAGCGGCGCACCGGGCTTTCGCAGCAGAACGCTCATAATATGGGTCAGCGCCGCACCGGTCAGGAAAGCGGCGGGGCCGCCGTGGGTCAGGGCAACCGCCTCCGCACCCAGCCGGTCGGTCTCCTGCTGATCCATCCGGTCTTCATTGTAAAACAGTCCCACGCCGATGGCCGCGGTGAGGCCGTAGGGGCCGGTATAATTGTTGGTGGGGGTTTCTAGGGTTCCCAGATTCCGGCGGTTCAGGGTCTCCACCATCCGGGTATCCATGCAGTGCCGTCGGCACAGCTCCTCTTTTCTGGCCAGCCAGCAGTAGCTGCGGCTGGGACGGCCCCAGGCCCGCTGGGAAGCAGCCCATTCGCAGTTTGCCAGGGCGATGTACTTGATGAAGGGAGCCATTTTTCCTGTCATCTGTCCCCGGGTCAGACCGAAGAGCAGACCGTTGCATGTATAGGCTGCGATCTGGGTATAGGAGGTCACATCCGCATAGCCGTTCACCAGATCATAGCCCAGCAGACCATTGGGGCCGTAGTCTTCCTGAATTTCCTGCCAGCTGCGGTTGTCCACGGTATAGCCCATGGCATCGCCCACGGCCAGCCCCAGAAGGCAGCCCCGGTAGGATGATTGCGAAATGGCCATATGTGCGCCTCCTCTCCATAAATCTGCTCCGCAGGGGTAATGCCTCCCCTGCGCACAACGGTTTTGTTAGATTTATTATATCGTTCCCATGGGCAAAAGGCAAGGGAAATGTCCCTGACGGAACGGTAATTTTTGTTTACATAACAATTTCAATTTCGGAAAGGGCATCTGCAAGGCTCTCTTCCTTCAGGCCGGAGTAATTCACCACCAGGCAGTGCAGGTCTTCTTTTCTGTCGTGGTAGTAATCGCTCAATGCCCGAACCCGGACACCGGCCTGCTCCAGACGTGCTTTCAGAACGCGGTCAGACAGGGGGGTATCCACCTTCAGCAAGAAATGCAGACCCGCGTCCTGCTCCAGAATGGTGAGTTTTCCGGAAAAGGGACAATTTTTCAGAAGGGAAACCACGGTGTTTCTCCGGTTTTTATAGAATTTGCGCATCCGGTTGATGTGTTTTTCGAAATATCCCCGGCTCAGGAACCGGGCCAGGGTATACTGCTCGAAGGAGGGCACCGTGCAGCTGTAGAAGCCAAGCTTCCGGCGGAATTCCAGCATCAGATCCTCCGGCAGCACCATGTAGCTGATACGGATGGAGGGAGCCAGACTTTTGGAGAAGGTATTCATGTAAATGACCCGGCCCCGGTGATCCAGTGACTGCATGGCGGGCATGGGGTGGGCATCGAAGCGGAATTCGGAGTCGTAGTCGTCCTCGATGATCCATTTTTCTGAGCCTGCCCAGTTCAGAAGCTCCGACCGGCGGCTGACAGGGGTCACCAGACCGCTGGGAAAATGGTGGGACGGCGAGCAGTGGAGCACGTCTGCGTGGGTCAGGCTTTCAGGCAGAACACCCCGGCTGTCCATATGGGCGCTGACACAGGCAACACCGGCGGCGGCATAGACCTTTCGGATCTTGCCGTAGCCCGGTTCTTCCACAGCGTAGGTCTTGTCCCGGCCCAGCAGCTGGATCAGCAGGTTATACAGAAAGTCTGTTCCTGCGCCGATGAGGATGTTCTCCGGATTCACGTGCATGCCCCGGAAGGCGCCAAGATGATCGGCAATGGCCTGCCGCAGCTCCGGGATGCCCTGATTGGGCAGGGGCAGCAGCAGCTTTTCTCCGTAGTCCAGCATGACCTCCCGCTGCAGCTTCATCCACACGGAGAAGGGGAAATGCTCCGTGCCGTTGGCGGTCAGATCCAGCCGGTATTCCCGGGGCATTTCTTCCGTAAGAGCAGGCTGGGCAGGACGGTGGATGGCCCGGCGTTCGGTGGCCTCCACGAAATAGCCCACCTTTTCCTGAGAGCGGATATACCCTTCAGACAGCAGCTGGTTGTAGGCTGCCTCCACGGTGATTTTGCTGACCTCCAGATTCTGTGCCAGCGCCCGCTTGGAGGGCAGCTTTTCCCCGGCGGGCAAAGCCCCGGAGAGGATATCCTCCCGGATGCAGCGGTACAAAGCCTCGTAAAGAGGCACGCCGGGAGATTTTTTGAGTTCGTAAGTTAACATAATATTAAAAATGATGGCCGATACCAGTAGGGCGGCTTGCCCTCAAGCCGCCGCATTTGAACCAAATCTACCGCTTTGCGGCGGGCTGAGGGCAGCCCGCCCTACAGATGGTTATTTAGCGGGAGGGAAACCCGTTTTTGCGATCCCACAGCACCAGCAGACTGCCGTCCGTTACGGAAATGCGGGCTTCCCGGCCGGTGAAATGGTTGCTGACACCCAGGGGAAAGCCTGCGGTGAGGGTGCCGTTTTTCAGGGGGTAATACAGGCCGTCGATGTCTACGCCCTGGGCATCCCGGCCCAGGCAGAACACGGAAATAGTACCGTCACAGCCTGCCGGGAAGGTGATCGTCCCGTTTTTCACCACCGTTACCATGGTGTCCAGTCCCACAAGATATCCCGCTGCGCCATGGTCTGCCAGAAACTGCAGGGTCTGGAAATTGGCGACGGTATGATCAAGCCTCGGGCCGTCCAGACTTCCGTAGAGGAGAAACGTTTTGTATCCCAGTGCCAGTCCCCGGCGGACAGCCAGCATGGCATCGGTGTCATCCTTCTCCACCGGGAACACATTGGCTCCCTCAGGCGTAAAGCCCAGGGAGTCGAAATCCCCCAGAATTTCATGGGGGGTGATACCCAGCTGTTTTGTATGCCGCAGGCCGCCGTCGGCAGCCAGAACAAAGTCGTCCGCTTCGATGGGCCGGGCCAGGGTATCGAATTTTGCAGCGCAGAAAATAATGCAGGAAGCCATGGTGTCACCTCGTTTTGTGATGGGCAAAATTCGTATAACGCACTGGCGCGGGAGCGCCCCAGGCTCCCTCTGGGAGGGAGCTGTCGCCGCAGGCGACTGAGGGAGAGAAAAGGCTGCAGCGTGTACACCTTTTGTTAGAACACAAAAGCTTACACATTTTCTCTCCCTCAGTCACGCTGTATGCGTGACAGCTCCCTCATCAGAGGGAGCCTGGGCGCTCCCGCGCCATAGCATCTTTGTTACATTTTAAATTCTCTTCAGAGGATGGGAGCTGTCCTGAGCCAGCAGCAGGTCGGTGATGATGTCGTTGCTGACCAGATACCCTTTGGGGGTCAGAATCCAGCGGCCTGCATCGTTCTGGGTGGCGTGGAACAGACGGCGCTGCTTTTCCAGCACATCTTCCAGAGGGGCGAAGGGCAGCAGGAACAGCTTTTCATATTCCTGGGCCTCGATGCCCACATTGGTCCGCAGCCGCAGCATCAGGTATTCGCCGGCCCGCTCCCGCATGGGGATCTCTTCCATCTCGTCCATGATGTCCCCGCCGTCCCGGATGGCAGCAATGTAGGCGTGCAGATCCCGCTTCAGGGTGAAGCGCTTGCTGCCGAAATCGGAGCTGGCGCTGGGGCCGAAGCCCAGATATTCGCCGCCGGTCCAGTATTTCATATTGTGCCGGGAGATCAGGCCCTTGCGGCAGAAGTTGGAGATCTCATACTGCCGGAAGCCCCGGCCCCGGAGGGTCTCCACAGCGGCCAGATACATATCGGCCACGGTATCATCATCGGGCAGGTTCAGAACATCCTTCATTTCGTAGAAGGGGGTGCCCTCCTCCACCTTCAGGGCATAGCAGCTGACATGCTCGGGCAGCAGCCGCAGTACATTATCCAGAGTCTCCTGCCAGTCGTACACATCCTGACCGGGCAGGCCGTACATCAGATCTACGGATACGTTCCGGAAGCCTGCCTTGCGGATGCGGTGGTAGGCGGCAACTGCCTGGGCATAGGTATGGGGACGGCCCAGCTTTTTCAGCATCTCGTCGTCATCGGACTGGATGCCCAGAGACACCCGGTTGAAGCCCTCTGCACGGAGCCGGTGCAGCAGCCGGTCGGAAACAGAGTCGGGATTGGCCTCGAAGGTGATCTCGGCGTTGTTGTCCACGTCGAAATTCCGGCGGATGGCGGTCAGGATCACGGCCATACCGTCGGCACCGAAGAAGGAGGGGGTGCCGCCGCCGAAATAGATGGTATCCACCTTATAGCCGGGAGCCAGCTCACCGGCTTCCTTGATATGGTCGCAGACCGCATCCAGGTAGCCGTCGATGACCTTGTCATCCTTGGTGGACAGGGAGTAAAAGTCGCAGTACTGGCACTTGCTGCGGCAGAAGGGCACATGAACATAAATACCCAGAGGGGTCTTGTTGGCACGTTTGGTTAAGATGGGCATGGTATTTTACCTCCGGTAAAATAAATGCAGAGTGATAAATGCAAAATGCTAAATTTATTTACAATTTAGCATTCAGCATTCTGCATTTAGCATTTTGATAAATCAGTCTTCGTCCAGCTTCAGCACTGCCATGAAGGCTTCGGAGGGCACGGACACGGTGCCGAAGGTACGCATGCGCTTTTTGCCTTCCTTCTGCTTTTCCAGCAGCTTCTTCTTTCGGGTGATATCGCCGCCGTAGCACTTGGCAAGCACATCTTTTCTCAGGGCCTTGATGGTTTCCCGGGCAATGATCTTGCCGCCGATGGCTGCCTGGACGGGAATTTCGAACTGGGCTCTCGGGATGTTCTCCTTCAGCTTTTCGCAGATCTTTCGGGCTCTGGGGTAGGCATTGTCCGCAAAGAGGATGAAGCTCAGGGCATCCACCACATCGCCGTTGAGCAGGATGTCCAGCTTGACCAGCTTGGAGGGACGGTAGCCGATGAGCTCATAGTCCAGGGAGCCGTAGCCTCTGGTTCTGGATTTCAGGGCATCGAAGAAATCATAGATGATCTCGTTCAGGGGCATTTCGTAGTGGAGCTCCACACGGTTGGCATCCAGATACACCATGTCCTTGAATTCGCCCCGGCGCTGCTGGGCCAGCTCCATAATGTTGCCCACATATTCCTGGGGGGCGATCAGATTCACCTTGGCGAAGGGCTCCTCCGCCAGCTGGATCTCCATGGGGTCGGGGTAATCCAGGGGGGTGTAGACCATCATCACCTCGCCGTTGGTCTTGGTGATGCGGTAAACGACGTTGGGCGCAGTGGTGATCAGATCCAGATTATATTCGCGCTCCAGACGCTCCTGGATGATCTCCATGTGCAGCAGTCCCAGGAAGCCGCAGCGGAAGCCGAAGCCCAGGGCGATGGAGCTTTCCAGCTCATAGGACATGGAGGCATCGTTCAGCTTCAGCTTTTCCAGGGCCTCCCGCAGATCCTGATATTTTGCGCCGTCGGCGGGATACACGCCGGAGAACACCATGGGCTGCACGGGACGGTAGCCGGGCAGAGGCTCCGGAGCGGGATTTTCCATGGTGGTGATGGTGTCGCCCACCTGGGTATCGGCCACGGTCTTGATGGAGGCGGTGATGTAGCCAACCTCACCTGCGCCCAGGGCATCCCGGGGGATCAGACCGCCCGGGCTCATGGTGCCCACTTCCACCACCTTATAAACAGCGCCGGTGGCCATCATCTTAATATCCTGTCCGGGCCTGACGGTGCCCTGCTTGATGCGGGTGTAGACGATGACACCCCGGTAGGAATCGTACTGGCTGTCGAAGATCAGCGCCTGCAGGGGGGCTTCCCGGTCACCGGTGGGGGCAGGCACGTCTTTGACGATCATTTCCAGAACGGAATGGATGTTGATGCCGTTCTTGGCGGAGATTTCGGGGGAATCCTCGGCAGGAATGCCGATGATATCCTCCACCTCGGCCTTGACCTCGGCAGGACGGGCGGAGGGCAGGTCGATCTTGTTGATGACGGGCAGTACCTCCAGGCCGGCGTCAATGGCAAGATAGGTGTTTGCCAGAGTCTGAGCCTCCACACCCTGGGAGGCATCCACCACCAGAATGGCACCTTCACAGGCGGCCAGGGAACGGGAGACTTCGTAGTTAAAGTCCACGTGGCCGGGAGTGTCGATGAGATTCAGGGCATAGGTTTCGCCGTCATCGGCGGTGTAGGTCAGGGTGGCGGCGGTGGCCTTGATGGTGATGCCGCGCTCCTTTTCCAGCTCCATGGAGTCCAGCATCTGCTCGGCCCGGATGCGCTGGTCAATGGCGTTGCATTCCTCCAGCAGCCGGTCTGCCAGGGTGGATTTGCCATGGTCAATGTGGGCGATGATTGAGAAATTACGGATCTTGGAAAGTTCGGTCATAACGTGCACCTCGGAATAGGTATTGTAGGGCGGGGTCATGATCCCGCCGACCCGCTTGCATATCTTGCGCGGATTCGATGGTTCCTGATTGGTAAATGGCGGAACACCCATAGCAAGGCATTTGCCCAACCTGATCGGCGGGGTCATGACCCCGCCCTGCAGTCATCAGATGGACACAATATCTCATTTTCCCAATTATAGCGAATTTTTCGGAAAAAGTAAACTGTATCTTTTCCCGAAAATGGGGGAAAACTGTCTTTGGCCTAAGAAAATTTTTCGAAAAATCGAAAGAAATCACAAAAATACCCTTGTCATTTTGTAAAAAAAGCGGTATAGTTTAACGGCATGAGAATTTTAGAGTATTACATAGAAATAAGAGGGGTATCGCTATGAGTACACCGAAGAAGAATCAGAAGAATAATCTGGAAGACGTCCAGGCTGCCCTGCAGGCGCTGATCACCCAGGGTAAGAAGGAGGGCATGATCCGTGCCGCCGACCTGAACGCCCAGCTGGAAAAAATGCAGCTGACACCCGAAAAGATCGAAGAGATCTACGACCGCTTCGAGGCCATGAACATCCAGATCATCACTGCAGAGCTGGAGCTGGATCTGGGCGACGACGACCTGGGGCTGGACGGCGGGGATATTGACCTGTCCGGTCTGGATGAAGAGGATCTGGTGGACCCCGTTGACCTGGCCGCCGAATACAGTCTGGATGATCCTGTCCGTATGTACCTGAAGGAGATCGGCCAGGTGAAGCTGCTGAGCGCCGAAGAGGAAGTGGAGCTTGCCAAGCGGGTGGCTGAGGGTGATCAGAAGGCCAAGAACAAGCTCACCGAGGCAAACCTGCGTCTGGTGGTCTCCATTGCCAAGAAGTACAGCGGCCGCGGCCTGCACATTCTGGATCTGATCCAGGAGGGCAACACCGGCCTGATCCGGGCCGTTGACAAGTTCGACTGGACCAAGGGCAACAAGTTCTCCACCTATGCTACCTGGTGGATTCGTCAGGCCATTACCCGTGCCATTGCCGATCAGGCCAGAACCATCCGTGTGCCTGTGCACATGGTGGAGGTCATCAACAAGGCTACCCGCTGCAACCGGAAGCTGGTTCAGGAGCTGGGCCGTGAGCCCACTGTGGAGGAGATCGCAGCCGAGCTGAACCTGCCTGTGGAGAAGATCATCGAGGCAAACCGCACCGCTGCCGATACCCTGTCTCTGGACACTCCTGTGGGTGACGAAGAAGACACCTCCATCGGCTCCTTCGTGGAGGATGAGCGTACCCCCGGTCCTGCCGATGCGACCTCCAATGCATTGCTTGCCGAAGCCCTGAAGGAAATTTTGGACACCCTGACCGAGCGCGAAGCAGACGTTCTGCGGATGCGTTTCGGCATGTACGACGGCCGCACCCACACCCTGGAGGAAGTGGGCCAGATCTTCGGCGTTACCCGTGAGCGTATCCGCCAGATCGAGAACAAGGCCATCCGGAAGCTGCGCCATCCCAGCCGCGCCAAGAAGATCCGGGACTTCTACTGCTGATAGGAAACGGGGCGGAATTTTCCGCCCCTTTCGTTTTATGCGGTTATCCCGTGTATCATAATGGGAACAGAAAAAACAGTTCGTGTAGGGCGGCTTGCCCTCAAGCCGCCGCATCTGAACCCAATCTGACGTTTTGCGGCGGGCTGAGGGCAGCCCGCCCTACTGTGATATGTTCAAATGGATACCGTGCTTATTTAGGGTGATAACCACTGGTATTGTGGAGGAAGTATAGATATGAAAAGAACAACAATGCTGATCGTGTCCCTGGTATTGGTGGTTTCCCTGTCTCTGACGGCTTTTGCCGGGGAAACGATTCGCTCCCGGATCGATGCACTTCCTTCTGTGGAGGAATTTGCCGCCATGGATGCGCAGGCTCAGAACGAGGCCTACAATCGCACCCAGCAGGCCTACGATGCGTACATGGCTCTGTCTGAAGCAGAACGGGCGGAGCTTCCGGAGGCGGAAGCGAAGTTTGAAGCGCTGTTTGCCTATTTTAACAGCCAGGTCATGCCGCTTGAGGAGGCTGAGGAACCGGGCCCCAGCGCCGCTTCCGATCTGATGGCCACCATTCTGGCCACCCTGGCGGCACTGGTGATCCTGCCCCTGTTCGTGAAGAAACGGAAGAAGCTGTAAATCATATGGTATCCGATTACAGTAGGGCGGGCTGCCCTCAGCCCGCCGGAACAGCGGTATGGAACATCGTAACGGCGGCTTGAGGGCAAGCCGCCCTACAATGGTATTGAAAAAAGAAAATGACCGGCACTGCCAGGCTTGGCGGTGCCGGTCTCAGTTTGGTGGAAAAGCCCTTTTGGCTTTTCCACCAGCTTTTTACAGCCTGCTGCGCGCACTTCGTCGATGCATCAGATACACTGTTGCATTTTCTGCAAGCAGAAAATTCCACCTGTATCTGCGCATCTCCTCTCCCCATCAAGCACAATTTGCTTGATGGGGGCCCCGTAGCCTTTGGCGCACAACTCGTACACTTGCAGTCTGAGATGTATTTTTGTCCACGTACATGCCGCGGCCAAAAATGATTTAGATGGGTTTGCCGCTTTGGCGGCAAATTCTGCGAAGCCTTTTATTATCAGAAGAGCTTCTTCTTCCAGGCGAAGAGGCCGCCCAGAATGCCGGTGAGGGAGACGAACATCACGGCACTGAGCAGGTGCAGGGGAAATTCGTCGCCGGTCTTATGGTTGGTGTCATCGGCTGCTGCCGCGACCTTGAAGGTGCCCTCTGCTTCGCCGTCGGTGAAGTGGAAGGTGATGGTGTAGCTTCCGGTGTTCAGGATGTTCAGGAAGCTGTTCTTCAGGGTCAGAACGGCGGCGGAGCCGTCTTTCATGGTGTAGTATTTGGGGTCTACGGTCTTGCCGTTGATACTCAGATAGTCGAAAGCCTGTTCATCAGCGTTGACGGTGAAGCTCAGGGTGGCGCTGCTGCCCTTGGTAAAGACGGCACCGCTGCCCTGGGTGATCTTATACTGGGGCGCGATGGTGAACTTCAGCTCCACGGTGCCGGTGTAGCCGCCGGTTTCCGTGGCGGTGGCGATGCCTGCCACAGTGACGGTGGCGGTTCCGGGCTGGGTGTTGTTGGTGTAGGTCAGGCTGTAGTCCTTGCCGGAGATCAGCACCTTACCGCCTACGGTCACGGTGACCTTGGGGGTGATGGGGCTGCCGGTGTAGGTGAATTTGGTGCCGGACAGAGTTACATTTTCCGGCTTGATCTCCACCAGGGGGTACTCCTCCTGGGCAGTGCCGGTGATGGTGAAGTTCACGGTGACACGGCCTGCATAGCCGCTGCCCTCCACTGCGGACACGGTAACGGAGCCGGTGCCGGGCTGGACATTGTTTTCATAGGTCAGGGTGTAGTCCCTGCCGCTTTCCAGGGTCTTTCCCTCCACCTGCACGGTGACGGCGGGGGTGATGGGGCTTCCGGTATAGGGGAAGCGTTCGCCTTCCAGGGTCACATTCAGGGCGGTCAGCTCCACGGGGGGATCGGTTTCCTCCTGGGCGGGGATGATGGTGAAGTCGATGCGGACTTCGCCGGTGTAGCCAACCGTCTCAGATGCGGTGGCGATGCCCCGGACAATGACGGTGGCAGTGCCGGGCAGCAGGTTGTTCACGTACTCCACGGTGTAGTCCTGCTCCGGCGTCAGGGTCTTTCCGCCTACGTTGACGGTGACGGCAGGCTCGATGGGACTGCCGGTGCTGACAAATTCCGTACCGTTGATGGTCACATCGGTGCCCTTCAGCTCAATGAGGGTGAA
Source organism: Oscillospiraceae bacterium (assembly GCA_017398105.1). The sequence goes on along the minus strand of JAFQHF010000066.1, from coordinate 9,085 downwards.
CTCGGGAGTCTTCTCGTTGATGTAGAAGGGCACTTCCACGGTACCGGTGTAGCCGTAGGAAGGGGCGGCGGTGGCGATGCCGGTGACGATGACCTTGCCGGTGCCGACTTCCACGTTGTTCTCGTATTTCAGGGTATAGTCCTGATCCAGGGTCAGCAGCCGGTCTTCCACCCGGACGGTGACATTGGGCTTGATCTCATGGCCGGTGTACGTAAAGACGGTTTCGTCCAGAGTCACATCGGTGCCTTTCAGCTCCATGAGGGTAAATTCGGCATTCTCGGTCCGGGCGGCCAGAGCGGAGACGCTCAGCGCGGGAAGCACCAGCAGCAGCGCCAGAACAGCGCCCAGAGAACGCCTTGCAAAGGGGTGTTTCATTGGGGTTTCCTCCTTAAGATGATGACGAACCCAGCAGCTGCCGGCCGCGAAAGACAGAACTGTGTTCTCGGGGAAATCATAGCATAAGGAGAACATAATGTCAACGAAATAGGGAAAATATAACAGAAAAACGGATATTTCCAAACTTTTTTACAAATTACGACAAGGGAGGAATATTCGGGAAAACCAACAAAAAAACGGTCATCCTGAGCAAGCGGAGCGCGTCGAAGGATCTTCGCATTTTCGGCACTGCAATGCAGATATTCGGTGCGTAGATCCTTCAGCTCGTTTCCCTCGCTCAGGATGACAGATAAAAAGTTTTATTCCGTAAATTCCCTGATCAGCGCCTGGAATGCCGGCAGGCTCCGCCGGATCATCTCGTAGCTGACACAGTAGCTGACCCGGAAATATTCCGGGCAGCCGAAGCCGCTTCCGGGAACCAGCAGCAGATCCTTCTTCTTTGCCATCTGGGAGAAGTAGTCCGCATCGCCGCCGGGAGCCTTGATGAACAGGTAGAAGGCGCCGTCGGGCTTTGCCATCTCATAACCCATGGCGGTCAGGGATTCGTACAGGAACTTCCGGTTCCGGTCATAGCTTTCCAGGTCGGGCCGCAGGTGGGTGCAGCGGGCAATGACCTTCTGCCACAGGCTGGGTGCGCAGACATGGCCGTTGCCCCGGGCGGCACCGGCAATGGCGGCGTAGAGATACTTGCTTTGCGTGGCGTTGCCGGGCACATACACATAGCCGATCCGTTCACCGGGCAGAGATAGTGACTTGGAATAGGAATAGCAGATGATGCTGTCGGAGAAAATGGCGGGCAGGAAGGGAACCTCCACGCCGCCGTAGGTCAGCTCCCGGTAGGGTTCATCGGAGATGATGTAAACGGTGTGGCCGATATCCCGGATCTTGTCCATGATCACATCCCGCAGCTTCAGCAGGGTTTCCTTAGTATAGACCACGCCGGAGGGATTGTTGGGAGAGTTCAGGATGATGGCCTGGGTATTGTGGTTGATCATTTTTTCCAGGGCCTCAAAATTGATCTGGAAAGAAGGCCCATCCGCAGGTACTACCCGGAATTTCAGTCCGGCTTCCTCTGCGAAGGGCTTGTATTCCGGGAAATAGGGAGCGATTGCCAGCACTTCGCCGCCGGGGATGGCCATGGCCTTCAGGACGGATGTCAGGGCAGGTGCGGCGCCGCAGGTCAGGAAGAAGTTTTCCGGCTGGGTATCCGCGCCGAACCGGGCGTTCAGGTCATCGGAAATGGCCTTTCGGGTGGCATAATCGCCATTTGCGGAGGTGTAGCCGTGGACAAGAAGGGAATCTGTATCGGAAAGCACCTCCCGGATGGCATCATCCACGCCCTTGGGAGAGGGTATGGAGGGATTGCCGATGGAATAATCATATACATTTTCCGGCCCCACGATGGCGGCACGGGTCTTGCCGTATTCAAACAGATCCCGGATCACAGACCGGTTGGCACCCAGGTTGTAGGCTTTTTCATTCAGCATGGCTGGTTTCCTCCTTGTTTCTTTCTAGACGTTTCAGTAGGGCGGGGTCATGGGAATTATTGAATGATTGCCACCGGCAATCATCAGTATTGATAATTTGCTGCGCGGAGCACCACCCCGCCGACCCGCTTTCGATGTCTGCCGGAGTTGTTGAGTGACATTCATTTCCCGGCAAAGTCTTACTGCTCTGCAAATTTGTTACCTGTTCGGCGGGGTCATGACCCCGCCCTACAGTTTTTCTTACTTATACTTCATACAACGGCCCCTTAGGATTATAGGGCTGGGGCTTGTAGGTCACGGAGCCGATGGGCTTGCCTTCAATGCCGTATTTGGGGTTGTAACCGAAAAGGTTGACATAACGCATCAAATCGTCCTTTTCCTTCTCCATCTGCTCCATAACGGCCACGGTGGCGATCACATCGTCCACCGCCCGGTGGGAGTTGACCACCTTGCCTGTCAGGCCGTACTGCTCGATGGCGCTGCACAGCTTGTGGGGATAGGGGTGCCGGTCCCGGTAGACGGTCAGCAGGTCCAGCTTGTCCTTTCCCTTCAGAATGGAAGGATCACCGTCCCGCAGCAGCATATAGAACAGGAAGCTCAGGTCAAAATGGGCGTTGTAGGCCAGCAGCAGGGTGTTTCCCTGGATCATCTCCGCAATGTCCCGGCAGACCCGGGTCTTGGGCAGGCCCCGTTCCCGGATGTCCTGGGTGGAGATGCCGGTGAGCTGCTCGATTTTCGGGGGCACAAAGCCGCCGGGGGACAGGGTCACCAGCTCGTCATATTCCTGAATGATAGCAGGGGCGCCATCGCGCAGCTCCACCACCACCGCGGCGAATTCAATGATCTCATCCCGGCTGTATAAAAGACCTGTGGTTTCCGTGTCGAAGAGCACCAGACGGTCGTATTTTTCAAAAAGCGCGTTGGGCATGTTTTGTTCTCCTGTGTATGTATTTGGATGAAAAGAAAACCTGTAGGGCGGGGACATGTCCCCGCCGATCCGGTATCGATTATTACTGTGTGTGACGGATGATGCTCGCAGCAGGATGCGCTGTAATTTACCAAGGCAATTTCTCGGCCTGGTCGGCGGGGTGGTGCTCCGCGCAGCGAATTATCAATACTGATGATTGCCGGTGGCAATCATTCAATAATTCCCATGACCCCGCCCTACAGCACATATCCGATTTTTTAAAAAATCATGGCCATAGCCCGGACAAACTTGCTTTTTTCCTCCGGCACCAGGGAAAAATCTTCCGCAAGGGCCTGGGCGAAGGCTTCGGCTGCCTCCCGGCTGCCCGATTTCAGTTCCACTTCCACCTCGGCAAAGGGCTGCTCTTTTCCCCGGCCCAGGAAAACGCCTTCGTCCAGGGCCAGCTCCACGGTGCAGCCGGAAAGCTCCAGGGCGGCGGCCAGCCGGGTGAATTTCGCGCCGCAAAGGGGCTGGACACCGCCGGCGGTGGCGCGCATCAGCTCCCAGGGAGCGCCCTTTTGGCACAGCTCCATGACAGCGGTCATGATATTGCTGCCTTCTGTTTCCCATTCTCCCCGGACACCGTTTTCCGGCGGCGTCTTGAAGGTGCAGACGGAAATGCCGTTTTCCATCCGGCGGCGCAGCGTCCACTGGTGAAAGGCCAGCTTCAGGTCCGGGGTGTCATAATAGGTGGTCTCCATGGAAATGGGGGTAAAGGCCCCATATTTTTCCCGAATGGCGGCGATTTTTGCCCCGTCCGCCTGATATTTCAGTTCAAATTCCTTTCCCATATATGGATTCCTCCTGATTTTGAAAACGAACTTTGTAGGGGAGGGATTCATCCCTCCCTGAATCCTGCAATTCCTGAGCAGCAGGTGTTGTGCAGAAGCCAAATATCTGCCAATTGTTCCTGTCGGGCAAATGTGATAGACTGAGGGAGGGATGAATCCCTCCCCTACAGGGTAATGTAGCTATATTATACACCCGCGCTGCCTGTGATGCAAGAATCTTTCGCGCCATTGTCAATCCGACAGCATTATTTTTCCTGGCATGATAGGATGCACCTATCACTTTTACGAAAGGCAGTGGTGTACGAATGATGGTGGAAACCTATCTGCGCCGGGGGCAGAGGCATTTGCAGCGGCTGGCACTGGACCCCAGGGTACGGGGAGCGGGGGCCGTGATGGCCTATGGCGGCAGCGGATTCCTGATGAGCGCCGCAGGACTGGGGGCATATCCCCTGCCTCTGGCCATGGGCCTGATCTGCGCGGCCACAGGCTGGCGGACTCTGGTCATGAGCCTGGGGGCCATGGTCGGGTATCCTGCGTTCTGGGGCCAGGCGGGGAACCAGGGCATCGTCTGGTCCGCTGTGGCGGGGGTACTGGCGCTGATGGTGGGAAAGCGGGAGGAAAGCCGGGAGCAGCCGCTGATGATTCCGGCCATCGCTGCCTTTCTGACAGCGGTATCGGGACTGTCCTTCTTTCTGATCCTGGGGGAGCGGCTGCCGCCGGCGGTGTATGTCCTGCGCATTGCCCTGACCTTTTTCAGCGGCGTGCTGTTCACCCAGGCCGGCCGATGCCGGGATACGGTGACGGATTGGGTGGTGGGCGGCGTGGCGGTGCTGGCTCTGGCTCAGGTGACAGTGGGAAAGCATTGGAACCTGGGCTGCATCGCCTCCGGTCTCATGGCGGTGGGCGCGGCCTTTCCCGCAGCGGCGCTGGCGGGCTTGGGGATGGATCTGGCCCAGGTAACGGCGGTTCCCATGACGGCGGTGCTCTGCCTGGCCTGGTTTGTGAAGATGATCCCCTTTGACAAAAAATGGCAGCATTATGCCGCTCCGGGATTTTCCTGTCTGGCGGTGTGCGCTGCCTGCGGCATCTGGGATCTTGTGCCGCTGATGGGGGTAACGGTGGGCGGCCTGTGCGGGGTGCTGCTGCCGCCCCGGCCATCGGTCACCCGCCGCCGGGGAGAAACCGGTGCCGCCCAGGTGAGGCTGGAGCTGGGAGCCGGGGTTTTGAATGCCATGCAGCAGCTGATTCTGGAAATCCCGGAGCCGGTGGTGGATGAGGGGGCGCTGCTGGACAAGGTTCGGCAGCGGGCCTGCAGCGGCTGTCCGGCGAGAAGCGGCTGCGTCCAGCGGGATTCCCTGGTCCCGGAGCTGCTCCGGGACCCTCTGGAGGCTGACTGTGCCCGACAGGGCCGCCTGATTTCAGAGCTGCGGCAGGCCCGGGAGCAGTGGAAGCGGATGACGGCAGACAGTAAACGGCAGGCGGAATACAGAGCCGCCCTGGTGCAGCAGTACCGGTTTCTGGGCGGGTATCTGCAGTCGCTGGCGGATAAGCTGCCCCGGGGCGCCCAGCGGGGGGTCATAGCCTTTCGCATGGAGGTCTCCGCCCGGTCCCGGGGAAAGCAGCGGGCCAACGGCGACCGGTGTATGGCCTTTTCCGGGGGAGAGTGCGCGTATTATGTGGTGCTGTGCGACGGTATGGGCACCGGACTGGGGGCGGCCCAGGAGGCGCACAGCGCCGCGAGGCTGTTAAAGCAGATGCTCACGGCAGGATTCCCGGCGGAATATGCGCTGGGTTCCCTGAACAGCCTGCTGGCACTGCGGGGCAGCGCCGGGGCAGTGACGGTGGATCTGGCCCGGATACAGCTGGACACGGGCCATGTGCACATTTACAAATGGGGCGCGGCGCCCAGCTTTCTTTTAAGCCGCACCGGGGCAGAAAAAATCGGGACAGCCACACCGCCGCCGGGGATCTCGGTACAGGAGGACCCGTGCGCGGCGAAGAAGCTGTCCCTTCGTCGGGGAGAGGTGCTGATTTTACTCAGCGACGGCGTGGACGGAGAGGGTGTCCTGCGCCTGTCTGATCTTTCTCCGGACATGCCGCCTGGGGAGCTGGCGGCGAATTTCTTGGAGAGGGGCTGCGGAAGCGGAGAGGACGATGCAACGGCGGCAGTGATCCGTCTGCGCCCCCTAAGCCCGCCTGCATCATAGCATGGCCCGGCTGCAAATGCTGTCGAAACACAAGATGCAGTGCGTAAATTTCCCGGAAAATCACAAGATGTTGAGAAGGTTGTAAAAAACAGCGGAAAATTCAGACAAAATGGAAAAACGGGAGGGCGGTTTCCCTGCCCTCCCTGTTCCGGGATTTCGGCTTATGGAGCCGTCGGTGCCGTCAGCTTTGTTCCATCGGGAAGCAGCAGATAACTGACCTGTTCCAGATCGATGGGGGTATCTGTCTGCAGATTCTGGATACCGGAGCCTGCGCTATCACCATGGAATGCAACCTGGCTGCCATCTTTCATAACCACGTAGACGCACCGGTCGCCAACTGTCAAAAAGTCCGGGGCTGCATGCTCCAGATCACAGAGGATGCTGGCGCTCATGGGCCGCAGGATAATGGATGTGATCATGGTATCCTGGTACACGTCGTTTCCCTGGAAATCCCAGCCGTAAGCCACTTGCGCCGGAATCGGTTCGCTGATCAGTTCCAGTTCCTCCACAGTCACATTTTCAAAGACCACATCGATGGACCAGGTGCCTTCTGCCAGAAGCTGTTTTTCCTGCTCGTCGGTCTGTTCGTTCAGATACACGGCATAAATATCCTGCCAGTAAATGCTCCATATTTTTCCTTCCGCAAACGGCACTTCTCCATTGCGCATCTGTTCCGTTCCGGCGGAATAGTCCAGAACCACATTTTGGGTATTTGCCTTTCCGTCACCGTCATCTTCTGCCCCATATCCGCCGGAAACATTGCTGGAGCCGTCTGAAGTCTGCTCGAAGAATCCCCAGCGGTTGCTGGGCTGAAGAGATACGGGACAGCTATTATATTCCTGCAGGTTCACACCTTCCGGTGCTGTGATTCCCAGGGTGATCCGGGCATTGTTGCCGTCAGAATAAATGGACTTCAGTTCAATGGAATAGCCATCGATCACCTCACCGGAGCCGGAGGCCTGATCAGTAAGTTTTTCCCAACCGTCAATCAGCTGTGGCTCGATGGAAAAGTCAATGGTATCGGCCAGCCGTTCGATCTGCTGATCGGTCATGATATCCCGGTCAACATACATATTTCCGTCTGCATCATTGCCATACTGCTCGTGGATAAAGGTATAGCGCAGGGTGACGGTATAGTTGGGCATATCACAGAAAAGGAATCCCCGCCAGTCCTCCGGGGAACGGAAGATCAGAACCTCTTCCCCGGAAGCTGTGGTGTAATTCCATTCTTCCCAGGTTTCCATTTCGCTCAGGGAAATCACATCCTCTGTAAAGGCATCCTTGTGCATATAGAAAATGTGACAGCTGGTTTTCTGGGCGGCATGTTCCGCATCCTCCGGGATGATGACCTTGAAATCCATATTCAGATTGCCGCATTCCTGATACCCGGCATAGTCCAGTTCCATAACGGCGTTGCTGCCGGGAACCAGAATGTTTTCCAGCCCCAGGGCCTTGCAGACCAGTTCCTCCGTGCGGAAGGGTACTGTCCTGCCGATCAGCTTCAGATCGTATTTTTTAACGATCTCATCCAGTTTGTCCTTCATCTCCTGGGTATAGAGATTGTAGGAAGCATATTCTGCCGGGAATTCCGGAATAGATTTCGTATTTTGCAGTTCCATGATAATGGAATGATCCGGGTCATATTCCTGCTTGAATGCGAACCATTCCTGGGCGGCCCTGTAGTTCCGGCTGCCCTGAATACCCGCCAGGGTCAGCACCTCTTCCGTCACGCGCTCCTGCCCAATATAGGCAATGGCCGCTCCGGTATCCGGGTCGTATTCAAATACATCCTGGTAGGTCTGCTGCTGACCGATATGGATTTCCTTCATGCTCAGCACATATACAATTGCACAGCCCACCAGCATCAGCAGCATGGCAATGATAGCTGCGATCAGAACCGGTCGGCGCAGGGACAGGACTTTCTTTGCTCCCTGCAGATGTGTGACGGTTTCCGCTTCCTCGATGAATTTTGCATCCACATGGTTCAGCCCGCGAAACAGATCGTTTCCGTTCATACTGTGATTCCCTCCTTACGCAAGAAGTCTGCCAATTGTGTCCGGGTCCTGTGAAGCTGCATTTTTACCTTGCTTTCGCTGATGCCATAGCGTTCCGCAATTTCCGCAATGGTGTCGCAGAACCAGTAGCGCCGCAGGAAGATCACGCGGCTTTCCTGGGGAATGCGCTCCAGGAATGCATTCATTGCGCTGCCGATCTCTCTGGCGGATACTTCCGCTTCTCTTCGCTGATCCGGGATGCACAGTGCCATTTCCGCTGTCAGGGAAACCACTTCTGCCTTTCGTTTGGCTGCTGCCTTCCAGTCCAATTTACCCAGAGCGAAATGTCTGCAAATTTTGGCAAGGTACGCATAGAAATACGAGGGCCTTTTCGGGGGAATGGTCTCCCAGGTTTTCAGGTAGGTATCGCTTACGGTTTCCTCGGAATCCTGGGCATTGTGCAGAATCCTGTCCGCCAGGGAAAAGAGCCTTCGGCCATAAACGGCATCCGTCTGACAAATGGCATCTTCATTTCTGGCAAAATACAGCTCGATGATCTTTGCATCTTCCACTTGGGGTTCACCTCCTTGTTATTGGTTCTCACCCTGTAAGAGGGATTTTGGATTGGAAAGGTCACAGCTATTTTATGTTTTTTTGAAAGAAAAAGCAACGAAGGAAAAGAACGCCTGTTTCTGCTGTTGATGCAAAAAAAAGACATCCCGAAGCAGATGCGGGACTTTTTTCGCAGAACAGTCCACTGTCCTACGGACTCAGACTGTTAAAAAAGTATAGTTTATCGTACAAGTTTACCGATTTGCACTGCACCGAAAGCCTCCCTTTGCACAAGGGAGCCTTCGGGGTGCTCCCGCACCACTGCGTTAAGTTTTAGATGTTACACGCTAGTAGGGGAGGGTCAAGACCCTCCCCTGCATTCGTCTGCATAAAAAAGAGACACCCCAAAGGGTGTCTCTTTTATGGGGTGGATAATGGGACTCGAACCCACGATCTTCAGAGCCACAATCTGACGCCTTAGCCGACTAGGCCATATCCACCATATTCTGTTTTGCTGAACCTTGAGAGAAATTTGGCACGCCAGAAGGGACTCGAACCCCTGACCTACTGCTTAGAAGGCAGTTGCTCTATCCAGCTGAGCTACTGGCGCATTTCTATGGAGCGGGTGACGGGAATCGGACCCGCGTATCCAGCTTGGAAGGCTGGTGTTCTACCATTGAACTACACCCGC
>JAFQHF010000124.1 GCA_017398105.1 Oscillospiraceae bacterium | reverse complement strand
CTATTGAATGAAAAAGAATTTATTCAGGAAAGGTATGTCGGCATTGCTTGCCGTAATGATGTGCCTTTCCGCTTTTATCGGTATGGGAACGACAACTGCTTTTGCAGCCGAAGCCGAAACCGATGAGGTGGTAATGATGGCATTCCCCCGTGAAGGCGACGATAACTACAGCGCCAATTGGGGGCATGGCGAACTCCACTATATGAACGGCTGGTTCGCAGGCGAGTCCAAGAAAGTCACGGTTTACACCATCGGCTCTTGGAACGGCAATGCCTGTTACTGTATCGAACCTGGTACACCTCTCGCCATCGGCGACGTGATGACCAAGCGTGATGAAACCTATTGGGACAACTATCCCTCGACCTATAACAAGACCATCGAAGCAGATGAGATCAAACTGTTCATCGGTCGAATCTTCCAGTACGGCTACACCGGAACGGTAACAACCGAATGGCGTTCGCAGAATGCCGCCGATGCAGATAAGCTGGCACACATTATGGCAACACAGACGCTTGTTTGGGAAACCATCGTCGGTGAGCGTGACTCGGACTTCAACCACGTTGATCCCGGCAGTTACGATGCGGTGAAAGACCGTGTTGCTACCAATCATCCGCTGTACAGTCAGTTCATTTCGTACTACAACAGCATGGAAGCCAACGTGCAGAAGCACTCCAAGGTGCCGAGTTTCTTTGCCAAATCCACCTCCAAAGCACAGGAAATTGAGCTTGCGTGGAACGGCACCAACTACTCTGCAACCTTAACCGATACCAACAACGTGCTGGGCAATTACACCTTTAGTGCAGATCAGTCCGGTATCACCTTCTCTGTCAGTGGGAACAAGCTGACCGTAACTGCAAACACCGCACCCTCCGGCAAGGTGAGCATCACAGCCACCAAGACCGGCTCTGTGAGAAAAGGCGTTGTGGTATGGTCGGACGGCGTGATCACTCCCGGCAGCGGTATTCAGGATTTATCCACTTACTCTGCCGAAGTCAACGATCCCGTCAAGGGCTATCTGAATATCAAGGTCAGCCTCGGATCTGCAAAAATCGTTAAGACTTCCGAGGACGGAAAGGTGTCCGGCATTACCTTCACCATCACCGGCAACGGTGTGAATAAGACGGTAACCACCGGAGCAAACGGCGAGATCAAAATCGACAATCTCAGCCCCGGCACTTACACCGTGACCGAGGTGGTCGAGGATCGCTACGAACCGCAGACGGCAAAAACCGTAACTGTTGTATCAGGACAGACCGCAACCGTATCGTTTAACAACACCCTCAAGCGCGGCGACCTCAAGATCGTTAAGACCTCTGAGGATGGCATCGTATCGGGCATTCCCTTCGTGGTATCCGGCAACGGTATCACCAAGAACGTGACCACCGATGCAAACGGAGAGATCAAGATCGAAGGTCTCTTGCCCGGCACCTATACGGTAACCGAGCAGCACAAAGACTACTACGAGCCTCAGGCATCCCAAACCGTTACGGTGGAATACGACAAGACCGCAACGGTGTCCTTTGATAACGTCCTCAAGCGCGGTGACCTTACCATCACCAAGACAGCCGAGGACGGTCTGACTGAGGGCATCAAGTTCCGTCTCTCTGGCACCTCTGACAGCGGTGCCAAGATCGACGTGACTGCCACCGTGGACAGCACCGGCAAGGCGTATTTCAAGGACATCCTCATCGGCAGCGGTTACGTACTGGAGGAAGTAGATACCGCACTCAAGTATATCGTACCCGACAGCCAGGACGTGGAGATTGAATGGGATAAGGTTGCTACCGCCGAAGTGTATAACGAACTGAAGCGAGGTGACCTCAAGGTCATTAAGACCTCCGAGGACGGTCTCGTGGAAGGCATGAAGTTCCACCTTTACGGAATATCCTTGTCTGGTGAAAAGGTTGACGAATACGCCTATACCGATAAAAACGGCGTGGCGTTGTTCAAGGATATCCTCATCGGCGAGAATTACACCGTCGAGGAAGTTGACACTGCCGAGCGATATATCATTCCCGACAGTCAGACTGCTGAGATCGAATGGAATACGGTAACCCAAAAGAGTTTTTACAACGAGCTGAAGCGCGGCGACCTCAAGGTCATCAAGACCTCCGAGGATAACTTCGTGGAAGGCATGAAGTTCCGCCTCTACGGAACATCCTTGTCCGGTGAGAAGGTCGACGTTTACGCCTACACCGATAAAAACGGCGTGGCAGTATTCGAAGATATCCTCATCGGTGAGAATTACACCGTCG
>JAFQHF010000065.1 GCA_017398105.1 Oscillospiraceae bacterium | reverse complement strand
TCCTTGTGCGCCTCTGGCGCACAACTCGCACACTTGCAGTCTGAGATGTATTTTTGTCCACGTACACGCCGCGGCCAAAAATGATTCAGATGGGTTTGCCGCTTTGGCGGCAAATTCTGCGAAGCTTTTTTGACAGTCTAAACAGCACCGCGCATTTTTGCGCGGTGCTGTTCTTTGTTAATATTTCATTCTAGAAACCTTGTCTTTTGGCATATAGCCGATTTTTCCCTCAAATTCAACCACATAGCAGCCGGGCAGTTCATCCACAACTGTTACCACTTTATTCAGCGACAATTCCTGTGATACATTGCGAAGCTGGGCTTCCGAATAGATGACAGCATCCCAGGCGGTATTTCCGTCCCAGGTATTGTAGGCCTTGTCTTCGTCCAGTCTCAGCATTTTCCGGGACACCTGGGCATACAGGTCGCCTTCCAGCCAAATGGTTGCCTTGGTCTTGGTGTACTCAGTTACCTTAACTTCGTCGCCATACATCAAAAGGGTAATGTAGGCTTCCGTACCATCGGCCAGGATGGTGCCCTTACCCTTTCCCTGGCTGGCCTTGAAATTGGATTCCTGTCTCGGGCCGTAGTATTCGCCCAGCAGGAATAATTGTGCACCCATTTCCGTTGCCGCAATATCGCCGGCATTCACGCCGCCGCTGCCGCCACCGCCGCCTCCGACAGCGCCAGCACCGGAACCGAAGGAGGTGATATACCACTGACTCACATTATCAACCGACACGAAGCCCGTTCCGCCGTCCCACTCGATCTGCACCCAGCTGCCCTTGCCTTCCAGCACACGAACCTTGGTGTTTTTTTCGAGGATTGCGAAAGGATCACCTTCCAGCTTCACATTCTTATATACGCCAGTATCCTTCTGGCTGTATCCGTCCCACCACTGGAATTTTTCGTCCTTGGCTGTCCGGATATAGTCCTGATACACCAGAAGGTCCAGGTCATCCCCTTCGATCACAAAGTAATCCTTGTACCGGCCGATCACATTGACCTCAGTACCGGCATCCAGGGTCCTGTACACCGCTTCGCCATAGTTGGCCCTGGCAACACCCGGTTCCCAGACAGGCACTGCTTCCGTAACAGCCGCCTGGGTTTCCGTTGATGCTGCCGCGATGGTTTCCTCCGTAGGAGCAGCGCTGTCACCGCCTTTGAGTCCGAAGAGCGCACCAGCCGCCACCACGACCGCCAATGCCGCTGCCAGCAGAACACCTGTCATTTTCTTTCCCGGCTTTTTCTGCTGTTCTTTCTCGTCATCAGGATTCGGATGGGGCAGTATGGGCATATGTGCCAGTAAGCCGTTTTTCAGTGCGGCAACAGAGGGAACACGGTTTTCCAGCTGCAGTGCCAGACCTTTTTCCAGCAATGCTGCCTGTCCTTCAGTCAGGCCCGGAATCTTTCTCCAATCCGGATGCAGGCCCTCTTTATCCCGCCTCAGGGCATCCTGAGGAACCTCACCGGTCATGCAGTAGTAGATCGTTGCACACAGTGCATATACATCCGTCCAGGGGCCCACATTGCCGTTTCTCTGATACTGCTCAATCGGTGCAAAGCCCCGCTTCAGCACCGCCTTCGAGGGCTTTGCATCTGCCTGCGATGCAGAGGAATTTTCAACTTTCAACGCTGCGCCAAAATCCAGCAGCTTTGCAGATCCGTCAAACAGGATCATAATATTGTCCGGACTGATATCCCGGTGAACCAGACCCGCTTCATGGATCTTGCTCAGGGCATCCATCACAGGAAGCACGATCCGCATGGTGTCACCTGCAGGTAATTTACCGCCGCGAACATTTACATAGGACTTCAGATCCACGCCTCTGATGTGCTCCATGATGATGTAGGATGTGTTGTTTTCCTGGAAGAAATTGAACACATGCACCACCTGAGGCAGATTTGCAAACTTGCCCAAAGCACGGGCCTCCCGGATAAACAGATCCCGGCCCTGATGGAACTGCTCCTGGGTCTCCGGCTGATTGCTGATGACTTCCGGAGACACCCGGCAGTCACGGCTGACGATGCTCTTGGGATAGTATTCTTTGATGGCTACAGGCGTCTGCAGCTTCAAATCCAGACCCATGTAGGTAATGCCGAAGCCGCCCTGTCCCAGCACCTTGCCCACCATGTACTGATCTCTCAGCACACTGCCCAGAGGCAGCTGATGGGGCAGGTTTTCTACATTTTCGTTAAAACCGCAATGCTCGCATATGGGACTCTGTTTTTTGATCTGCATGCAGCCATAGCAACGCTTTTCCATACTCTCACTTCTCTTTTATCAGAAATCTAACGAAGGCAGACTGTCAGTTCCAGATGACTCCACCGCCGCCTCCGCCACCGCCGCCTCCACCATAGACGACGTCACCGCCGCTGCTGCTGGAGCTGCGGATCTTGGTTTCGGAAACCTTGTCCTTCAGCATGTAGCCGAGCTTTCCTTCGTATTCCACCACATAACATTCCGGTAATTCATCCAGAACGGTCACTTCCTTGTTGGTATACAGCTTTTCCAGTTCATTGCGCAGCTGATATTCTGCATAGATCACGCCATCCCACTTGGAGTAGCCTGTCCAGGTCTCATACTCCTCTTCGCCTTCCAGCGCCAGGATTCCTCTGGGCACCTCTGCAAAGAGTTCCCCTTCGATCCAGATTACGGCAACATCCTCATCATAATCCGTAACCTTGACCTCATCCTCCCGCAGCAGCAGGGTAATGTACGCTTTTGTACCGTCGGCTATGATCTCACCATCGCAGGCAGCCAGATCTCCGTCCTGAACGGGGCCATAGTAATTACCCATCAGCATCACGTCAGGTTCTGCCGCAGCCTTGGAAGAAACATACCACTGGCTGATGCTGTCATTCGACACATAGCCTTCGTTTTCATTCCATTCGATCCGCAGCCAGCCGCCCTTGCCGTCGCGCACTCTGACTTCGGTGTTCTTGCGCAGGATGGCAATGGGATCACCTTCCAGCATACCGTTGTCGTAAACCTGAATATTGTTTTTAGAATAGCCGTCCCAGAAGGCGTATTCCTCCTCATCGTCCAGGCGCACATATTCCTGATAAACCAGCAGATCCAGTGCTTCCTGTTCTATCACATAGTAATCATCGACCCGGCCCACGATCCTGACCTGGGTTCCGGCATCCAGATAGGAATAGACTGCCTCACCGTAGCCTGCACGGGCAACTGCCGGCTCCCACTCAGGTTCCGTCACCACAGGCTCGGTTTCCGTTGCCTGGGTCGCCGCAGTCGTCTGCTCAGCTTCCATCTGCACCGGCTCTGCATCCTTCCTGCCCATGGCAAAGACAGCCGCAACCGCAATCACCGCAACCGCAGCCACGCCTGCCAGGATCAGCGGCAGAGGCTTCTTTCTCTGTTTTTTGGGCTTGGGTTCTTCCTTTGCAGATTCTTTTTTCTCTTCCTTCAAAACGACCTGCTGTCCGGAAATCGCCTTCCGGAACATGCCGACCGATCCGATTCTCTCCATTTCAGACAGCGCCATGCCCTTTTCCAGAGCCGCCATCTGGGCCTGAGTCAGATCCGGAATCGAATTCCAGTCCGGATGAACATTCTTCTTTTTTCTGGTTAAAGCATCCACAGGAGCCTGCCCGGTCATGCAATAGTACATGGTTGCACACAGGGCATACATATCCGTCCAGGGGCCCATGTTACCCTCGGACTGATACTGCTCGGCGGGGGCAAACGAACGGCTGAAGGCTGCTTTTTCCGTGTCAGTCTCTCCGGATGCTTTCTTTTGCTGCACCACACCACCCAGCTCCAGCAGCTTTGCCGCACCGCCAAACTGGATCATAATATTATCGGGACGAATTCCCCGGTGCACCAGGCCATCCTCATGGATCTTTTCCATGGCATCCATCACAGGCTGCATGATCCGGAAAGTTTCCTTTGGGGTCAGCTTTCCGCCGCGCATATTGACATAGGTCTTCAGGCTGACACCTTTGACATGATCTGTAATGGTGTAAGAGGTGTTGTTCGCTTCAAAGTAGTTATACACATGGATGATCTGGGGGGTATCCACAAATTTACCCAGCGCCCGTGCTTCTTCAATGAAGCGCTCCTTGCCCTGGCGGAATTTTTCCTGCTGGGCAGAACCTTCACAGGTGACCTCAAGGGACACGCTGCAGTCGCGCTCCTGCACGCCCGCAGGATAATATTCCTTGATGGCAACCGGTGCATCCAGATTCAGATCCAGACCAATATAGGTAATGCCGCTGCGGCCCTGGCCCAGCGCTTTACCCACCACATACTGCTCCAGCAGAACAGTTCCCAGCGGAAGCTGATGGGGCAGATTTTCAATATTCTCATTAAAGCCGCAATGCTCGCAGATCGGACTCTGTTCCTTGATCTGCATACAGCCATAGCAACGTTTTTCCATAGTATCACTCACATATCCAGAATTTCCCTAAGCATAAGTTATGCTTATTTTATATCATAGCATATTGTGCCATTGAATTCCAGTGTTTTCGTAATATATTTTTCACATTTCCCCATCCGCAAAAAGAAAGAGGAGCTCCCGGCCCCTCTTCCGATAAACACTTATACGAGTCTTTTGATAAAACAGCCCCAGCTGTTTTAATTTTTCAAGCTCTGCAGCGGCGCAGGAATCCGGCCGCCTCTTGCGATGAACTTCTCGCTGGATTCACCGTGAACCGGCATCACCGGCGCACTGCCCAGCAGACCGCCCATCTCAACCCGGTCGCCCACAACCTTGCCCGGTGCAGGAATGACACGCACAGCGGTGGTTTTGGAATTGACCATACCAATGGCCGCCTCGTCCGCAATGATGGCAGAAATGGTGGCGGCAGAGGTATCACCGGGAACAGCGATCATATCCAGACCCACGGAGCAGACGCAGGTCATAGCCTCCAGCTTATCCAGGCACAGGGTTCCGCTTTCTGCAGCGGCGATCATGCCCTCGTCCTCAGACACAGGGATAAAGGCTCCGGACAAACCGCCCACATGGTTGGATGCCATAACGCCGCCCTTCTTGACCGCATCGTTCAGCATGGCCAGTGCAGCAGTGGTGCCATGGGTGCCGCAAACCTCCAGACCCATTTCCTCCAGGATTCGGGCAACACTGTCGCCCACAGCAGGAGTCGGTGCCAGGCTCAGATCCACGATTCCGAAGGGGATGCCCAGCCGGTTGGAAGCCTCCATGCCCACCAGCTGACCCATTCGGGTGATCTGGAAGGCAGTTTTCTTGATGGTCTCAGCCACCACATCAAAGGGCTGACCCTTCACGCTCTTCAGGGCATGGTGCACAACACCGGGGCCGGAAACGCCAACGTTCAAAACACATTCCGGCTCGCCTACGCCATGGAAAGCACCTGCCATGAAGGGATTATCCTCCACCGCATTGGCAAAAACCACCACCTTGGCACAGCCCAGTCCGTCATTGTCCGCAGTGACCTCTGCAGTGCGCTTGATGATACGGCCCATCTCTGCCACAGCATCCATATTGATACCGGCGCGGGTAGAGCCTACGTTGACACTGGCGCAGACCCGCTCAGTGCAGGCCATGGCATCGGGGATGGAGCGCATCAGCTTCCAGTCGCCCTGGGTACAGCCCTTCTGCACCAGTGCAGAGAAGCCGCCGATGAAGTTGACACCGCAGGTCTTTGCTGCCCGATCCAGCGTCTTGGCGATCTCCACATAGGAATCGCACTGGCAGGAGCCGGCCACAATGGAAATGGGAGTAACGGAAATACGCTTGTTGACGATGGGAATACCGAATTCCTTTTCGATATCCTCACCCACCTTCACCAGATTTCTGGCGCAGCGGGTAATTTTTTCATAGATCTTGTCGCAGCAAACCTGCAGATCCGGATCACAGCAGTCCATCAGGCTGATACCCATGGTGATGGTACGGATATCCAGATGCTGCTTATCGATCATGTTCTGAGTTTTTAAAATATCCTTCCGATCCAGCATAGCTTCACCTCAGATGCGGTGCATTGCCTGGA
The DNA here is from genome assembly GCA_017398105.1 of Oscillospiraceae bacterium. The sequence continues at coordinate 38,224 of JAFQHF010000065.1, read as the reverse complement.
AGATATCCTCCCGCTGCACACGGATGGAAAGACCCATTTCCTCACCGATCCGGGCCATTTCTGTGACCAAATCTGCCAGAGGAACATTGCACTGGGAAACTTCCGCAGCCATCATCATGGTAAAATAACCCTGCATGACAGTCTGGTTGATATCCAGCACATTCACATTATAATTTGCCAGGGCAGTGCAGACATTGGCAATGATGCCAACCCGATCCTTGCCCACAACAGTGACGATTGCTTTCATTTTCTATTTTCTCCTAGATATTAAATCTCATAATCCGCAGAAACGCGGGTTGCCAGCATATGATGGAAGTGTGATTTTGCCTCCTGATGTAGCGGATGGGCTCGGTAAGCAGCAACATCCTCCGGTTTCTCAAATTCAGAATACAGTGCATAATCCATTCCCGCATAGCAGCGGTGGACTTCCATATGCAAAAGGCCCGGAATCTGCCCTACCAGAGGCTCCAGCTTGGAAGCGATCAGCTTCACCGCCGCATCCCGATCAACGCCCTCCTTCAGGGTATACACAACGATATGTTTTACCATATCAGACCTCGTAGTCTGCGGCTACGCGGGTGCTCAGCAGGTGGAAGAATTTGGACTTTGCTTCGGTATGCAGAGGATGGTCTGCATAGTAAGCCATGGCCTCCTTGCTTTCCAGCTCGCAGTACAGCGCAATGTCGTAGCCGGCAAAGGTCTGCTTGATCTCCGCGTAATTCAGGCCCTCGATCCGGCTAACCAGAGGCAGCAGTGCAGCCTCCGCGATCTTCACGACCTCAGCTACATTTTCGCCTTCCTTAACTTTAAACAGAACAATGTGCTTGACCATATTCTATTTCTCCTTTTCTTTATTTTGGGGATACCAGTACCGAACGAACCAAATTACCGCACCAGCAAACCAGACAGCTGCCAGCGCAAAACAGTAGCCGCGCCCATTCATTACGCCATTGTACATCCATAAAACCGCACAGGCCGTATATAAAACTGCGTTCACCAGATTCAGCATTCGATTACCCCTTCCCATGCGCCGGAATTCTATGAAAAACCGGGACTGCATACGCAGCCCCGGTACATTCAGCTCAATTACTCAGCGTCCTCAGCAGTCTCTTCCAGCAGAGCGCGGATGGACAGGGAGATGCGCTTATTCTCAGCGTCAACATCGGTGATCTTGACCTTGACATCCTGACCCTCAGCCAGAACATCCTCGGGCTTGCCGATGCGGCGGTCAGCGATCTGAGAGATGTGGATCAGGCCGTCGACGCCGGGCAGGATCTCTGCGAAAGCGCCGAAGGTCATCAGCTTCACGACCTTAGCATCGCAGACATCGCCCACGTTGTAGTTGGTCATGAACTGGTTCCAGGGGTTCATCTCAGCGGTCTTGTAGCCCAGGGAGATCTTGTGCTTGTCAGCATCGAAGGAGATGACGTAAACATCGATCTCGTCGCCAACCTTCACAACATCAGCGGGAGTCTTGATACGGTTCCAGGACAGCTCGGAAACATGAACCATGCCGTCAACGCCGCCGATATCCACGAATGCGCCGTAGGAAGTCAGGGACTTAACGGTGCCGTGGTACTTCTTGCCGTTCTCGATCTCAGCCCAGATCTTCTCCTGAGCAGCCTTGCGGGCCTCAGAGGAAACAGCGCGGATGGAGCCGATCACACGGCGGCGAGCGCGGTTGACCTCAGTGACCTTCATCTGGACAGTCTTGCCCACCATGCCGGTCATGTCGCCGCCCTTGGCGATGCCGGACTGGGAAGCGGGGATAAAGACGCGGATGCCCTTAACATTGGCAACCAGGCCGCCCTTGTTCTCTTCGGTGATGACGCCTTCGACAGTGGTCTTGTCCTCGACCCAGGCTGCCATGTCGTCCCAAACCTTCAGGCCGTCCAGCTTCTTCTTGGACAGCTGCACAGTGCCTTCCTGATCGTTAACGCGAACGACAAAGACCTCGATCTCGTCGCCGACCTTCAGGATATCCTCAGGCTTCACGGAAGGATCTGCGCTGACCTCGTCATAGGGGATGTAACCGGCGTGCTTGGTGCCCAGATCGACCTGGACTTCGGTGTTGCCGATACCGGTAACGGTACCCATGACCTTATCTCCTGTATTTAAAGTCTTGATGGACTGCTCGAGAAGTTCAGCGAAGTTCTCCTCCTGTACAGCCTCAACATTGATAATTTCGCTCATAGTCTTGTTGACCTCCTTTATAATCCACGCCGGAGTCGACGCACCGGCAGTGATACCAACATCAGTAACACGGTCAAAATCTTCCGCTTTCAGCTCGGCGGCGTTATCCACCAGAAAGACTTTGTCGCAGTGCTCTCGGCAAATCATAGCGAGACGGCCTGTGTTGGAGCTTTTGGGGTCACCTACAACGACCATTGCCTGACAGATTTCGCTTAATTCTGCTGCTTCGCTTTGCCTATACTCAGTTGCTCTACATATTGTATCAAAAATTTTCAAGTTAGTAAACTGTTTTTTTGCAAAATCACCGCACGATTTCCACAAAGATTCCGTGCTGGTCGTTTGACAAACCATACAAATTGCACAATTATTGTGTTCTTTTTCAGAATTTGCCCATTTTTCCAGGTCTTCCCTGCTGGCAAAAACCCGGCAGTCGCTGCACCATCCGGCGATCCCCTCCACCTCCGGATGGGTGGGTGTTCCGATAATGACAGGAAGGCGACCTTCTTCTTCGGCCCTGCTGACGATGCCGTGAATCCGCTTCACAAACGGACAGGTCGCATCGATAATGGCGCAGCCCCGCTTTTCCAGCCGCTCATACACCGCTCTGGAAACACCGTGGGAGCGGATGATCACAGTTTCCTGCGGATCTGCTTCCTCCGGGGTCTCAATAACCCGGACACCCATCTTCTCAAACTTGTCCACCACATGTCGGTTGTGGATGATGGGCCCCAGTGTGGCGACCCGCTTCCCTTCGGAAGCTGCCTGCTCCACCAGCTCCACTGCCCGGCTGACGCCGAAGCAGAAACCTGCACTCTTGGCAATGCGCACACTCATGCGCCCACCTTCTTTGCGATGATCTCCTTCATGGCGGCGATCACTTCGTCAATGTTCATGTCGGAAGTATCCAGCTTGATGGAGTCCCGGCTCATTTTCAGCGGGGCCACATCCCGGTGGGTATCCTGATAATCCCGCTGCTGGATCTCCTTCAGAACCTTTTCGTAGGTTGCTTTCTGGCCCTTTGCCAGCAGTTCTTCCGTGCGCCGCTTGGCACGAACCTCTGCAGAGGCGGTCATAAAGATCTTCACCGTAGCCTTGGGCAGGATCACCGTACCGATATCCCGTCCGTCCATAATCACATTGTAATTCTTGGCTACATCCCGCTGCATATCCAGCATGGCCTCGCGGACAATGGCATGGGCAGATACCAGGCTGGCCTTCTGTCCGATCTCCTGGGTACGGATATCCTCGGTCACGTCCATACCGTTCATGATCATATGCTGAACGCCGTCTTCATCGTATTCGATGCCCACAGTCAGCTCATCGATATAGCGGCGGATGCCGTCGATATCCTTGGGTGCCACGCCCCACAGATCAAAGAAGTATGCAACCGTCCGGTAAATGGCACCGGTATCCACATACATATAACCCAGTTCTTTTGCCAGACGGCGGGCAATGGTCGATTTACCCGCACCGGCAGGGCCGTCAATGGCGATGGAAATTTTCTTAGCCATAATCGTTTCCTCTTTCTTCTAAACAATTTTCCATGCAGGGCAGCCTGCCCCACATCACCTGTTACTGATTTCTCAGCTTTGCCAGCGCTGCACCCTCCCGGACTACAACTTCCTCCGGGGTCAGCCCCAGCCGGCGTCCCGTTTCTTCCGGAGACAAAGGCTTTCCGCCTTCCAGGCCGAAACGCAGTGTCAGCAGCTTCTGATCCTGCTTGTCCAGTCCGGACAGCAGATCCAGAATTCTCTGACGCATCCGGAACAATGCGGTATCTTCCACCGCCTGCTGTTCTTCCTCCGCTTCCTCCTCCGGCTCCTCGGGTTTCTTCACCTGAGCCATCAGACGGGCATCATCCAGCATTTTCTTGACGGAGGCCGTTTCCTCCACGCTCATATGGAGCTCTTCGGCAATCTCCGCCAGAGTGGCATTGCGCCCCAGATCACTCAAAAGCCGCTCATCCACTTCCTTATAGTCTTCCAGCGCCTGGCGCATTCTCTGCCCCACGCCGCTGCTGCGGGCCTGCAGCGTCACAGTCTTAGCCATGTAGAACCGGATCCAGCGGTCCCGGTGGGTTCCATAGTCACCCCCGTGATAATTGCAGATGGCCTGCCAGAGGCCCAGGCTGCCCTCCTGGATCAGATCCAGCAGCAGCACACCATAGCCCACATACTCCTTGGCCAGCTCTACGACCCGGCTTAATCCCAGGTTTGTCAGCGTCTGCATCGCGCTCTGGCTGCCTTCGGCACACCTGCGGGCCAGTAAAGCTTCATCCCCGCAAACGGGCATTCCCGCAATTTCTTCCAGATAAAGCCGCAGGGGATCATTTTCTTCCAGATTACAGGGATTCAGGCCCTTTTTCACCAGTGCCTTTTCCTGCCGCAGCCGAAGGGCCGCTTCCCCGTTTCCACCGGCTTTGGGAAGGTCGGAAATATCCAAGATCATACAGCCGGTTTCCAGATCATTCAGGGCATCCTCCACCTGCTGCTCATCTTCACCTTCCAGCAGTGTCAGAAGGTTGGCGGCGGAAACGGTGTCCCCCATTCCCTTTGTCCGGATAAAGGATTCCCAGGGGCTTTGTTCAAAGGAAAACTCCAAATCATTCATTTAAAAAATCCTCCAGTCCAAGGCTCGCTCCGTTTTTCTGCAGCTTATCCATAGCCTGCCGCTCGATCTGGCGCACACGCTCTTTGGAAATGCCCAGCATTTTTCCGATTTCCTCCAGAGAATAGCAGTTGCCGTCCTCCATGCCGAAATGCAGCCGCAGGATCTGCTGCTGCCGGTCATTCAGGGTGGACAGCAGCACCGCCATGGTATGCTCCAGTTCCCGGCGCACCAGTTCCTCGAAGGGCTGGGGCGCCTGAATATCCTCCAGCAGGCTGTGCAGGGTTCCGTCCTCATCCTCCCCTGCCGGAATATCCAGGGAAAACACTTCCGGCATCAGCTGGATCAGTTCTCTGACCTTATTTTCCGGAATGCCGCATCTGTCGGCAATCAGAGCCAGATCCGGCTCCGTCCCCAGCTCCTGCCGCAGGGTATTCCGGGTCACATCCACTTTGCGCATCCGTTCCGCCGTATGCAGGGGAACGCGGATGGGACTGGCATGGTTCATCAGGCACCGGGTCACACCCTGCCGAATCCATTTGGTCGCATATGTAGAAAACCGGAAATCCAGCGTATAGTCAAATTTCCGTGCCGCTGCCAGCAATCCGATGCTGCCCTCCTGGATCAGATCCATCAGAGCCACACCCCGTCCGGCATATTCTCTCGCCACACTGACCACCAGCCGCAGGTTGGAATTGACCATGTGGCGGATCGCCTCTTCATCGCCTTCCGCACAGCGGCGGGCCAGTTCCCGCTCCTGCTCTATGCTCAGCCGGGGAAACTCCCGGATCTCCCGGAGGAACTGCTGCATATCGTCCTCACCGGCGGCAGCGCGTACCTGCTTGTCCAAAAGCTCTGTCATGCTTTGATTCCTTTTCTTTGCTTCATTCTTTGCTGCCTTGCCAGCAATTCCTCATCCGTCGACACCCGGGTTGCCTGACTCTCATCCTGAATGGTATGAATGCAGTCCAGCAGCGCCTGCTCATTGACAGGCCCCTGGTGGCTCTGCAGAATACCGGCAATATGGGACATTTCTTCCCCGGTAAACTCCGTCAGTCCGCCCAGAGAGACATCCAGTCCTTCCCGATGCCGCTTCTGCATCTGCCCGAAGACTCGTCCCAGCAGTTCCGAAGAGAATTGCTCCGGCTTCAGGCCCTCTGCGTGATCCAGCAGCGCAGGCTGCCGCATTCCCTGGGCAATTACAACTTCCTCCGCCCGGGCGGATTTCAGGTTGTCGTAGTGAAGATTGCGGTTCTTGGGCTGCAGATTTCTGGCCGGTGCCAGATCGATCTTTTCCTGTTTTTTCTTTTCCCTGGCGATCCTGCGTTTGAATGCCCGGTTAACTTCCATTTTCATGGCATCGGCACTGATCTTCGCCGCTTCCGCAACGCGTCCGGCATAGACCTCCCGCTGAACAGAACTGCTCAGGGTACAGATCAGCTCTGCACTCTCCTGCAGGTACTTCACCTTCTGGTCATCGTCCCGGATGTCATATTTTTTCAGGATGGCATTGAGCTGATATTCCACCCGGTTGGAGGATTCCTCCAGCAGGAGCCTGAACCGGTCGGCACCGAACTTCTTCAAAAATTCATCCGGGTCCTTGGCATCCCGCAGCTGCAGGACTTTCACCTGGATACCGGCCTTTTCCAGAATGGGGATGGCTCGCTTGGTGGCATTCTGACCGGCATTATCGCCATCATAGATCAGCACCACCTGATCCGTATACTTGCTCAGAAGAGCTGCCTGCTCCTCTGTCAGGCTGGTTCCCAGTGAGGCCACCGCATTGTCGAAGCCATATTGGTGCAGGGCCACCACATCAATGTTTCCCTCCACCAGAATAAAGTAAGGATATTTCGTTTTCTTTGCCAGATTCAGCCCGAACAGGTTTTTTCTCTTGTTAAAAATCAGTGTTTCCGGAGAATTCAGATACTTCGCGGCTTCCGAATCCTTTTTGATGATCCGTCCGCCGAAGGCGATCACATTGCCACGGACATCAATAATCGGGAACATGAGCCGATCCCGGAACCGATCAAAGCTGTTTCCGTTCTTCCGGGAAACAGAAACAAGACCGGACTGACGGATCTCGTCCTCGGTATAGCCCTTTTTCCGCAGAGCCGTTACCAGGGCGTCCCAGCTGTCAGGTGCATAGCCTACACCGAAGGTGGTCAGGATGTATTTGTTCATGCCTCTTCCCAGCGCGTAATTCAGCGCTTCCGCGCCCACAGGGGCATACAGCTGGCTGTGGAAGAACCGGGCCGCCTCCTTATGCAGCGCCCAAAGCCGCTCCTGCTGACGGTAGCGGGACTGATACTGCTCATCCTCCGGTACTTCCATGCCTGCCCGCTTCGCCAGCGCGCGGACAGCATCGGGATAGCTTAAGCCCTCAATCTCCATCTGGAAATTGATGACACTGCCACCCTTGTGGCAGCCGAAGCAGTAGTAAATACCCTTATCCGGGGCAACGGAGAAGGACGCGGTCTTCTCTCCGTGGAAGGGGCACAGGCCAAACAGATTGGAGCCGGACCGTTTTAGTGTCACATACTGGCTCACAACGTCTTCAATCGGATTGCGGGCAGTTAATTCATCTAAAAATGCAGGTGGGAAAGCCATGATCCCCCTCCTTTCCTAAAAAATGGAACCTGCCTCTCAGCGGTTCGGCAGTCTCTTATGTTTTGTTTTCTGGGGCTGTTCCGCAGCCTCCAGTTTGGGCAGCATACTGCAGCAGATGAAGTGGATCACCATAAAAATCGGCAGACCCACATTGGGGATCACCATAACGGTCTCACGCATCACTGTAGGAATGGCTGCCAGACAGACGGAAGCAATTGCCGCATAGCCGGAAGCCTTCAGAAGCGCGGGTTTCTTCTTTGCCATATAAATTGCTGCCAGAATGCCGCTGGCAACACTGCACAGGGCTGTCAGTGGAGTGATCATCTGCAAATTGCTCACAGGCAAAATGTCAAAATAGGAAAAATACCGGGTCTGTCCGCTGACCGTATCAAAGACCGTAACACTGTTTTGAGTTGTTGCCAGCCCCACCGCCAGAACAGGCAGTAAAATCAGCAGTGACTGTACAAATACTCTCTTTTTCATAATACTTAGATCCTCCAATTTACAACATAATGATACCACATTATCCCCGGACTTGCCAGCCCGTGGGGATGAAAATCTCGGTATATTTGTCCACCGCATAATTGTCCGTCATGCCTGCAATATAATCGCAGACTGTGCGCTCCATGCCGTCGAAGCTCAGCTGGGGATGAAAATCCTCCGGCAGGGCTTCCGGATGGCGCATGTAATATTCGAACATTTTGGACAGCAGAGCCTTTGCCTTGCTCTCCTCAGCCTTGGCTATGGGATTGCGGTAGACCCGCTCAAACATGAACGAACGCAGATCCTTCAGCGCCTTTTCCACCTGAGGCGAGAGCATCACCGTGCCTGCCTCCCGGGAGGTTTGGATCGCATCCGTCACCAGGGTATTGATACGGACAGAGTGGGAATGGCCCAGAATATTGGTAATCGCCCTGGGAATATCCGCATCCGTCAGAATACCCGCCCGGATGGCATCATCGATATCATGGTTCACATAGGCGATCTGATCGCTTCGGCGGACGATCTGGCCCTCAAGCGTGTCAGGCCAGGGATCACCGGTATGACAGAGGATGCCGTTGCGCACCTCATGGGTCAGATTCAGCCCCATTCCGTCCTTTTCCAGCACATCCACCACCCGCAGGCTCTGCTCATTGTGGCGGAAGGGCTTTCCCAGACACTGGGTCAGCGCAACTTCGCCGGCATGGCCGAAGGGGGTATGTCCCAGGTCATGACCCATGGCAATGGCCTCCGCCAGATCTTCGTTCAAACCCAGCGCCCGGGTAATGGTGCTGGCAATCCGCGCCACCTCCAGGGTATGGGTCATGCGGGTACGATAGTGGTCTCCTTCCGGCTGCAGAAATACCTGTGTTTTGTGCATCAGGCGGCGGAAGGACTTGCTATGTACGATCCGGTCGATATCCCGCTGATAGCAGGTGCGCACGTCTCCCTCCCGGTCTTCCTCAAACCGTGGACGGCCCCTGGACTTGTCCGCAAAGGATGCCAGAGGGTTCAATCTTCTGTGTTCCTGACGTTCCAGTTCTTCCCGCACGGTCATATGATACCCCCACTAAATCTGTAAGATTTCTGAAGTTGACAATTGACAGTTTACAGTTGACAGTTATTTTTATAATCAAAATCCAAACTGTCCACTGTCAATTTTCAACTGTCAACCGGAAATGCTTTATATTCCTGCCCGGTCTCCATACCCTCCACCGTACCGGAGGTCATGTCCGTCAGCCTGTCCAGGAAGGGCTGTGCCTGTTTTTCCGGGAACAGCAGCTCCAGCTCCACTTCCGCGCCGAAATCCGTCTGCCGGATGATGCCGCCGAAGGCTGCCACCTCCAGCTTCACCCGTTCATAAAACGTGTAGGGGCAGGGCACATACAGCACCGTCCAGACCCGTTTCATGGACTTTCCGGCTGCGTCCACAGCGATCTTGGCCCCCTTGGTATAAGCCCGCACAAGGCCGCCTGCGCCCAGCAGGATACCGCCGAAATACCGGGTCACCACACAGACTATGTTGTAAAGTCCCTCCCGCTGCAGCACCTGCAGCATGGGCATGCCTGCCGTACCGCCGGGTTCTCCGTCGTCAGAAAACCGCACGGCACCATCTTTGATGATGTAGGCCCAGCAGTTGTGAGTGGCATCATAATGCTGCTTTTTCATCTCCTGGATTTTCGCCAGGGCTTCCTCCTCTGTCTCCACCGGCCAGACACGGCCGATGAAGTGGGATTTCTTTTCATAAAATTCGTCCTCGCCGAACGCTGTCGGCACCAGATATTCATCCATGGATCACAGCTCCATATGAAATAATGTGTAGCAGTGCGGCTTGCCCGCAAGCCGCCGTTTTTCCCTTACAGCTCCAGCGCAATATAGTTTCGCAGACGGCCATAGAGGATCTCGTCCACGATGGCTTCCACTTCGATACCGTCAGCGGTATACTCCACGTTTTTTACCTGGGCATTGCTGTGGAGCGTCTCCACCATGCCGCCCATGGAATAGGGCAGACAGAAAATCGCATGGTGCCTCGCCTGATCCAGAGCCTTTTCAATGGCTTTCAGCAGGCCGTCCATATTCATGCCCCGCTTGGCGGAAATGGGCACGATCCCGTCACCGTGAGGGATATCCTCCGGGAACACCAGATCGGCCTTATTATAGCACCGCAACACCGGGGTTTCAGGTTTGGAAAGCTTTCCGATCAGCTTTTCCACCACCTCAATATGCTCCTCCCGGTTGGGATCGGAGGCATCGATCACATGAAGCAAAAGATCCGCATATTCCAGTTCCTCCAGCGTTGCATGGAAGGCATTCACCAGATGGTGGGGCAGCTTTGCAATAAATCCAACGGTATCAGAGAGAATCACATCCAGATTGTCCGACACCGTCAGCTGCCGGGAGGTGGTATCCAGGGTATCAAACAGCCGGTTGTTGGCAGGAATACCCGCATCCGTCAGCTGATTCAGGAGCGTAGACTTGCCTGCGTTGGTATAACCCACGATGGCCACCACCGGCACGGAATTCTTTCTTCTGCGCTCCCGCTGGACGGCACGGACCTTGCGGACCTGCTCCAGTTCCTCTTCCAGCCGGTTGATCCGCTCCCGGATGTGGCGGCGATCCGATTCCAGCTTGGTCTCACCGGGGCCCCGGGTGCCGATGCCGCCGCCCTGGCGGGAAAGGCTTTTGCCCATGCCGGAAAGCCGGGGCAGCAGGTATTTGTACTGAGCCAGCTCCACCTGAAGCCGGCCTTCCTTGGTCTTGGCCCGCTGGGCAAAGATATCCAGGATCAGCGCGCTTCTGTCCAGAACCGTCACGCCGATGATCTCCTCCAGAGCCCGGATATTTCCGGGAGACAGTTCGTTGTCAAAGACCACCATGGTGGATGCGGTGGCCTCCACCAGCATTTTCACTTCCAGAGCCTTGCCCTCGCCGATAAAGCTGTGGGAATCCGGAGTATGCCGGTTCTGCAGCACCTTGCCGGTGCAGAAGCCGCCTGCGGTTTCCAGCAGAGCTTCCAGTTCCTCAATGGTTTCCTCGGTAGCGGTCTGGTCTTTCTTAAAGCAGTCGGCGTTCAGGCCAACCAGCACAGCCCGTTCCTGCACATGTTCTTCAAATGTTGCTTCCATAGTTCCTCCAATGGGACACAGCAGGGACAGCTGCCCTACCGGATTCGTCTTTTTTACAGTATACCACATTATGTACGGTCGGGACAAGAAATTTCCTGACGAAAATTGTAAACAAACAAAAAAATCCGCACCACGAAACCGTGATGCGGAAATTTTCGTTTCTTACTTCAGGCCAAAACGCTTGTTGAAGCGATCAACACGTCCACCGGTGTCAACCAGCTTCTGCTTGCCGGTATAGAAAGGGTGGCACTTGGAGCAGATCTCAACACGAATGTCCTTCTTGGTAGAACCGGTAGTAAAGACATTGCCGCAGGCGCAGCGGATGGTGGTCTGTTCGTACTTGGGATGGATACCTTCCTTCATTTCGTTCACCTCTTTCGTATCAGTTAAAGGGCATAGATGCCCTAAGCAATCTTTAATCGCCCGGATATCATAACACACCCGTCATCAAAATGCAAGCATTATTTTCACTTTTTTTCAAAAATCTCTTCTTCATCCCAGAACAGATCATTCAGCGTCAGTTCCAGAACCCGGCAGATCCCGATACAGAGTTTGATCGTCGGATTATAGTCTCCCTTTTCAATGGCGTTGATGGTCTGTCGGGAAACACCCAGCTTATCCGCCAATTCCTGCTGGGAAAGTCCTGCCGCAGCTCTCGCCTGCTTCATCGCATAATTCTTCCCCACGTCTCACTCCCTCTTCTCCCGCAGCAGTGCAATCAAATGCAGGACAGCCAGAACAAAAAAACTAAGAGCCAGAAGCAGCTTCATCCAAATACCTGCCCAGGGTTCTGTATATCCCAACTGCCCACCTATTTTCTGATAGAGTTCCATATTATTCCGGAAACTGATCAGATGCATAAAGCCTGTCAACAGATATCCTCCAATGGTCAGGCCCATATTCTGGCTCAACGGGAGCGCTGCATGATTCAGCAGACAATAAACATGGTGCACCAGAATCTGCACCACCACCCCAATGAAAACAAGTGTCGGGAGATCCAAAGGAAGTTCCTTTCCCAGATCGATCAACACAAGCAATACCATCTGCCAAACGATCCCCACCGCAAACCCGAGGCGGAAACCATTCCCCCGAATCTGTTTCTGCCGCTCATCATAATCCACACCCGGAAACTTCTTCTCAATATACATAACAGCAAAGCACAGCAGTACGATCGCCATCAAAGCGACAGCACAACCAAAAAGCATTTTCTCTGTAGACATTCCCGACACCCCTTTCTTTTGTCAAGTATATTTTACAATTTTAAAGTATGATTGTCAAGTATATTTTACATTTCAATACAGAGAACATGTAGGGCGGAGGCACGCCTCCGCCGGGCAGTTCTGAAACTGAGCAGTACCGACAATACCACCCAGGGGATGCAACTGCCCGGCGGGGTCATGACCCCGCCCTGCGTTTGGTTCTTTGAACTTCGTGATGCTGTGCAAATTATTTTTCAAACAGCTTCGGATCGATTGTCTTATCCCGCCAGTAGAATTCCCGGTCGTGCTGGCCTACTTTGCGCAGCACACGGCAGGGATTGCCCACCGCCACCACACCGGAAGGAATGTCCCTGGTCACGATGCTGCCCGCGCCGATGACCGTATTGTCACCAATGGTCACACCGGGCATAACGATGACACTGGCACCCAGCCAGCAGTTTCTGCCGATGCGCACCGGCAGGTTGTACTGCAATCCCCTGCCCCGCAGTTCCGGGTCAATGGGATGACCGGCGGTAGCCAGAACCACGTTGGGGCCCAGCATGGTGCAGTCCCCAATATAGATATGAGTATCATCCACCAGCTTCAGCCCCGCATTGGCATAGATATTGCTGCCCAGATGCACGTGATGGCCGCCCCAGTTGGCAAAGTAGGGAGATTCGATATAACAGTTCTCTCCCACCTCCGCGAACAGCTTTTTCAGCATTTCACTGCGTTCTTTCTGCAGCCGCCGGGGTGTCCGGTTGTACTCGTCCATCAGATCCAGATAGCCCAGCTGCTCGGTCATGATGGAATCGTCATTGGGCCAGTAGATTTCGCCGCTGTGGATCTTTTCCCGTTCTGTCATGAATTTTCCCTCCCTTTATTCCTGCAGGGCAGCCCGCCCTACCGTAGATTTTTCTGTCAGAATGCCCAGTTGCCGTTCCGGAAGATAGCCACTACACTGCCATCCTCGCAGGTGGCATCAATGTTCATGCTGTCGCAGCCGATCATAAAGTCCTCATGGATCATGGAATCGTTGACACCCAGCTCCCGGCACTCTTCCAGACTTCTGTTCTGGAAATCATCAATGGTATCGGCAAAGCCCATACCCACAGCCAGATGGCAGGCGGCATTCTCATCAAACAGAGTGCTGTAATACAGGATGCCGCTTTCGCAGATGGGGCTTCTCTGGGGCACCAGGGCGCATTCACCCAGGTATGCCGCGCCTTCGTCCATGGAAACCATGGTCTTCAGCAGCTCGGCGCCCTGCTCTGCACCGGTTTCCACCACCTTGCCGTTTTCAAATCGCATAAAGAACTTGTCGATCAGCTGGCCCCGGTAGGAAAGGGGCTTGGTGGAATAGACGATGCCCTCAGCCTGACCCTTCATGGGAGAGATGAAGCACTCCTCGGTGGGGATGTTGGGATTGAAGAAAATCCCCTGCAGGCTGGTATCTCCGCCGCCGCGCCACATGCCTTCGGGGATCATACCCACAGTCAGATCGGTGCCGTTGTCTGCAGTATAGTGCAGGGAACGGATCTTCAGGCTGTTCATATAGTCACAGCGGCTCTGAAGATCTGCATTGTGCTCCTCCCAGGCTTTGATGGGGTCCTCGGTGACACGGGATGCTGCCAGAATAACCTCCCACAGTTTTTCCATGGCCGTGCTGGTGCGCATACCGGGGAAGACCTTCTTTGCCCAGGCCTCACCGGGAACCGCAGCAATGCACCACTGTTCCTTGTTTTCCCGGCGGTCACGGTAGGGCTTCAGAATGGGGTAGGACATCTGACGTGCCTTGGTGACCTTGTCCATATTCATGCCCTTCAGGCCATCGGGGTCCTCGGAAATGATGTGGATGCGGCAGGGAATGACCTCGCACATATGCTCCTGCTTGGCCTTCTGCCACTCGGTCACAGTGCCCAGGGTCTTGACAGACTGGTAGCGGACATGGATCTTCTCCAGAGGCTGGAAGCTCCACTCCACGGTGACCTTCTTTGCTTTGGCCTTATAGGCCTCTTCCACCACCATTTTCACAAACTCCGGCTGATCCAGCTCGGCATAGATGATGACCTCCTGGCCCTTCTGGACGTTGACGCCGCAGCGGACGATGAGTTTTGCATATTCTCGTAATACAGTTTTCTTCATGGGGTATGCTCCTTTTCTTGGTTTTGCCTATCGTAACAGATTTTACCCAAAAGGTCAATGATTGTTGCATTCAATTCCAAATTGGTTTATAATGTCCCCAAATGCAAGGAGGGATCGCTTATGCTCACCAAAGAACAATTCCAGCAGAAGATCAAAGACGGCATTCACATCCTGGACGGTGCCACCGGCTCCAATCTGCGCAACGCAGGCATGCCCAAAGGCTGCTGTGCGGAAGCCTGGATTCTGGAAAATCCGGAACCCCTGGTAGCCCTGCAGCGAGCCTACGCCGAAGCCGGTTCCCAGATCATCTACGCCCCCACCTTCCAGGCCCAGCCCATTGCCCTGAAAACTGTAGGTCTGGAAAATCAGACAGAAAAGATCAACGAAGCGCTGGTTTCCCTCAGCCGCTCTGCCGCACCCGGCTGCCTGATCGCCGGTGACCTGACGACCCTGGCAACCTTCTGCGACAGCTGGGATGCCGCCTCCTTTGATCTTCTGGTGGAAAACTACCGCCGCCAGATCCACGGTCTGATGGAAGGCGGTGCAGACATTCTTGTGGGAGAAACCCTGCTGTACGGCCAGGAGGCGGAGGCCATTCTCTGCGCCGCTGAGCTGGAAGGTGCCGGAGCCGTCCTGTATACCTTTACCATGCAGAGCGACGGTTCCCTGTTCTCCGGTGCCGATGCCTGCAAAATTCTGCGGGAACTGGAGGAATCCGGTGCTGCCGCGGTAGGCTTCAACTGCGTGGCAGCGGATATGATGACTCCCTATCTGGTCAGCAAACTGCGCCGGTATGTAAAAGGGCCTCTGATCTGCAAGCCCAATGCCGGTGTACCCACCATCGGTCCCGACGGCATCGCCCGCTATTTACAGACACCGGAAGAATTCGCCGCCATTGTGAAGCAGTGCAGGGAAAACGGTGCCGCCATTCTGGGCGGCTGCTGCGGCACTGCACCGGAATATATTGCCGCCATCCGAAATCTCTGATTTTCTGTATCATTGCTGCTATGAAAGAACAAATTTTATCAAAACTCTCCTTATCTTACCCCTGGAAAGACTATTTCCACTATTTTACCGAACTGGATTCCACCAATGACCGCTTAAAAATCATGGCCCGCCGGGGCGCCCCTCACGGAACTGTCCTCATTGCCGACCACCAGACCGGCGGTCATGGCCGTATGGGCAGGAGCTTTCATTCTCCGGAGGGTGTGGGCATCTATTTCAGCATCCTGCTGCGCCCCAGCTGCAGCCCTCAGGAGCTGATGCATCTGACCTGTGCCACTGCCGTGGCCATGTGTGACGCCGTAGAAAACGCTACGGGCCTGCGCCCGGGCATTAAATGGACCAACGACCTGGTATCCGGAAAACGGAAGCTGGGCGGCATCCTCACGGAGCTGGGGCTGAACACCGGAGGCCGCGTGGATTATGCCATCATCGGCATCGGCCTCAACTGCTGCCATGAAGAAGCGGATTTTCCGGAGGATATCCGCGCCATCGCCGGTTCCCTGGCCATGGTCACCGGCAAGGAAATTGACCGCAGCACCGTAGCCGCCGCCATGATGGAAGCCCTGCACCATATGGATTCCATCCTTCTGACGCAAAAGGATGGGATTCTGTCGCAATACCGGCGCGACTGCATCACCGTGGGGCAGGACATTTCCCTGGTGCGCGGTGAGGAAATCCGCCACGGCCGCGCCATCGATGTGGATGCGGAGGGGGCTCTTGTGGTTCGCTTCCCGGATGGGCATACGGAGGCCGTCAATTCCGGAGAAGTCAGTGTCCGGGGCATGTACGGCTATGTTTAGAACAGTTCCAAAAATAAGGAAAATGTTTATTGCTTTTTTCCTGAGCCTTGGTTATAATAAATATGGTTATAAATTGATCGGAGGTCATATCTATGAAAGCCCTGAATTCCATCGTTAAAATTCTGACTGCTCTGGCTGCTGTGGCCGGTGCTGTCTACATTATTGCCACCTACGGTGAAAAGATCGTCGCCTGGGCCAAGCAGCTGTGGAGCGCAATGCCCCAGTGCCCCGCTTGTGAAGAGACTGAAGTGGTCGAAGAGTTCGTGGAAGAGCCCACCGCTGAGGAAGCCGCCACTGAGGAAGTCGCAGCCGAGGAGATTCCCGTTGAGGAAGCCGCTGCCGAAGAAGAGCCCGCCCCCGAAGTCGTGGTTGCCGAAAACGAGCCTGTTGCCGAAGAAGCTGACTTCGCTGAGTAATCTGCACAATGCCAAACCCGGGATGGAAAACCATCCCGGGAATTTTTTACCTGTTTTTGCAAAGCGCACTTGACATTTTATGCAAAGCATGCTATGCTAATTACGCAAAGTTAACTTAGCATTTTCTTTCTGCGGACGCGCAGAAAGAAAGAACAGGAGCATACCATGAAAACGAAAATCCGTGAGCTGCGCAAGGCGCGCAAGCTTTCCCAGGAGGAACTGGCCGAAGCCGTGGGTACCACCCGGCAGACCATCACCTCCATTGAAGTCGGCAAATATACTGCTTCCCTGCCCCTGGCCTATAAAATCGCCCGGTACTTTGGACTGACCATTGAGGAAGTGTTTGATTTCTCTGAACTGGAGGATTGAATTATGGATTTCAAAAAGAAATTAAAGCAGCGGCTGTATATTAACCTTGGCTGGGCCGTTTTTGGTGCTTTTCTGATTCTGTTCTGGTGCATACGCCGCCCGGAGAATACCTATCCCCTGTCCCTTGGCATTGCTTTCGTAATTATGGGAGCGATCCGCACCGTTCAGTACCGCAAAAACACAAAAGACGACAAAACCATTCGCCAGATGGAACTGGCAGAAAATGACGAACGGAACCGTATGATGAACGAACGTGCAAAAAGCTGGGCTTTCTCCTTTTCCCTGTTTGTCGCAGGAGATCTGGCCATTATCCTCTCTTTGCTGGGGAAACACGAACTGGCTCAACTTTTCGCCTGGTTTCTCTGCGGTATGACCATCCTGTACTGGATCTGCTGGAATATTATCCGCAAAAAATATTGAGGTATCATTATGGAACAATACAAAGAAAATTTAAAGCTTCAAAATATCCTTTTCGGTATCTGCGGCACAATTCTGGGCCTGTTTTCCCTGTTTTCCTGGCTGGGTCAGCTGGGTATCCTCCCCTTCTTCGAACCCACAGCCGGTGACAGTCATTGGCAGTCCATGTGGAGGGGCCTCGTCAGCGGTGCCTCCTTCGGCCTTCTGGCACTGATGCTCTTTGGCTTAGCCAAAAACACCCGTGCTTTGCGCAGTGAGAAAGATCTGAAAAAACTGTACATCAAAGAACATGACGAGCGCACTATCCAAATCTGGACTTCCGCCCGGGCCGCTGCTTACCAGGTATTCCTGATCCTGGGGCTGGTTGCCATCGTGGTATCCGGTTATTTCAGTATGACCGTCAGCCTGACCATTCTGGCCTGTGTATTCTGTTCGTCCGTCATCGGTCTCCTGTTTATGCTGTATTACCGTAGCAAATTCTGAAATATTACTACAAGGGAGGGTTTTATCCCTCCCTTTCCTCATACCGCAAAACAGAAAGGGAGGCATAAATGCCTCCCCTACAGTTTTTGACTGGTATTTTATTCCACGTTGGTCATGATCTCGATCAGCATCTTCACGCACAGCTCCATATCCTCAACAGGGATAAACTCAAACCGTCCGTGGTAATTCTCGCCGCCGGTGCACAGGTTTGGACAGGGCAGGCCTTCGTAGCTCAGGCGGGCGCCGTCAGTACCGCCCCGGATGGGCACTTCCACCGCCTTCATGCCAACAGCCTCCATGGCCTTCTTGGCACGGTCAACCACATACATCACAGGCTCGATGTGCTTTTTCATATTGAAATAGCTGTCCTTAATGGTCAGCTCCAGAGTGCCCTCGCCGTACTTGGCATTGATGAAATCGGCTGCAGCGCGCATCACGGTCTTCTTTTCCTCGAATTTCACCATATCATGATCGCGGATGATGAAGTACAGCTCAGACTGCTCCACCTCGCCCTTCATGTCGGTCAGGTGGATGAAGCCCTCATAGCCTTCGGTGGACTCAGGCCGCTGATGGACAGGCAGCAGATTCACAAACTCCATGGCGATATACTGGGAGTTCACCATCTTGTCCTTGGCGGAGCCGGGATGGATGTTCAGGCCATGGAACACCGCATGGGCACCGGCACCGTTGAAGTTCTCATACTCAATCTCGCCGATGGGGCCGCCGTCGGAGGTATAGGCATAATCCGCGCCAAAGCCCTTCACATCGAATTTATCTGCGCCCCGGCCGATCTCCTCATCAGGGGTAACGCCGATCTTCAATGTGGCGTGCCTGCCGTTCAGCGTCAGCAGGTGCTCAGCTGCGGTCATGATTTCCGCAATACCGGCCTTGTCATCCGCACCCAGCAGTGTGGTGCCGTCAGTGACGATCAGGTGCTTGCCCACATGATTTTTCAGGGAGGGGTAATCGGAAACCTTCAGGAAGATATCCTTTTCTTCATTCAGGCATACATCACCGCCGGTATATTCCACGACCCTTGCCTTGATGTCTGCGCCGGAAGCATCGGGGGAGGTATCCATATGGGAGATCAGGCCGATGGTGGGCAGGCTGGGGTCGCCGGGAACTGTGCCGTAAACATAACCGTCTTCGTCCATGAAAGCGTCGGCAATGCCCATTTCCTTCATTTCCTCCACAATTGCCGCACCCAGCAGTTTCTGCTTGGCTGTGGAGGGACAGGTGGGAGAAGCTTCATCGGACTGGGTATCAAAAGAAACATAGCGCAGGAAGCGTTCGGTTACAGAACTCATAGAATTTTACTCCTTTTGTCGTTTGGAATTGAAAATTGAAAGTTGAAAATTGAAAATTGTGGTATTTTCTTCGGAAATGACCGAAAAAACTGTAAAGCATACCTTCAATTTTCCATTTTCAATTATCAATTTTCCATTGAAAAAGGGCCGCCGCAGTTAGCGGCGGCCCTTCGCGTTTCATGAGGAAAGAATTACTTGACCAGCGCAGCGGTATCCTGAGCGATCATCAGCTCTTCGTTGGTGGGGATGACCCAAACCTGAACAGCGGAGTCGTCAGTGGAGATCTTGTTCTCGCAGCCGCGGATCTTGTTCTTCTCAGCATCGATCTTGATGCCCAGATACTCCAGGTTCTTGCAGATGCGTGCACGCATGGTAGCGGAGTTCTCACCGACACCGGCGGTGAAGACCAGGCAGTCCAGGCCGCCCAGAACAGCAGCGTAGGAGCCGATGTACTTACGGACTTCGTAAGCGAACTTCTCCAGAGCCAGCTCACAGTCAGCGTTGCCGGCATTGGCCTGCTCTTCGATGTCACGGAAGTCGGAAGAAACGCCGGAGATAGCCAGAACGCCGGACTTCTTGTTCAGCTCGTTCAGAACCTGATCAACGGTCTTGTTGTACTTGTTGGCGATGAACTGGACAACACCTGCATCCAGATCGCCGGAACGGGTGCCCATGGGCACGCCGGCCAGAGGAGTCAGACCCATGGAGGTATCCTGGCACTTGCCGTCCTTAACAGCGGACAGAGAGGAGCCGTTGCCCAGATGGCAGTTGATAACCTTCAGATCCTTCTTACCGGTCAGCGCAATGGCACGGTTGGTGACGTACTTGTGGGAAGTGCCGTGGAAGCCGTAGCGGCGCAGGGCATCAGCCTCATAGTACTCAGTGGGGATGGCATAGCGGTAAGCCTCAGCAGGCATGGTCATATGGAAAGCGGTGTCGAAAACAGCCACCTGGGGAGTGGTGGGCATCAGCTTCTGGCATGCGGTAATGCCCAGCAGGTTAGCGGGGTTATGCAGGGGGCCCAGGGGGATGCACTCTTCGATGCCCTTGATAACAGCTTCGTCAATGATGCAGGAATCAGCAAACTTGTTGCCGCCATGAACAACGCGGTGGCCAACAGCGTCGATTTCAGCAACGGACTTGATAACACCGATCTCAGCGTCAACCAGAGCGTCCATAACGGCAGCGATGGCTTCGCCATGGGTGGGCATAGCGATTTCCTTCACGGTCTTATTGCCGTTGGCATTGTGGGTCAGACGGCCGTCGATGCCGATACGCTCGCACAGGCCCTTAGCGGAAACGTCACCGGTTTCGGGGTTCATCAGCTGATACTTCAGGGAAGAAGAGCCGGCATTGATAACAAGAATGTTCATTGGAATCTGCCTCCTAAAAATATTGTTTTATTATTTGGGGACTTTATGATATGATAACCATAATCATACTTGACACTATTATATTTCATAATTCCCAAATTCTCAACCCCCTAGAAGAAAAATTTTGTGAAAAGGAGGAGATTTTTCCATGACCGTAGGCATCATCTGTGAATACAACCCCCTCCATCTGGGCCATCGGAAGCAGCTGCGCCGTATCCAGGAGGAATTCGGCAGCGATACGGCCATCGTCTGCGCCATGAGCGGCAATTTTGTCCAGCGGGGCGCACCTGCCATCATCGACAAAAGTCTCCGGGCAAAGGCTGCCATTTTCAGCGGTGCCGACCTGGTGCTGGAGCTTCCCGTCACCACCTCCCTTTCCTCTGCGGAGGGCTTTGCTTCCGGCGGTGTAAGCATTCTTTCCCAGGTGTGCGACCGGCTTTGCTTCGGCGCGGAAAATGCCGATGCCACGTCCCTGATGCAAACGGCCCGCGCGCTGCTCAGCGATGCCTTTCCTCCCCTGCTCCGCGCTGAACTGGACACCGGAAAATCCTTCCCTGCTGCCCGGCAGGCAGCTCTGAGCCGAATGGGCCGGGATGCCGGTCTTCTTTCTCTTCCCAACAACATTCTAGCTGTGGAATACTGCAAGGCCATTGTGGCGCAGAATTCCGCCATGGAGATTTTTCCCATCCATCGTGAGGGCAGCTATCATGCAGAAGCTGCCGATGCGGAAAATCCCTCCGCCACAGCCGTACGTAATCTGATGCTGATTGCCCACAACTGGAAAAGCTGCGTACCAAAGGCCGTGCGTCCGATTTTCGACAGTGCGCCGCTGCACAGCACTGCAGCCGGAGAGCGGGCGATTCTTGCCAAGCTGCGCACCATGACGGAACCGGAATTCGAAGCGCTGCCCTTCGGAAGTGAGGGGCTGTGGCGGAAGTTCATGCACGCCTGCCGGGAGGAATCCTCCCTGGAAAGCATCATCGCCGCCACCAAATCCAAACGCTACACCCGCAGCCGTATCGACCGCATGGTCATGTGCGCATTTTTAGGCATCACCAAGGAACTGCTGGAAGCAGAAGTTCCCTATACCCGGGTGCTTGCCTTCAACGACCGGGGCCGGGAGATTCTGCGCGGGGCAAAAAAAGAAGGTTCCTTCTGCAATGCAGGAGAAACCAGGGACGACCCCTATTGGATTCTGGAACAGCGCTGCGGCGACCTGTACGGTCTGTTCTGCACCGACAGCCCGGAGGCACCCGGTGCAGAAGAACGGCGCCGGGTATATTATCATCGGTAATGATGTCCATCTGTTGTAGGGCGGGCTGCCCTCAGCCCGCCGTCATACTACATGCATATCGGCGGCTTGAAGGCAAGCCGCCCTACTTTTTATTTTGTCGTTTCACCTTCCGGAATACTGCCGGAAGTCCTGCCGTCGCTGCTTACATAAACATGGTGATACCGGGACTGCAGATTCCCTGCCAGATCATAGGACTCCTCTATCAGCAGATTCCCGTAGTCATCATAGGTATTGACCACCTGCCGGAGGGATTTTCCCTGACCGTCACACCAGCTTCCCTTACAGACATTGCCCGTATAGGTGTAGGTGATGGAACCGGTCATCTGATCGCCCTGAAACATTGTTTCGCTCGCCAGCCGACCTTTGGAATCGTAGGTGTATTCCCGCTGGCTTTCATAGAAGCCGTTGTCAATACGATATGTTAATACATTGCCCTTGTCATCATAGGTATGGCTCACTTTCATGGTAATGCCGCTTTGGGTATCCGTTCCAAGGCGCTGGATCTCCCTGCCCTGTTCATCGTAGGTCATTTCTGCCGTAGAATGCAGCGTTCCATTATAATAGGTAATGGTCTGAATGATATTACCCTTCTCATCAAAGGTGCGGTGTACTTCCGTAACCTCCGGATCGTAGATGGCAGAATCTGTGGTCGTGGTCATAATGGTGCCGTCTTCACTGTAGGTATAGGCCACAGAGGAAGCATATTCTCCATTGAGCAGAGTCCGACTTCCCAATTCCCGCCACTGATCATCTTAAGTATAGGTAATATGGTTGGTGTCTCCGGTCTCAAATTCAATATAGCGCTCCGAAACATACCACTGCGCATCGTCTTTTTTTCCGCAGCCGGACAGCATCAGCACCGCAAGCAAAAGCAGACACATTCGCTTCATGAAAAAGCCCCCTTTCTTTTCCTAACTATACCATATCGATACACACCCTGACAACAGTCCCTCTTTCATCTTATAAAAATCTTAAGAAAAGAACGAAACCCGGTTCCGCACTTCATCACGGAACCGGGCTGTTATATTTTCGGCAAGTTACAGAACGCAGGATGCGATGACCTCGTGGTTTTCCGGCAGTTCCAGCTTTTCGGCATCCCGGCCCAGCTTCCACTGCAGTGCCCCTGCCCAGTCAGATGCCGTTCCGGTGAAGTGCAGCAGCACGATGCCCAGGCTCAGGTCTCCATCCAGCTTGGTGGTGAAGGCATCAGGTCTGCGAACCAGGGATACAAAGCCATCGTGGATCACAAAGCCGTAAGCCTGACGGTTCAGATAGCTGGGAGACAGCGTCGCTGCATAGAAAGCCTCCCAGAGCATGTCGTCAAAGAAACCGATGTAATCATCCAGCTTATAGGTATTTCCCCAGGTATTCAGGAACACCATGTCATAGATGCTGCGCTTGGGCTCCACATAGTGCCGCTTTGCGCTGATGTCGATATCGGACATGCTGCGGATGTTCAGGCGCAGCCGCTTGGTGGTTTTCACACCGTAACCGAAGGCCACGATGGCTGCCACATCCCGATCTGCTGCAATACCCACGGCATCCTTCACATCATCGCTGTCCGTGAAGGTCAGCCAGCAGCTGTCCAGGTTCAGCTCCGTCAGCTTCAGCACCAGATCCTCCATCAGGAAACCGGCATTCACATGGGCCAGTTCATGCTTGTCAGACAGCAGCACCAGATACTGATGGGAGCCCACCAGGAAGCTGTTGTAGCCTGCGGCACCTTCCAGTCCCTCTTTGGTGCTGTCATCCAGGATCAGCAGTTCGGTCTTGATCTCCGGGATCAGGCGTTTGGCATAACGGTTGTAATAAACTTCGATTTCCGCCAGAAGCTCGGCAGGAACCTTCTTGTCCGAAAAAGCACGGACAGACTTTCTGTTCTGAATCAATGCGCTGTAATTCATGGGAACGCCTCCTTATATAATCATGTCGTGTTTTTGTTTTGTTGTCATCATTATAACCGGAAGGCTTATTTCTTTCCGTGATAAAATCACCAATTTCCAATTTACAAAAAGCGCAGGAGACAATGCCCCCCTGCGCTTTCAGCTGTTTTTCTAATCCAGTTCCTTTCGCTTCTGAAAGAACCTTACAATTGAGCCCCAGATAACGCCCTGCAGCCAGAACAGGCCAACTGCCAAAGCGATCAATCCGGCAGATGCCAGTCTCTGGATGCGATAGTTGTCAAATTCCAGCCATCCCAGATACATGGCACCGCCAAGTACAAGGATCAGATCCAGCAAAAAGATGATGCTCCAGACGATAATGCGCGGAAGTGTTTTCGTCTGTTCCGGAAAGAGCGAAGTAAGGATGCTGGAATACGCTCTGTTCTTTTGGTCTGTATATGGATTCCATCCCATAGAAATACCTCCTTTTTCAGCTCATGGCCGGAGATGTACTGTTGCTTAAAGCTTCTCAAAAGAGACCAGTTTCTCCTCCTGCCAGGTCAGCTTCCATTGACTGCCTTCCTTCAGTTTGCCATACTGTTCTTCCGCTGCCTGCAGCTGCATTTCCTCCCCGCTTTCCAACCGGAAGGACACAAGGTACTGCCAGGGGCTTTCATGATACATGGTATTGCTGTGCTGAACCTTTCGGGACAGCACCGTTCCCTGGGCCGTCTGCTCCGGTGCATCACAGTTCAGCTTCTTCACATCCCGCAGTCCAAACAAAGCTTTGGACACGCTGTTTCCTACCGTACAGGGACAAATTCCACTCATACTGTTACCTCCATATCTGTAGCAAATCCGCTTAGGGTCTCCTTGTGCCAGGTCAGCTGACCGGAGAGTCCCTCCGTCAATTCCTGGTACTGCTCCTTAAATACGTACAGTTCAATTTCTTCTCCGCCAGCCAGCCGGAAGGTCACCAGATAATTCCAGCCGCTGTTGTTTCCCCAGCCGCTGCCCGCTGCCTTCGCTGCTTCCACCCGGCGGGAAACCACCGTGGCAGAACCGGTAAGCACCTTCCCACCGGCAGTCTGCCAAGCCAGAAATACAAAGCCAAGGAAGCACATACCGATAATCAGATAGATCTCCATCCTCATACCTCCTCCGGAACAAAATCCTAGAACCGTTCCCCTTCCCATTTGAGCATTCCATAAGAATTCTCTTCCAACAGGAAGAATCGATCGTAATTTAAATAGAGCTTTACAATTTCTCCGGTATCCGTATGAAAGGTCACATAATAGACGTATCCGCTGGCTGCTCTGCGGATGCTCTGGGCTCCGGGAACATACACCGGGTCCGGATGCTTACAGTATACCATAGCCCGTGCAGTCTGTACAGGACGATTCTTTCCGCGGATTTTTTCTCTTATCTCCAGAAATGCCAGAACGATGACCACGCCGCAGATCAGCAGCAGTAATTTGATGCCGTTTCCTGGAATCATGCCCGTTCCTCCTGATCAAAGGAAACAAAATACCGTCCCTTCCAGGTAAGCCTGCCTTCCATTCCCTCCCGGAGGGCACCGTATTCCACATCATGGGCATACAATTCCAGTTCTTTTCCATCTGTCAGACGAAAGCTGACCAGATAGTTGTAGCCCATCACAGAGCGTCCGGAGCGGTTTGCGCCGGACTTTATCGTTCTGGCAGTCACCACAGCATCCGCTGTACGCTCCGGCTCTCTTGTCTTTTTCTCCGTAAAGGGAAAGACCCGGAGCCAGCAGACCAGGAATCCCGCGATCAAAAGAAGCCAAACAACAGCATTGTCCATATCCATTCTCCTTTTTCTCAGTCTCTGCAGGGCAAGCCGCCCTGCCATAGGTTTCCTCATTCGTCCTTGAGAAAGTCCAGTTCGAAGGGCTTATCCAGCTCTGTGGAAACATAGCCCCCATTTTTTCTTCGCTGCTTCACGCACTCCGTCAGCAAATATTCGATCTGACCGTTCACGCTTCGAAAATCATCCTCTGCCCAGGCTGCAATGGCGTTGTACAGCTTGGCGGAAAGCCGCAGGGGTATCTGCTTTTTCTGATTCTCGGGAGCCAGCCGCAGGGGCCCTTCTTTTTTCTGTGCCGCTGCCATTTAGTACAGAGACCCGGAATTGACGATGGGCTGGGCATCCTTGTTGCCGCACAGCACCACCAGAAGATTGGAGACCATGGCGGCCTTCCGCTCCTCGTCCAGCTCAACCACGCCATTTTCGTTGAGCCGTGCCAATGCCATTTCCACCATATCCACCGCGCCGTCCACAATGACCTTTCTGGCATCGATCAGTGCCGTTGCCTGCTGCCGCTGCAGCATAGCCGCGGCGATCTCCGGCGCATAGGCCAGGTACGTGATCCGGGCATCCACGATCTCCAGACCGGCTTCCTCCACCCGGGACTGGATCTCCTGTTTGATACGATTTGCCACCACTTCGCTGGAACCCCGCAGGCTGCCGTCGTCGGCAATTCCGTCGCCGGTGGTATCCACATCGGGCGCAGAATCGTAAGGATACAGCCGAACGATATTGCGCAGAGCACTGTCGCACTGCAGTGACAGGAATGCCTTGTAATTGTCCACATGGAAGGCAGCCTTGGCAGTATCCACCACCCGCCACATAACGGCAATGCCGATCTCCACAGGGTTGCCCAGATAATCGTTGATCTTCTGCTTGTTGTTATTCAGCGTCATGATCTTCAGGGACATTTTCTTTCCATCCAGCTCAAAGGGCCGGGTGGATTTCACATCGCCGCTCTGATTCAGCACCGTTCCCGCTGCCGGATTTACAGGAGAACAGAAGGGATTGACCCAGTAGAATCCCTCACCCTTCAACGTTCCCACATACTTGCCGAACAGCGTCAGCACCAGAGCTTCCTGAGGCTTCAGCACCTTCAGCCCGGACAATGCGATCACCGCCGCCACAGCAGTCAGCAACAGCAGCACACCGGGAATTGCCAGCCACCCAAAATAGGCGGAGCCGGTTATCAGATAAATGCCGCCGATGATCCCTCCGATCACAGTCCCCATCAAAATCAGCAGCATAGCCATACCGTTTCGGTTCCTGTTCAGCACTTTCTCTGTCATAGAAATTCCTCCTTTGGTATTATTATCTTCTATCTAAATGATATCAAATTGATATCTGTTTGTCAATGGCATTCCAAAAGAAAACCGCTGGGAAAGGGTTATAAAACAGTTAACAGGCGCAACAGTTCAATGTTGTGCCTGTTCTTGTATAATTTACTTTTGCATGATAAAATATAAAAGTAGACAGTTTACAAAACTTGATTTTTGCGAAGGGAGTGCGGAGATATGAAAAAGTTTATAGCATTGTTTTTAGTATTGGTCTGTGTGCTGGATCTGGCTGGCTGCAGCCTGTTCTATGATCAGGAACTGCAAGAAGAAATATCAGAAATTATTGACGAATCAGATGTTCAGCTTGTTACAAAAACCTATCACCATCTTCAGGAAATCAATATCGAATATGCAAACGGAGATACTTGCAAATTAATATATTCCTATCCCGAAGCAGCCAACCATTTTTTGAAAGACTACATTGGTTGTACTGTATTTGAGAACGGGCAGCAGGTATGCAGCGAAGAATATGTAAGAGATGATAAAGACAATATTATTTCAGTCGTTGGTGATTCTACAACCACTTTTGGCCTTACTTATGATAAAAACGACCGTATCATTGCAAAGGTGATCTCCGTTGATGGCATAGAACAGGGGTACGAAGAATACAGCTTCAATGCACAAGGACAACTTACCGAAGTCATTGTGTATGAGAATAATAAACGCATACAGCGTATTGTGACAGAGTATGACGAAAACGGCAGACGTACAAGGATTACGCGCTATGATCGTTCCGAAAACGTAATCAGTTATGATGTGTGTGAATTTGACCTGAAGAGGTACAAAGAGAAGGTCATGCAATACGATGTCAATGGGGCATTGCTTGGCTATCAGTGGAATTCCTATGACCTTTACGATTTGGTGCTAGTGGAAGAAGACTATGACGCAAGTGATAATTTGCTTTCAACAACCACATGGAAATATCAGAGCGGAGAGATTACCTATGATGCAGCCAAAGGGTTGCCAAACACATAATTTAAAGTCAGAACAATTCCAATTTGACTAACAGTAATGGTGCACTTCTATACATAGTATCCTGCTATGTAATGCAACCAACGATAAAGGCCAAGCTGCATCTTTCAGCTTGGCCTTAACTGTTTACGAACACCACCAAAATCCCGGCGGCTGTTAATTAAATTTCAGACCGATAGGATGCCTCCGGGCCAAAAAACGCCCGCACTTCCTTCATATAAGTCTCCATACCCACAGGATAGCACAGACCATGTCCCGCTCCGGGGATCAGCA
This sequence comes from Oscillospiraceae bacterium, assembly GCA_017398105.1. The sequence goes on along the minus strand of JAFQHF010000065.1, from coordinate 10,109 downwards.
CCAGCTTTTTTCTGGATGCGCAGGCTTCATAATTGATCCGGCTCATTTCACAGGGAACATAATCATCCGTATCTCCGTGGAAAAAGATCACCGGTACTTTGCACCGTTTCACTGCCTCCTCCGGGCTGTTTTCCTCCAGGTCAAAATGACCGTAAATTTTCGCACCCAGCTTTGCCAGCGGATAGCACAGTGCAGGCGGCAGTCCCATTTTTCGGATCACCGATACAATAATATCCTTTGCAGAATTATAGCCGCAGTCTGCAAGGATACCGATGACATTTTCCGGCAGCTCTTCGCCGCCTGCCATCAGGACAGTGGCGGCTCCCATAGACATACCGGTCAGAATGATCTTTATATCCGGCCCGAAACGCTCCCGCACAAAGTCCACCCAGCCCAGACAGTCCCTGTGCTCATTGATGCCGAAGGTGATCACATTGCCCTCACTGCCGCCGCTGCACCTCTGATCAACGATCAATGCACTTCTGCCCAGATTGAAGCAGCGCTGCATACCGCCGGACATATCCCGCTCTGCACTGCCACGGTAGCCATGGAACATGATCTCAATGGGCGCTCCGGGTGCAAACTCATAATACTTGCCCGTCAGTTTCAGCCCGTCAAAGGAAACGATGGAAACATCCTCATGGGGAGCTGCCCGGGTCTGTCTTACCCAGGTCTTCATATCCTCCCAGAAGACCTCATAGATCTCCCCCTCCGGCAATTCAATCGCTTCCGGGTCCCGTTTCTTTCGCGGCGGAACATAGAATCCCATCCGAAAGAAACCGTAGGAAGCGATCAGCACCGCCAGAATGCCGGCAGCAATGATCATAAATGCAATTGCCAATCGTTTCATGCGCTTTCTCCTGTCTGTCATTTCATACAAGCAGTATATCACGCAGGTCTCTGATTCGCAAGCTGTTCGGTCTGCTTTTCCCGGCAGAAAAACCGCCGGGAATATACCCGGCGGCTCGTTCAGCAGGTCTGATAGGGCTTATCGCACTCGTTGTCATCATCGCAGTTTCCGGGGGAAAACTCCTGGGCCGGGAACGGAATTCTGGAAAACAGCTCGCAGGGGTCTTCTCCGCCGCCGGGTGCATCGCAGCATTCCTTGCAGGGAATGGCATAATCCAGCACCGGCACCACCAGCTGCGCCTCCCGCTCCAGCCGTACAATGGAAAACTGCCCCAAAGTCACATACAGCTGCCGCTGCCCGCCGGAGATCACCAGCGCCTCATCAAACAGCGCCTTAATGGCATCCGGCACCTGCACATTCACCGCCTCGCAGCCGCACGCCCCTGATTCCCTGACCTTTGAAGCCAGCACCATGGGGTCCAGGACCTCTACTGTGAACACCAATTCGATAGGCAATATTAGTGTTAAAAATGTAGATTTTAGTGGTAAAATATAATGTTTTAGCGGTTAAAAAGTCGCGTTAAATTATGTCCTCAAATTTCTTCAAAACCACCCGGACGTGACCATCTCTGTTCACGGAAATGTGGTTAAGGATACGGCGCATATCCACGTTGGTGACGGTTTCCAGTTCCAGAAAGCGGTGGATTTCCTCAGTATAGCGGCGAATGATATCTTCCGCATTGCTGACGATTTTCTTGGACAGGGCAAGCTGCTCCAAATCCATGTCCAACTCCTTCAACTCCTCCGTGATAGCGGTGACCTTGTCCTTTAGTTCGTCAATGGTCATGATGTCGTTGGCGTACATCTCCTGATACCGATCCTTCTTGGACAGCAGTTTTTTTCGTTTGGCTTCAATATCCTTCTTGATAAGTTCCGGATTCTGGGAGGCAGGCATCTGCTTGTCCAGGCTGGCGAGAATACTTGCGATGAAAGCATCCTTGTCCGCAATCAGAGAAGAGAAGTATTCCCGAAGCTGTTCCAGTAGTTCCGGTTCTTCCAGGCATACCCGGTTGTCGCATTTCTCAGCAGTATACTGGTCGTTGGTGACACACCGCCAATAGTTGCGGGTATTGACGTAAGTATAGCTTTTCCGAGTGAAGGAGCGACCACAGTGTTCGCATTTGATCAGCGTGGAGAAAATGTGCTTGCTGCTATACCGGGCTTCCCGGAAAGGCTCGCCGGAATCGTACTTGATCCGCCGGGATTCCATGATCTCCTGGGCTTTTTGGAATACCTCCGGTGGCACGATGGCCCAGGAGGGGCGCTCATGGTAGAAGTGTTCCTCCTTGGGAATATTCACTTGTTTGCCCGTGAGAAAATCTTCGATTTCGTATTTGTGATTCACCAGAACACCACAGTAGATGGGATTCACCAGAACTCGTCGAACCCCACGGGCGTTCCAGTCGTTGCCGTACTTGGTTTTATCGCCTTCCCGGTTCAGGTTCATGCTGATGGTGCGACATCCAAGACCTTGCTCATTGTAAAGAGAGAAAATTTTGCGGACGATCCTGGCTTCTTCAGGATTGATTTCCAGAGTGAACTTGTCGATCCGGTCATAGCCGAAAAGCCGCTGGGGGACACGGCCTTTTTCCGCATTGATCTTTTTGCCCCATTTCACACGCTTACTCAGATTGTTGCTTTCCTCCTGGGCCATGGCGGAAAACAGGGTGAGGATAAATTCGCTGTCTCCCATGGAATCCATGTTGGCGGTTAAAAACAGAGTGTTGATCCCCATGGATTTCAGCTTGCGGATGCTTTGCAGGGCATCCACCGTATTGCGGGCAAAGCGGCTGATATCCTTGACTACCACCATGTCAAACAATCCCAGCTCCGCATCCAGCAGGAGCCGCTTGAATTCTTCCCGCTTTTTGAGGCTGGTACCGCTGATGCCTTCGTCAGCATAAAGCCGGAACAACTTGTGACCATTCCGCTTGGCGTACTCGACGAAAAATTCCTTCTGATGGATCAGGCTGTCTATTTGTTCATCCTTGTCCGTGGAAACACGGCAATAGGCTGCAATTCTCAAATGCTTAACTGCTCCTTTCTGTCATGCAACCCATATCCAATATGATTTTACCGCGCTGTTTTGAATATGTCAGCGCGTTATTTTTGTTTGGATACAGATTGGTCAAGTTTTCACGGGTGTAGGTTTGGGCGGATTCGAAAGAAGCTTGTCAATGAGAATCTTCTTCAGTGTATTTTCAAACGCTTTCGGCGTGTTGGGATTGACGAATGTGTATGTCAGTTTCACGTTGTTTTTAGCCATGAAAGGCCCCCTTCCTAGGACATTGTATTTTTGCTTCGCTCGTCCAATGACCATTGCTTGAAATTCGCAATTTTCATGCAGAAGGGGATAACCTCTGACATCCTTACACAAATTTGTTGGGAATCAATCCTCCTTTAGAATCTTGAATTTTGTGATAACAGCGTAGGTTAGTTTGCTTTCCAATCTGCGCTGCATATCTTCGTCCACATACAGGTGCTCAAAGCCCAGGTCATCCCTGCAGGGCCGTCGGGAAAGAAAACGAATGTACCCGCGATAGTGGGAAATCACAGCCGAAATTGCAACTTCATCCCCGTTCATGGCTTGGTAAATCATGGACATCGGAATCAACCGGTTCATTCGTATTCCTCCGCCAGAAGCTTACGCAGCAATTTCAATGCACCATTTCTGCGTTTCGTAATGGACTGCCGACACACACCCATCTGCTCACTGATCTCCCGGTCAGTCATGCAAAGAAAATAGGACTTCAGAATCACTTCCTGATTGATAGGTGAAAGTTGGGAAATCGCTTTTGCAAGAGTGTTGCCGACCACTACGACAGGAAGCCCATCGACTTCAAAGATGTGCTCGATATTGAAATACTGATCCTCATGTGAAATCTGTTCCAGTTCCTGAGAAGTCAGGTCATCTATGGACATTTCCCGTTCCCGCTGACGGGCGTATTCTCGCTGAATATGTCTGGCTTCATTTTTCAGAACCTTGGTACAGAAACCACCAAACTGATTTTGTACACGCTTTTCATAAGCGTCATTCATATCGTTACCTCATTTCCGGTGTGAGCGTTTCTTTCCCTTATGTAAGTAATCCGGAAAATGGCAATTTGGCAACAAAAAAAGAGCCTGTGTCTCCATTTTCCTTGGAGAGCAGGCTCTGCGCTTTTTGCGGCTGGCTCAATCGCTCACGGCCATTTTAAATTGCATGACATCGATAATTTTTTCTGTTTTGCACTTGGGACAGAATAAAGGGTAATTAAAAAGAGCTGTATTGTAGTACACCTTCAGCCGGGTTTTGCCGCCACAGACCGGGCAGCGAATCCAACGGGCTTCTTCATTTTCTTTTTTCATAACGGTTTCTTAATTAGAATCCAAGTTCCCGTTCAATTACAGTACCATCGATTGCGTTGATTGTCAGCACAACTTCGTAATAGGTACTGGCATCCACATAGTTGCTATTGGATTCATCTTCGGGAAATACAGAGGTTTTTGCCCAGAAGTCCCACACTGGAACCAGAGTACCCTCCGAATAATTATTCTTATCCCGAATCCGCATCAGATTCAATTCCACACGATCAACGTTCACATTGTGGTTAAGGACAAAGCCGTTCTCCTCATTGGCTTCCAGCCAGAAATGATTCTTTACGAAAATCATTTTTGCGAAAATATCGGAAATATCCTGAAAGCTCATGAGCTGAGTATTTTCTGTCTGGATGACAGGGACAGAATAAGGATTTCTCCATCTGAAGTATACCACGCCTTCTTCAGCTACATATACAGTGATCTTTTCATAGGCCCAAAGACCGTTACGAGCGGGATCGTTTGCAGGGTAGGAAGCTCCTTCACCACCATTATAAATCAGCGTTCTGCCATCTGCAGTGAAGTCATATATATCGCAGCGGGAAATCGGGAATCCATTTACTTGACGGACGTATTCCAGTGCATAGCCGGTTTCGTTTTCGGCATTGAAATAGACAACAGGTCTGCTTACATCACAGACGACATTTTCGATACCAAGATCTTTCATGAGGGAATCACCAATTTGCTTGGCTTCGTTTTCATCCATCTGGACAGTAATGCCAGAACGTTCGTCCTCTGTCATTTCATCAATGTAATAGGCATCAATGTTGCTGGAACTAGGATCTCCATAACCTGCAACATAGAAATAGGCAGCATCAGAAAGGTCTGCATCATTTTCAATTCTAACATGGACAGTTTTATCACCAACGTAAGCATAGCCATAAATCCATTCATCACAGAAATCATGGCTCTGGAACTCTCTGGATACCACTACTTCGCTGTTTTCTGGCGCAGTTTTTACGTATGCTTCCCAGCGTGCAATCAGATCCGGGAGCTCATCAATGGTGTGGTCTGTTGTGACATCGGTGATAGGGATCTCGCCCCGCTGGACAGCATAGTATTTTTCCAGCCGTTCTTGGGCTTCCTGCTTATTCATGCCGAGACTTCTGTATAGTGTGTTGTCCTGGATAAAGTAATCCAGAAGCTTGTTTGCGTCCTCCTGAGAGAACGGCTTCCTTGTTACAGTTGCAGTGGGGATTGCATCCAAATCCGGCAGAGCAATGTCTGCATCTGCTGTCACATGGAAGCAGCCGTCCAGACCGGTCCACTCACCGGTAAAGCGATTGGGGAGATTCAACTGATCTTCGAAGGAGGAACCGGTGCTTGCGGTTTGTACAGCTTCTACCGCGCTATCCAAAGGCAATTCCAGTGCCGTATTCGGATCGGGAGATTTCTGGCAGCCGGTGAACATACTGACAGCCATAACAGCCGCCATCAGGAAAGAAATTTTACGTTTCATTGTATGTACCTCATTTCATTTGGGATGCTTTTATGATACTGGCATCCATATGAAAAGTCGTTACCGTGAGATTACCGTTTTATTACCGGGGAAAATAGATTCTGACCGTTGTTCCTGCACCCAATTCGCTGTCTATCTCCATAGTTGCTCCATGGGCCTTGACAATTTCTTTTACCAGTGCCAGTCCAAGTCCCACACCGCCCATCTTTTTGCTTCTGGATTTGTCTACCATATAAAAAGCATCCGTGATTCGATTCAGCGATTCTTTTGGAATACCGATGCCATGGTCACTGACTTCCAAAATATGATCGTATGCACGAAGGGAAACAACTTGTCCGGGAGCGGATGCCTTTCCTGCATTTTCTACGAGGTTTACCAAAGCTGATTGCAGCAAATCAAAATCTGCTTTCAAGAATGGAATATCGCATTGGATTTCCAGAGAAATGCCACGGGAAAGAAGAGCTTCTGAGACACTGTCTTTTACACGGTCAAGAAGCTCCTGAACGGATATCTGTTTCAGGACAATATCCTGGTTCGTTGTCAGCAGTTTCAACATTTTTTGAACCAGTCTTTCAAGCCATTTTCCCTGTGTTTCAATGTAAGCAAGTGCATCTGCTTGTTCTTCTTCACTCATGTATGTATTTTGCAGGGTATCCGCATTCAAAAGGATCGCTGTCAGAGGGGTCTTAAATTCATGGGTGACACCACCGATGAATAACTGCTGGCGCCTTGCTGTCTCTTGAAGCTGTGTAACATGATTTTCTACCGATTCTGCCATCTGGTTAAATGTAGATGCAAGAATACCGACTTCATCGGAAGATGTGATCTCTGAGCGTTCATGGTAGTTACCCTCAGCGATACTGACAGCAACATTTTGAAGCTTTACAAGATGCTGCATAGACTGACGAACCAAAATGATAATGAGTGCCAGTCCGGAAACTGTACATATGGTTCCAATCATTATAAACTGCCAAATCATGCGGTTTATATTCTCATGCACATCTGTAATATCTTCCACTACATAAATCAGGCAAGAAGAGCCGGGCAGGGCTGAGAGACGGCAATAGTTGCCTATGATCAGATATGCTCTTCCGTCGATTCTGCCTGTAAATTGTTGCTGCTGTCCATTAGATTCGGGAGAATAATAGTCATTTTCGATAGGAAGCAGCTGTTCCGGATGAATGTTTACATCTGAGTATATAGTTCCTCCATCAATGACCAGAACAGAAGTGCTGTCTGCAAACTGACGGAAGCAGTAGTGAAGCAATGCACGCTTTGCTGCCGGTGTATCTCCTTGGGTGGTATAGTAATCAGACATCTCCACGAAAGAAGACTGTAAGCTTCTCTGCTTATCTGCTACTTGCTCATAAGTAATAGATAGGATTGTGTCTTTCGTTTGGTTGATCAGAGTATAGCAGCAGACGGAAACTGTGATGACCAATATGGCACTGCAAATGACGGTGATCTTTTGCCATAGTTTCATTTTCTGCGTTCCTCCAATCGATAACCTGTTTTGGAGATGGTGCGGATTTCATCCGTAAATCCTAATTTCTTGCGGATATTTGCAACCCGGACATCTACCGTCCGCAAATCCCCAAAGTAATCTTCACCCCAGATTTCATTCAGAATACGGTCACGGGACACCGTACGGTTTTTATTTTTGATCAGAATACTAAACACGTCAAATTCCAATGGAGTCAAATCCACTTCTACACCTGCTTTTGTTATGGTGCGATTTTCTGTATCCAATGTAATGTCCTGATACCTATATACTTGATTCAGACGGCCCGTTCGTGCCAGAACCTTCTCTATGCGAACCAGAAGAGTCACAACTTCGAATGGTTTGACAATATAATCCTCTGCTCCGTCACGCAGACCTTTGACCTCTGATGCGCTGTCTGTCTTGGCAGTCATGTAAATGACCGGGATATTATACTTCTCCATATGGGAAAATAGTTCAAATCCATCAATTCCGGGGAGCATAATATCCAGGAGCGCCAAGTCAAAAGAATGGTCGTTGCTTAAGTAATCAGCTGCTTTTTGACCATCATCAAAAAGTGTATATTCATACCCTACATATCGCAGATTCAAAGCAACCGTTTCAGCAATGGCGGGATCATCTTCAACAATCAAAATTCTGTTTGCGGCCATAAGAACTTCTGTTCCTTTCATAAGGTTAGCTGTATTGTACCATGTTGAACAGAAAAATAGTTTACCAAAATATTACTGATTTTAAAGTCGGTCAATAAATAATGAATTGGAGATACCTTCCAGAGAAAAAGAGTAGGCAAAATCATTATTTTGGGGTTTTATAAATGAAGGAAAACTAATTGTAGCAAGCACAGCAAGTGAGTACCCACTTGCGAAATATGCTGCTGGGAAATTCCCAAACCCTTAGACAAAAACGGAGGTAACCATGGCAAACCGAAAACGAAATATCCAAATGAAATTCTGGGTCACGGAGGAAGAAAAGGATCTCATTGACCAGAAGATGAAACTGCTGCCTACACAGAGATACGGAAAGTATTTACGCAAAATGGCCATTGACGGGTACATCATCTATACGGATACCACGGACATAAAGGAAATGAACCAAATCCTGGGCGCAATCAGCCGGAACATCAATCAGATTGCAAAACGAATCAATTACAGTGGAAATGTCTATCAGGAGGATATGAAGGAAATACAGAGGAGTATGGATGAGATTTGGAAGTTGCAGAGGGAATTGCTGTTGAAACAGCCGTAATTATTTAAGAATAGTTGCTCTTTCATTTATGCCATGGTATGATAGCTCTAAAGAAAATAGGGGTGGGAGTATGAGTATTTTGACAGTTGCAAGTGGGCAGTCTGTATCCCGTGGTTATGATTATTTTCTGGAGAAAAAGGTTAAGTACATAGAGCAGATGGATGAAACTGTTATTTACGGTGAAATCTCCGGAAGTAACGGGGAAGTCTATCATGCAACGGTTGATGTTGCCCATCCGCGGAAATCAAAATGTGACTGTCCTCATGCATCTGGTCGGCGGATCGTGTGTAAGCATATGGTGGCAGTTTATTTCACAGCATTGCCGGGTGAGGCAGACAAGTATGTGCATGAGTTGGAAGCATATTGGGAAGAGGAGGAGCAGCGCCAGGAAGAATTGGAAGAAATGCTTATCAGATATGTTCACAGTCTGAAAAAGAGCGAACTTCAGGAAAAACTACTGGAAGTTCTGTATGATCTCCCAGACTGGCGGTTCGAGCGGTTTGTACGGGATAATTTGGATTATTGAGAATAGGCAGGTCATCGGTAGGTGTCCTGCTATTTTCATCGCTCGTTTTTGGGTTAGAAATGAGCGATGAAATGAGCGATGAAAAAAAGTGGGATTTTGAGAATTTTTGCCCCCTGTATGCCCCTAAAGTTTCCCAGACGAGAAAAGATACAGGGCACCTTATTTTCTCCGCTTACAGGGGAAAGAAACGCCGTTTTTTCACTCTAAATGCTACACTAAAATAGGGGGTCGATCACGGAAATTGAGGGTTTTCTGAAAATGCTGTATTTTGAAGGCTAAAAATGCATTTTTGATCATCGCTATCCTTTCCCATCCCCCAAAAAATCCTCCTACCCCTTTAGATAGCAGTAGGATAGGAAGGGATAGGATAGATTTAATATATATTATTTAATTATTTATATATTTAATATAATCTTTATTTAATTGCGTTGGATTTTCCGATATTGGGAAATCCAACGCTGGAAAATCCAGAACTGGAAAACCCGGTTATGGTGAAAATGGTGTTATGGGCAGAACTTTTTGGAAAGGTGGGATTTTGGCGATTTTTGCCGCTGTAACGACCGGAAATTTTACGGACAAGAAAAGATACAGGGTATCTTATTTTCTTCGCTTACAGCGGAAAGAAATGACAATTTCCCACCCTAAATGCTACATAAAATCAAGGGGTACATAGCATTAAAACGACTGTCGCCAAAACAGCCGTTTTTGAGGTGGAATGAGCATGATTATTTGCTGTGATACAATATGATATCGGCAAAAACATATGGATGATAGAATATAAAATCTTGATAATTTGCCGATAGTGCGATATAATATAAACAAGAAAACTAGCCGGGAGGTTACTATGGAATACTTATCTGTTGCAAAAATGGCGGAAAAGTGGGGTATTTCCGAACGAAGTGTGAGAAATTACTGCGCCCAGGGCAGAATTGCCGGTGCAAAACTTATCGGCAAAACATGGTACATTCCGGAAGATGCACAGAAGCCGGAGCGGATGAACAGAAAAAAGGTCGAACCATCTTTGTTGCAGATCCTGTGGGAGCAGAAAGCATCCAAAATGACCGGAGGTATTTATCACAAGATACAGATTGACTTGACCTATAATTCTAACC
>JAFQHF010000123.1 GCA_017398105.1 Oscillospiraceae bacterium | reverse complement strand
GAACTGCATCCTTTTCCAGATCACCCATTCCAGGTGCGGGATGATGATTCCATGAGGGAAACCGCAGAAAGCGTCAAGGCGTATGGCGTACTCGTCCCCGCGATTGTCCGTCCACGGGAAGAAGGTGGATATGAAATCATCGCCGGACACCGTCGCAAACACGCCTGTGAACTGGCAGAGCTGGCTTCCATGCCTGCCATCGTCCGAAACATGGACAGGGATACCGCAACCATCATCATGGTGGACAGCAACCTTCAGCGCGAAAACATCCTGCCCTCTGAACGCGCCAAGGCATACAAGATGAAAATGGATGCCATCAAACGGCAGGGCGCACGGACGGATTTAACTTCGCCGAATATTTCGGCTAAGTTCCGAAGCGACGATGAGATCGGACAGGAAGCCGGTGTGAGCGGCGATACCATCCGCAACTATATCTCCCTGACGCAGTTAGTCCCGGAGCTTCAGCAGATGGTGGATGAAAAGAAAATCGCCCTTACCCCCGCATATCAGCTTGCGGCGCTTACCCCCAAGGAACAAGCCCTATTGCTTGAAACCATCGACAGCGAACAGGCCACGCCCTCGCTGTCCCAGGCGCAGAGAATGAAGAAACTCAGTCAGAGCGGCGAACTGAATGAGGACACCATGCTCTCGATTATGATGGAACAGAAGAAACCCGAAGTGTGGAATTTAACCATTCCCATGGACAAGATCAAAAAATACTTCCCGCGCTCCTACACGCCGCAGCGCATGGAGGAAGTCATATTCAAGTTACTGGACGCATGGCAGAAAAAGCGCCAGCGCGACCAAAGCCGATGATCGGACAAGCCCTGTTTGCTTGCCCGATATTTTTATGCCCGGAAGGAGGAACCCATGTATATCAATACTTTCAAATACAGTCCGCAGGATGTTAGCTGCCAGCTCTGCACCGAGTATGTGAAAAAAGTGGGCTGTACCGCTCTGCGCTGCCCCTGGCTGGCAGAACGCATTGAGGCCGGTGTGGTAGGCTACCGCGAAGCGATCACGGAAACCTTTTCTTATGACCGCCGCCTGTTCTACCGCTTCAAGCTGCTTATCAAGCATTTCCACGGAAGCCTGTGGAGCAACGAACAGCATGAGCGCAGGATGCAGTTTGAGCGCGCCGTTCAGAAGTATCGCCGCTCCCGTGATACCAACGCCTATTATGCGGCGATGTATCTGCTGACTGCCAATGATGACATTCACCGCCGCACGGCAAACTGCTTCTGCAAGCACGGTATTGAGTTTGGTTATGCCGTACTTCGCAATATCTCCCCCCATAACTACGCCCTGTTCATGGCGGCGCGTGACCTGTACTCCAAAACAGAATCCGTCACCGTGGAGGACTTGTCAGACCCGGAGATCATCGACCCGGAGGCGCTGCGCCTGATCGTCAACGCCACCCTTATCGCCAGATATGGCCTTGCCGCCTTTCAGATCAAAGCGCGTGGTGCCGAGTATGGGAGCTGATGCTGACTTCATCGGCGGTCACGGCATCCTCGCGCTGGAACGCTTCATGGATGAAACCCGCCACATGATTATTTTCGATGTTCTGACTTGGGAAGCCCCTGTGGGTGATAAGGGTGAGCGGCTGCGGCTGTTCCTCTCCGATGAGGGGTATGCAAAAGCCCTGGCATCCGAAAAACGCGGTGAAATCAAAATCCGCAAACACGCCGCCATCATCGAGGGACATATCCTCGCTGACCGGAAAAAGCGGCGTCACTAAAACGATTGGAGGGATTTACCTTGAACAAAGTAACAGAACTGGAAAATGCGCTGACCGAGCTTTTCCGTAAAGGTACGGAAGTCGGCTATTCCGAAACGGAGATCGACGAGTTTCTGGAGGACATAGACTACGATACCCTGCTGCAAGCGGTCTGGAACAATGCCGAAACGGTCTACTCTTACCGCGCTGACGGTGAGCATGAGTTCAGTATGGACTATCGCGGCACTGAGTTGTTTAAGCAGAGAGCAACCCTGCTGTATGAGGATATGGGTGAGGGCTTCGCCGGTGCGGTAGTTGCCGCCCGTTCTATGGAGCTGTGGCTGCTTGAAGATATGGGCTTTGCCATCGTTGCGAACTTCTATGTTGAGGTGGGCAACGGCGAGTACATCACCGAGTACCGTGTTTACAAGGGCAGCGATTGGACGGACAGTGACCTTGATCTGGATTTGGAGGACTTGGTTGCCGAGCTTGCCGCCATGTGCGAACCCTACTACGACCATAACCAGCCCATCTACGAGCTGTAACCCGCAGAGCGTATTTCCACAGAAACAGGTGAAAAAACATGGCTGTATTTCGCGTTGAACGGACGCGGGATTATACGGTGATGTGCAATCATCACCTGAAAGACAGCAACCTTTCCCTCAAAGCAAAGGGGCTGCTATCCATGATGCTGTCCCTGCCCGATGAGTGGAACTACACTACGCGAGGACTGGCGGCAATCTGCAAGGAGGGTGTAGATGCCATAGGCAAAACGCTCAAAGAGCTGGAACAGGCAGGCTACATCATACGCCGACGGCTTCGCGGCAAAGATGGGCGGATCTCCGATACGGAATACACCATCTTTGAGAAACCCCGGAAACCGAAAAACTCTGCACCCTATACGACCTTACCATATACGGAAAACCCGTATATGGTAAATCCAGATATGGAGGAATCAGATGCGGAGGAACCGGATACGGATAATCCCGCGCAATTAAATACTAAGAAATCAAATACTCAAAAAACAATTACTGATCTATCAAATACTCATTCATTCTTTCCTTCTGCTGCGCCTGCGGCGGACGGACTGACGGACGGATTTGATAAGAGAGCAGAAATCAAAGAGCAGATAGAGTACGACTGTATCTGCCAGCAGCATGACCGTATGCAGCTTGACGAGCTTGTGGAAATCATGCTGGAGGTTGCCATGAACCGAAGTCCTACCATCAAGATCGGGCGGGATGCGGAATATCCCACGGGATTTGTCCAACAGCGGTTTGAGAAAATAACCTCCATGCACATCGAGAAGGTTATGGACGGTATCCGGGAAAACACTACCCGCGTCTGGAACACAAAAGCCTATCTCATGGCGGCGCTGTTCAACTCCGTTTCCACCATCGACAACCACTACACCATGCTGGTCAATCACGATTTTCACAGCGGCCTGTAAAGGTCGCTATTTTCATGCCCGAAACGGGAGAAAGGATTTAGATACCGATGAAACGCCCTATTGCCTACATCACCGCCCCCTGGGGCGAGAACGAATTTGAAAACACCGAAAATGCCGCCAAATATTGCAGGGCTGTCTATGACGCTGGCTTTTCGCCCATCTGCCCCATGCTGTTCCTGCCCCTGTTCCTGAGTGATGAAATCCCCCAGGAGCATAAGGACGGCATCGACATGGCGCGTGAATATCTGCGCCGCTCCCATGTGCTTGTTGTCTGCGGCGATACCGTGGATGAAAGCATGAAGAACGACATTGCCGTTGCGGAACGCCTGCGGATCACCGCTACCACGCTGGACGGTATCCTGACCGTTAAGGGACAGGGACGCGCCGAAGGAGGACACCGCCGTGAATAAGAACGATGAAAAGAAACGGGCAGAGTTCTATTTGCGCGTATCCAAAATCCTGCGGGAAGCATCCATCAAAATGGGGCTTCGCTCTGCGCTGGGTTATGTATTCACATCCGAGGAAAGAAAAGCCCTGTCGGATATACAGCAGATATTCTTCCCGGAGCAGGAAACTTCAACGGATGTGGATTACACCGTTCTCAATAAGGCTTCCGGTATTCTGATCGACGCATGGGCTGGTGTTTCCGTTGCATATCTGCCGCCCGTCAACAAACTGCGGATTGCCGAGAATGCGGCAAAGCAGCTTCGCAACCAGCCGGTACATTTCGGAGAAAGGAGAAGCAAGTGAGGATTATCTTTCTTCGCCATTTGGTAGTTCCACCTTAGTGCCTGCCTGTTCTCCCTGCAAATCTGAGGAAAGGAGCGTGATAAGTCGTGCAGGAAGAAGTTGAACAGAAAGTAGTTTCGCTGATCGTAGACTGCGGGAAGCTGGGCGAACAGGAATTGAAAAAAGCCCTTGCCAAGCTGGTGGAGCAGATGAAAGCAAGCCATCAGAAGCATCAGTACAACAAGGAAAATCCCCACGGCAAGATGACCGTCAAGCAGCTTGCCGCCAAAGACAAGGGCTTGCAGAGCATCGAAGTCACCGACAAGAACATCGGCTCATTCAACCGCATTGCCCGGAAATACGGCATTGACTTCGCTCCGTTCAAGGTCAAGGGCGAAAACCGGTATTTGGTGTTCTTCAAAGCACCGGATGCCGATGCCATGACTGCCGCGTTCAAGGAATACACCGCCAAACAGGTCAAAAAAGCGGAACGCCCCTCCGTACTGGAAAAGCTCCAGCATTTCAAGGCGCTCATTAAATCGGCTGTGGTGGACAGGACGAAACGGAAGGAGCTGGAACGATGAAACAGATCAATTACAAAAAGCTCATTCTTCCGAACATCCCGTATGTGTTCATCGCGCTGCTTATCACCAAAGTGAGCGAAGCGGCGCGGCTGGCTCCCGGCGCAGACCTCTCCGG
>JAFQHF010000064.1 GCA_017398105.1 Oscillospiraceae bacterium | reverse complement strand
TTTCTCAACAGGCCGGTGAAAACCGTGGGATAAGTGCGCCTTCCAGGCCCCCTTTCCCCAAAATTTCAAAATCCAATCTTGATTAAGGTATCTTTGACTCTGTTGCTTTCCGTTTTTCAGAGTTTTTAGAGATTCCCGATAGATCTTTATTTGATTATTTAGTATTTAATATATAAGTATTTAATTGAGCGGGATTTTCCAGGTCAGGTAAACCCTGATGTAGGAAAACCAGTTCTGGATTTCCCAGGACTGGTTTTTCCAGAACTGGAAAAGCCCGCTTAGGTGATGGAAAAGCGGTGCTGCCCAAAAGGAACAGCACCGCTCGTTCTTCAATTGTCCAACGGATGATAGTCCGTCGCATTGTTCAGATACGCCCTGATATCGCCATGAAGCAGCAGATTGACATAGTCCACCGGAGCATTGTAAACCAGCCAATCAAGCTCAGACCGCTCATACATATTCTCTGCAACCATATTCTCCACTCGTGGACAGTAAATGGACAGCTGACTGCCGTCTGCATACTTAACTTCCACACAGGCGGTATCGATATTGAACTCACAAGACAAAACTTTCTTTTCCATAACAGTGTCCTCCTAAATTTGTTTCCTTTTCCTTGAACCTCTTGGTTTCGATTCAGGTCTTTTGATAACACCGTTTCGGAAATGTGTGTCCTCGAATTTGCTGAAAAAAACAATAAATCTGAACCCGTCTCCCACTGGGAAAACTTGGTTCGGATTATATTGGTTTGGTGCGGGCGACAGGACTCGAACCTGCACGCTTACGCAGAGGAACCTAAGGGTGATGTCACCTCAGTGTGGCTTTTATACATATAAAAGTAAATATGCATTGTAAAGTTTTCGATTTTAATTGCGAGCCTAGAATAAGTCTGTTATACTTAAATTATGCAAAAAACCTTGCTATCCGTTTCTGAAGATGTCTAAAATATGACGAAAGCCCGAATGAGCAAAGGATGAGTGTTATGATAGAGACAAAGTTTGAATATCCAGCTGGAAAAAGCCGACCTCAGATCTTGTTGGTAGGGAATGGAATGGAGCGTAAAAGCGGGCAGAAGGAATGGAGTGAACTCCTAAAACTGCTGATCGCAGATGACACCTTTCATCTGACAAAAGAGTTACAGGAAGAAATCCCCTTTCCTCTGCTGTATCAGCTTCTATCCACCCAGTTACCGGCTCCTGCCCATTTGAGTAGTAAAAACATTCAAGATGAAGAAAGGCGTCTGGCTGATGCGATGCGAACCTTAACCAACCGTTCCAATGTTTTCTTGGATCAACTTCCTATGCTAGATGCAGACCACATCATGACAACAAACTACTCCTACTGCATTGAGAAGGCATTTTTTCCTGATCTTGATTTCACGAATCAACGTGTACGGGGACAACATCGGTTCTGTCTTGCAAAAAAGAAAGGAACGAATTCCCCCCTGAGAGAACGTGATTATCGGTTACACAGCGGCTATCTGGCACAATCCCAAAATAGAAAAACTGGAATATGGCATATTCATGGAGAGTGCTTTACCCCTCGTGGAATTATTCTGAGTCATGACCGTTACGGAAGACTTCTTCAGCGGATTGAAAGCATCTGTGAAAATCAGCGGTATTCTAAAACAGCAAGGGAAGTTTCTGTCAAACAGTATACTTCTTGGCCTGAGTTGTTTCTGCACGGTGATGTCTATATTCTAGGTCTCGGGCTTGAAACAAATGAATTTGACTTATGGTGGTTAATCCGCCGAAAACAGCGAGAACGCTATTCGACAGGGAACATCTATTATTACGAACGGGAACCCAAAGACGGTTTTACACGGAGCAAGCACCTACTAATGAAAGCAAACGGTATAGAACTATGTAGTGCTGGTTGCACAGAAAACACATCTTTTGATGATTTCTATATAGCCGCGCTAAATGAGATTAAGCAGAAAATCGCTCAATCCCGAAAATGATAATGGGGGGATTACATATATGAGTGAGTTGATTACAACTGCATTTGATCTTTGGAATGAGATTTCGAAAACAGCACAATTTCAGCATAAAGAATACGATATGAATATGCTGCAGGATATCCGCAGCAAGCTCGGCCTGCCTTCAAACGGTAGCATTCCTGTACTGCTGAAGAAACACAAAGTATCCTGCGAGGAGCTTTTGAATGCAGTGTTAAGCTGTATGCAACCCTTTGGCGAGATGCTGAACGATTTATACGCAATGTTTCAAAGGGCTGGTGCTCAGCAGTCCAACCACAATTTAAAAATTCAGTTTGACTTTAACCGTAATAAAGAAACCTTTGCAACAGATTTGGATTTTTTTCGGCAGCAGACAGAATCTGCAAACCAACATATTGCACAGGCCATTGCAGAAATCCCCGTGCATCCTTTTGAATTGTGTTGGAAAATCAAGAACATTTGGCAGCCAAATTATCTAAATGTTCCCCAGACCATGTATCCGGAGGATATCCAAAAGTGGTTACAGGATTACGATACTTGCTCCAGGGGAAGCTGGCCGGATTATGTTCCGAACAAACCCACTACAGGGTATCCAGAGCTAAATGAACAAATTGAAAATCTTTGGAGGATATTAACGAACTCTCTTTGGAAATACCGCAACCTCGGTAGAAACGGGAACCAGCCGAGAGCAGAAGATGTAGATTTTTGGAATACTGAAATCGACCGCTGGATTGGCTTTTATGTCAGAACAATATGCAATCTCCTTATATTTTTTAAAATTAGTGATCCGGAACAGCATGCTACTTTTGCAGCTTCCGCTTCTCAGGAAATCAGCCATATCATATCCCGATGTCCAATGAACCACGTAACTATGGAAGAAATTCGCCGTGCTGTTGAGGATATTTTAAATCTTCCGTTTTGGAAAAAGAGGTATGAGTTATATTCAGTCTGGACTTGTTCTCAGATTCTCAGTGCGTTTCCCCCAAACGGTGTTCTCTATCATGTTAAGGATAACACCCTGTCTTTCTCCTTCTCAGGCTCACATATTGCGACACTCTCATCATATGATCCGCCTCTGGAGCTGTGGGCAGAGGTTCGTACTTACTATGCCTCCCCCAAAGGGAAAACCAGAAAAAGTCATATTCAACCGGATTATACGCTGGCAATTGGGGATGCCTACAAGGAGAATCAGTCGCTTGCCGTAGTCGAGTGCAAGCAGTATAAGAAATATAACCGTAAGAATTTCCTGAATGCAGCAGAGGACTATGCAGGTGGAAGACCAAACTCAAACGTATTTCTAGTAAATTACGGGTCGATCGCCTCTTCACTAAAAAGTTCCACGGAAGAAAAATACCGTGACAGAATCCAGTTTTTCGGGTTTGTAAAGCCATCCACACAGGAAGCTCTTGCTTTTCAAAAATCACTGAAAGAAGCAGTTGACCAGTACTATAACCGTAACTACCAGATCAAATTACCCGAGTATCCCTTTCCTGAAGGAAACTGTACTATTCGGTTGAAATGGAATGATCTGCCCAAGGATTTAGACCTACATATGATCGTAACTAGTGAAGGACAGAAGTACCATATAGCATATAACCAAAGAGGTTCATTATTTTGTGTTCCGTTTGCAATGTTGAATAACGACGACCAGCGGGGAAACGGAGAAGAGTCGATACGAATTGGTCATATGATAGACGGTAAGTATGACATCTATGTTCACGACTATCATGATACAGAAGACATTTCCGGTGCCGTTACTGTACTGATAGAGATCGACGGACAACCGAGGTATGCAATCAGCCGAATCGAACCGATAGAAAGCGGAAAAATATGGCATCCATATACTATCTCTTCTGGAAAAATCATTCCTGTTAACGAAACAGTCTTATTCTCGGAAATTGAAAAAGAGATATCTCCGCTGAATAATGATTTGACATGAATCCGCAAGTATCATTCAGTTTATAAATAGAAAGAAGTGTAAGTTATGCAGTGTTTACCTAATATTGAAATTCTGACATTCCTGAACTGGATGGATACAAACTGTTATGCCAGAAAGCGAATAGGAATCCCTTTGGATGAATTATTCCTAAATAAAAAATACCATGATCAGGTACTTGCTTTTGAAAGAGAATACATGCGTGACAGATCCACGGATTCTCTCTCTGAAAAGGCTGCCTATGAACGGTATGTCGATTATGTTTTGGCAGAACTCAAGCGCAATGTGATGCAGGAATATGACCGACATCCCTACTATTTTGATAGCCTTTTTCATAGATCCAATTTTGGTAGCGACGGCAGTGAGCGGATTTTTCGGTATTTATACGACGCGATCATGGATATGGAACACTCAAATTACTCCTTGGGGAACTTGGATCCTAGTCCAATATATAATTATCAAGAAGGCACGCTTGTAGATAGTGTGCGTGTGTATTTGCATCATCCCCATGACCCAGCAATTTGTGGTTTCTTCTTAAGAAACCCAAATGCTGTAGCTGGAATGACACTGCATTTCCTTGAATGGGTGCAGCACAAGGAAAAACTTCAAAATATCAGCCTGAGAAACATACCGGTAGATGTGATGGAGCGCTACGTCCATGAGTATATCTGGTTAGAATACCGAAGAAATGGATTAACTGACAAAGAGAAAAACGAAAAAGAAACTATCCTGTGTCGTGCATTAGTTCAACGGCAATATGATGACTATCTGGGAACAATTCTAACGGAGTCACATGTGAATTGTAACTCACTGGATGAAATCTTACATCGCAGTTTTAATCGAACTGTCAGATATAAATGCACGCTGCTGGCAGAAGATGATTCGTTCCACATTCTTGTCCGTGATTATTGGGAAGAGATGAACAGCTACTCCGGAGACCATCTTGATATCTATTACAGTGATTCTGAGCTGGTGCAGAAGGGATGGTCCACTGCGGACAAGCTTCGTATTCGCGCAAGGATTTCGCAGTATCCCGCAATCTACCTGTGGGAATATGCGTTGGATAAAGGAGTCAGTATACCTGTTGGCGGTCTAGACAGTCAGGAACTGATGGAACTGTTCAAATTTATAGTGGACGAAATTGTAAAGGGTCATGGGTTGGTCGAGGTTGGCGATGCCGCAATGACAGCAGTGAATGACACACTTAAGGCGAAGAATACAGCAAAAGAGACAGAATATGCGTTTACAATGAGTTTATTGAACGCCTGCGCTAAATTACAAAACAACGAGAATTGGGTTAGAAATACCGATGAAAACGGTAGAAATACCTATATTAAGGATATTTTGACTGCTTCGGGATATCGCGTAAACGACCAGACACTTAGCGGACTTTCTCCAACAGGTAAATCTGCGGGGGAGATTGATTTAAAAATCTATGGTGCTGACGATCTTCCTTTCGCGATTCTCGAAGCACTGAATGTAAAAGCAGATCATCCGTGTGGATGGAGCAGGAAATATTTTCGTGATCATATTAACAAACTCTATACTTATGATGCCAACGGACTTTCCAGAAACTATCTGATCATTTATGCGACAATCCCAGAATTCAATCGATTTACTGAGGAAGTCATCAAACACATTTCATACTCTAAAAAGTGTCCTTATGGTGAAGCAGAGTTTATTGATGTTTCGTCCATAGAAACGGATTTTGCGGACTTGAGACTGGCTTGTGCAAGATATTTGCGCAATGGGAAGGTGATTCGGCTATATGTACTTTGTATAAGAATGGCGGAGGAGAGCAGCACCCCATAAAATGTATGTGTTCATACTGGGGGACTACTTGTATACTTCTAAATAGTTGAAGTCTTTTGTACAAAAATTTGATTAAGTTTTCTCCAAATCTATGCATATGTGAATGGATGATACTCTGCTTGAAATAAAATTATTCAGCGATGTGATTTACCAAACTCTCAGAGAACCAGAAATCAACACGAGGGGAGACATAATGTATGTCTATTGTACTTAAACCTATTGGTGAATATTTTTATAATCCTGATAGTTGTTCTGCTGAAGAAGCGTGGACGCAGTTAAGGATTGCCTGTGAAAAAAACATCTTTGTGGTATGCCGGGCAGTATCATATTTGGAAGCCGATGATCGTTTGGAAATTGATTATCATAATATCCGCGGCATAATTAATCGAGGCTATATTACACAAAACAGATATTTGTCAAGTGCTTTTTTCCTCGACAAGACGTTTTGCGTGCAGATACTCCAGCTAAATGAAATAACAAAGACTTTCACCGCCACACGGATTCCCGTAGAACTTGAGGCAAACCGTCAAATCAGGATGCTGAATGCCGGAGACGATATTGTCGGAAATATTATTCATATTGGAAAAACGGGTGGTTATGCCTTTGTAGAGATTATGGAAGGAAACACACTGTTTCTCTCTGCAGCAAATATTCTTCCACGTAAACCTAGCAATTGTCAGAAAATTTCGGATCATTTTTCGGTGGGAGATTGCGTTGAAGGTATTGTTCTCCGTATACATAACCACAACAACTCAAAGTATGAAACCGTTGGCAAAATGAGCTGCATCCGATTGCAGGAGTTTTGGAAATCAGAAACCGCAAATCTGGATGTAGGCTCAATTGTAGAAGGAATTCCCTGTGTCAACCCAAACATACCATCAGGCAATGGTTATTATCTTTCTATCTCTGACCATGTTTATGTCGAATTTGAATCGTTGAAAAAACCGCCGCTAGACACACTGGTTCAGATACAGATTACAGAGAAGAAGCCAGATAGTTACCAGTTAATCGGCATATGGAATGAAACAATCCCCGACCCTGTGCCAAATCCTGAACCTGTACCCAATCCTGAGCCGAATCCGAAAGTAAAAGAGAAATTCAGGTTTGTAGCTCCTGTCAAAGCCACAGTTAGTCCTTTTGCCATGCGCAGCAATGAGAGCATGCGATTTGAGCAATCACCCAGCCGGCGGGTCTCTATCGAAGCAATACGAGACAAAATCAAAATCGGTCATATTAAAGAACTACATTTTCTGATACTTGGTGCAATAAATGATCTGGTTTTTTGTACCAATAAAATGATCATGGCCTATCTACAGTCCACAGACTCACTTCCCGATGAACTATCCCAGAATAAGCTAAATATACGGCTGTCTTCCATGGTCAAATTGGGGCTTATCGATGTATTCCGGTTTAGCAGTGAGGATGGAGAGGGCATCTACCGTGTGTATTTTCTCGCAAGAAATGGTGAACTGGTTCTCAGGTCTTACCGCAGTATCAGGAGAACCTCCTATGATTCTGCCGCTCTTGCTACACCGGTCCAGGACATCAAGCGTTATCTTGCTACCAATCAGATCATTCTTGCTTACTGGGAACAGTTCCCTTTTTTTAAGACATTTAAACTTAGAGAAGTTTTCAATGCCGATGAGGATACGCCAGTACGCACGCCGGGAAGAATAATCTTTGCTAATAGCAATCTTTTGCTGGAAACACAGCGCCGTTACACCGGCTGGAAGGAAAAACTTCTTGCAAAAGCAGACCGCTATCTGGTACTTCTGCAGCACCACGAATCGGGAACGCTTCCCCAAAAAACAGCAACTTTGCAAGAAAAAAGATTGTTTCTTTTGATGATCTGTGAAGATGAGGAGCACGCCGCTGAAATTCGTGAACTTCTGATCAATCACGAATTGTACCCGGTACTGCTTTTTACCCATGATCTGCGCTTGTTCAATACCAATATCAATCAATCGATTTTTCGATTCACAGCAGACGGGCTCTCAATCATTGCTTGTAATGCAACGGAACTTCTGGATATCGATCCGAAAAGTCAGCTGGATCAAGAAATTCTTAGGGTTTTACTGCACCACATGACTTGCAGTCCTACCGGTACACTAGAATACTTAAAAAATCACAATACTCCTGAGATCAGGCGATATGTGGTCAATGAACTGAAAGACTTATATCGGATTGATGGAAGTGGTGATTTTAAAGCATTGTACCCGGAAAAGGCGCAGCATTATGTAAATCTGCTGTATGCCATCACCCATAAACCGTTTGAGCTGAGTCCATCAGGCTTTTCTAATTTGCATGGCAAAGATCTTTTGGATGGTGATGAATATACGGATCCTGGCTGGGTGCCTTCTTCCCATTCCTCAAAACCGAGCGATTTGGAAAAGGCGGTACAGCTTGCTGCTAAAAAAATAGAAAAATGGATCGATCTCAATCTACAGAAGCATGCTATACGCCAAACATCAGGCAGCCAGTTGGGTTACGATGTAGGCATGGAATTCCAGGCATACGGAAAATCCTTCCATATAGCATTTGAATGTAAGAACTACGAAAAACTACGTGAGGAAAATGCTAACGGGAAAGACTCCCGTTTGAAAGTAGATAGTTATGCTCCAAATTTACTACAGTATTATATGCATTGTCCTCGACTCAATACGGATCAAAACTATTGGATCCTGGTAAGTCCGCATGCCGATCTTCAAAATGGACTTCAGGAAAAACTGTTTGAACAGTGGAACAGGGACATACCCATTATGAATTTGCGGGCTTTTACCAGCAGTCAAACCAAAATTACCTGCAGGGAATTTCTTTCCCTTGATGACGAAGCATATCGATTGGTCTACGGAGACGAAGACAAGCCTCTTACACACGAAAAAGAAGATGCTCTGGCAAAGCGCATATTTGACCACATTATTGGAGAAAAGACACTTCAAGGAGAACAGTATGCCCAAATGTCCAATTATCCATTCTTCCAGGACAGCCTGCTGCTCTCTGACCCGCTGATGACACTGCAAAACGGAGAAGGTGAATCCGTCCGGGAAGCGATTCTCCAGAAGCTAAGAACAGGGCAAAGTGTGTTCCTGATTGGTGAATACGGCTCCGGTAAAACCTATATGACCTATCAGATCATAAAAACCATTCTGGATGAACGGAATCAGGTTGGAAGTGATTTCTTCCCCCCACTATGGCTTCAGCTGGCAGAGTCAAAAATGAATCGCAATCACAACGATTTTAGCGTTGACAACGTCCAGTCCGCTGTGGAAGAGTTTTTGAAGAACGGCCTAGAAAAACATACGTTCCCTTTAAATTTCCTGCATGAACGCGGATATCAGAAGGTTCTGGTGATCCTTGATGGTTTGGACGAAATAACCTCTGGCCTCGGAGACAGTTCTTTTAAGCTGAAATTGCTGAAGGAAGTCATAAAGCAAGTGAGGCGAACTTTTAATAACCAAACTGTGTTTCTTATTACATCCCGGGAAATTGATTTTAAATCCTGCATCAGCAATCTCAGCGGTGATGAAGTTCTCGGTAAATTCTCCAAGATTCAAATCGGAGACTGTATGCTGGAAGATGCTAGGGATAAGCTGCAGGCGCTGGAAGAAAAAGAACTTCAAAACACGGGTCTCCAATTTAAACCAACAGAGAACGACCGTCTAATGAATATTGCAAGGAAGCCATTATATTATGGCTTCCTTGTGGAGCTGATCAAGGAATGGGGAGATGGTTGCCGATTAGAAAGTGAAATCGATATTCTTCAGGAAGTAATCAGCCGATCCATTAAGAAATATCTGCGGGAAGATTCCCGGATGACTGAAGAAAAAGTCTATGATCAGTTGTGCCAATATGCTATCAGCATTTCCATACAGCTCACAACAAATAAAGAAAACAGAAATGCGGCAATCACGACTTTTAACCCGACATCTGTGGAACTGAAGAACGTACTGCGTATTCAGGTGAATGAATACGGAGAATATCAAGCCCGCTTCTATCATAATGCCATTCGCGAATATCTTCTGGCGGATAGTCTGCTTACGGAAGTAAAGTCTGTTATGGAGAAAGAGTGCCCAGATTATTCAAAGCTGGACAGAATTCTTCGCCATGTGGCACTAACGCCTGAAATGATAGATTTCTTCTGCAAATTGGTTAAGAAAACATGCTCCAACAAGTATATTCGTCTTAGTGTGATAGATACGATTAAGAATCGTCTGATAAAATCGTCCTCGTTAGATCAGGGCAGAATGGGTTCCAACCTGTTTGCTATTCTGTGTCATTTGAACACAGATTATCATGGAATCCAAGGTCTGACGTTAAATGGTATTTGTGCAGACAACCTGCATCTGCACAAATGCAAACTGGAGAATGTCGAACTACGGAATGCAAAAATGCCAAATTTGCATCTTTTTGATGTAGAATTAAAAAATGTTGACTTCCGTGGAACTGATTTGACCGGACTTGTTATGGGGCTGGATGAGGACATAATCGATGTACATCACCGCATACAGAATGGCAAGCTTAGTATATTTACACTATATGCGGATAAGCAGATTATGGAGTACCATTTTGAGAATCTGAATGGGCTGGAATCTTATGAGATCATCCCCATGGCGCAGCAACTGCAGCGGCAGTATATGTATTTGTATCCCATCCCAGATGATATTGCTGTGTACACCGATCAACGGATTGGCTTTTCAAGCTGTCCTCAGCAATGTTACGAACTTCCGGCCGGTTATCAGCTGTTGGATTTGAAATCAGATTTGGTACTGGTAGGCAAGGATGGAATTTACGAGCTAATTTATCAAAAGAAGGAATACGATGAATGGCAAACAAAGCGGATCGTAACGCCTGAGATTGGAAATATCTATATTCTGGATAGCAATAGTTATCTGTATGTGAGTGACAGCACATTGTTTCTCAAACAGAACAAAGACCTCTTTAGTGTGATGCCACTATCTCCTGATTTTGAATGCTTCGCAGCGTTCTGTTCTTACAATAATTCCAAGCTTCATATTTTCGTCAAGTACCGCGATGAAATACAGATTGTTGTGTTTGAACCGTCATCCCGCATCACAAACTCTTGTACTAAAAAGCTCCATGAATTAGCTGTATATCAGAAAATGATTGCAATAAACGAAAATCTTGTATATGCTGTTTCGGGTCAGACAGTCCATCTGCTGGATTTGGATCATCCATCTCTTCGGCCTATTAAGCTTCAGATCAAAGTAAGATGTCAGGGGGTAACACTAGAGGATCCTGATGGAGCAAATCGCGTACAGGGGGATGCGGAATATGAGTTGTTGAAGAATGCCCAAAAATCGAAAAGTACATTTGCTGTAATGTAGAGAATGGAGAAATTGACATATTTCCGTCTAACCACGCAGACTTATCGTGAGAAGGAACGACAGTGTCATTGCGAATCCTTGACGATCACGTATAAGTAAAAAGAAGTAAACAGATTGTATTTACATACTGGCATGCTTCTAAGAGTTAAGTCAAGACCACCGGCTTAGCCGGTAGTCTTGATTTTATCTTTCTTGCAAGCATGGGGAGCATCATCTGACTTTCATCTTAAACTTTTCCCATTCATCCTCGTGTGTGACAAAATACAGCGGACATTGCTTTCCGGTTATGTCATAGTGGCGAATGATGTCACCGCTGTCCAGATCACAGCTTTCACACAACCAAACAGTCAGTTTTATGAGGGATTGATAGGCTGCATCTGTAAACTTGCCGGATTCGTCCGGGTGACAGACTTCAATGGAAATGGTATCCTTGTTCCGGTGATTGCTGGCAGAGGATTTTTCGTGCATGGGAATACACTGGATGATCTCTCCGTTTAACCCAATCACAAAGTGGGAACTGACATCAGAAGATGGATTTGCATAGTAGTCCCGGTTTTGCTGGGCGGTGGAACCGGGATTGCCCACATAGTGGATCACAATATCCCGGACACCCTCCAGATAAACACCACGGCGGGAATTACCGTCCACTTTGATAATCTGCTGATCGACCCAATCCGGGATTGGAGTACCTGCCAGTTCAAAAACCTTTTCTCTGGGAATAATCTCATTCTGGTAGACACGCCACCCGGCTGCCAGAAGAGCCAGAAACAGAATGAATCTGAAGAATCGCTTCATAACTTATCCAATCTGTTTGGCGCGGAACTCCCGATACATAACAGGCACCAGAACGACTGCCAACACGGAGTAAATCACGAACAGCAAGGGCCATGAACCAACCACGGCAAAGCCAAGATCGTACACATCAAAATACTTCAGATGTGCAAACAGATCAAACATCTTATCCGGCAGCAGTGCCAACACACCGCTCAGTGCATCTGCCAGTGTGGAATTAGCGAAGAAATTGGGTACAAAGATCAGAATAAAAGGAATGGTCGTGGCAAAGACGGCACTTCTGGTCTTTGCAGATACCCACATGCACAGGAACATCATAAACAGAATGCCGATGTAGCAACTGACAACATACAGAAGGTATGTCTGCAAGTAGGTCAAATTATAGAAAGATCGATAGCAATCAAACTGGATGGCACAGTTACCACCGTCAAACCCGCAGAAACCGAGCGTAAAGAGGGTGCAGATCAGCACTCCGCCCCAGTAAAGTGCGTATACCAGCACCACACCTGCCTTGATCTTTGCGGAAACCGCCCAGCTCCGTCCATGATAGGTCGTGAAAAAGACCGCATCGGACTTCCACTTGAATTCATTGGAGAAAATACCGGATACCATATAGCCCATAACCAGCGTACCCAGCAGCATGATGAAGGTCAGATTGCTGAGGGTCTGATACCAGCCCCTATGATAGTCATAATAGATGGGGCCTTCCAGTTTTTCGTACTGGGTGATCAGATATTCCTTTTCCCGGTCAGAAAGGCGCGCAGCTTCCTCATTATCTTCCTCGTAAAGGTAAGACCGCAGCAGTTCCACTCTTTGTGAGTAGAATTTTCCAGCCACTGAAGGACTCAAGGTATCTGCTAAGTAATAGTCAAAATTTCGCAGGCCGGGAGAGAACGTGCGGTACAACATACCCCGCACTGGATCGATGCCCATCCGCCAATGAAATGCGATGTCCCTCTGGTTATATTCGTTTGAGTTGTATTCCGGGGTGGCGGCAATGCGGTTCAGTTCCCGGATAATGCTTTCCAGATGTTCTTCATCAAGTTCGCCAGCCCATTCATTTTGGGCTGTCCGCAGCTTCTGATGGGCGGCAAAGCCGTATTCCGCATCGCCCTGCTCGTTAACCCAGACCAGATCGCCGTACTCATCACCGAAAATCGTTGTCCAGAGAGACAGAATAATCACGCAGACAAACAGAAACAGGGCAATCTTGCCACTGGGTCTGCCTAACACTTTCTTGATCTCATACCGTACCATCATCTTCACCTGCACTTTCACCAAAATGGTACAAGAATGCATCCTCCAGATTCGGTTCCACTTCCACCGCACCGGAATTTGGCCGCAGGTTGGACAGCACCCGCAGCTCCGCACCTCCAGGAACAGTCTTTACATTGGCAACCTTGTAGGACTTCAGATAGGCATCGATCTGTGCCTTGGGGACGGTGAATGTCCAGACCTTTTCGGGCATAGATGCCACGATCTCCTCCGCCGTGCCAGACATGGTAATGCTGCCATCCTTCATCAGCAGGATTTCGTTGGCAATGTACTCAATATCCGAAACGATATGGGTACTGAGAAGCACGATCCGATCTTCGGACAGTTCGCTGATCAGATTGCGGAAACGGATGCGTTCGCTTGGGTCAAGACCGGCAGTAGGCTCGTCCAGAATCAGAATCTTGGGGTCATTCAGCATGGCCTGTGCAATGCCTGCCCGGCGCTTCATACCACCAGATAGGGTTTTCATTTTCTTGTGCCGTGCCCGTACCAGACCCACCTGCTTCAGAAGCAGCTTCACCCGCTCCTTGGCCACCGCAGGACGGATACCCTTAATAGACGCAATGTACATCAGGTAGTCATAGATGGAAAAGTCGGGGTAATAGCCGAAATCCTGAGGAAGATACCCAAGGAGTTTGCGGTACTGGCCATCCATTGCATACACATCCTGTCCATCCCAAAGGATCTCGCCGGAAGTGGGCTTGATGAGGGTTGTCAGCATCCGCATAAGTGTGGTCTTACCTGCACCGTTGACGCCCAGCAGACCGTAGACACCGTTCGTCATGGTAAAGTTCACATGATCCACCGCCCGCAGCGTGCCAAATTCTTTTGTCAAATCTTGAATCGTTAATTCCATGAAGCTTTCGCCTCCCATGTTTTATAAATCGTCTTTTGTCCTCTGCACAGGGTATACACCAGATACGCGAAGGATAGAACCAGCATTGCAGCCCAGACCGGGACAGAAATGGCTTTATACAGAGTTTCACTAGAAATTACCAGAAACCACAGACCGCACCAGACGGAGCAGAGAAGAACACAAAGAGCCTCCGACTGGTTATTTCCGCCGTAAAGACACCGGAAACAGATGCAGCAGGCAACATTATAGGGCAGCAGAAACTGGATCATCAGTTCCCAGAGAGTAATCCGCGCGAAATAAGTTGCCCCACAGAAGAACGCAGTGAGCAGCAGCAGATCCACTCCGGCAAAGAGAATCAGCCGGGCAGCATAGACCTGCCGGATCGTGTAAAAGGTTGTGCCCTCCACTTCCATGGCATCGTTACTGCGGTTTTTCCAAAGCTCCGGCAGAATGAGAATCACGAACAGGGGTGCTGCAACACCCAGACTGCGGCGAATATGCAAATCACCCTCGGTCTGATGCAGCAATAGGCACAGGGCAAACAGCAGTACAGCCTGAATCAGCCACCAATGCTTTTTGATATAGCGGCTCTGCTGATACAGAAACTCTGCATGGGATACAGTCCGTTCCGATTCTCCGGCAAGAAATGCCGACTTGGAAACAGCGATGGTTTGCTGCAATTTGGATTCATCGATGGGAATATCAAATTTTGGATTCATGGCATTTCCTCCTTTCCTAGAAATGCGGCAAGTAATTCTTTCGCCCGTTTGATTCGGTATTTCACTAATGGTAAGCTGATGCCCAGAATCTTTGCAATTTCCTTCTGCTTCACTTCCTGAAAGAAGAACAGTATGGTGACTTCCCGTAATTCTGGGGGCAACTTTTCCAATGCTGCATGTACTTCCAACCTCAAATCCAAGGCTGGCATTTCGGAGATTATTTCCTCAGGTAGTTCCTCTACCGATATTTCTTCCGGTCTGCGGTAGAAGTCCCGGCAGATATTGGCTGCGATGACATATAAGTAATTCTGTGCTTTTCCGTAATGCTGGTATGCGCTGAAAGTGCGGAAAAACCGGGCAAAGACTTCCTGCGTGGCATCTTCTGCATAACTTTTATCGCTCAGGTGCAGATGGCAGTACCGCAGAATCACGGGATAATACTTCCGCACAAAGGTTTCGATGGCAGCATCGTCGCCGTTTTTCATACGGTGGATCAGCAAAAAGTCTGTGTCCATGTTTTTCCTCCTCTCTGTGTTTCTAAAAGGCCTTTCACTTAGTATAACGCTGTAAATGTAAAAAAAGATAGTCGCACCAAGAAAAATGTTTATAGAACGTTCATACTCCTTCGACAGGATGCCCTCAGAAAACAGGTTACATCAATGCTAAAATTTAACCATTCTAACCTACAATAAATGAGAAACCAAGCGAAAGACAGATGGAGCGAATGGAAATGCGGAATCTCATGGTTCGAGGTTCCGCATTTTTCATATATACACAGGAGGTTAAGATAATTGGAGCAATATGTTTTACGAAGGCGGATTTCTCTTTTCTGATGTAATTTACGAAAGGAGAAGCGAAAGCTGGAAGAAAAAGTTGAAGTAATCAAATATTCGGAAGTAGAGCTGCAGCAGGTACAGTGGCTCTGGGGAAACTACATACCCTTCGGGAAGCTGACCATTATCCAGGGTGATCCCGGTGAAGGAAAGACTACTCTGGCTCTGCGGTTGGCGGCAGCCTGTTCGACGGGTATCCCTCTTCCGGGAATGGAGAAAGCGGAGCCGTTCAATGTGATCTACCAGAGCGCAGAAGATGGCATGGGCGACACCATCAAGCCCCGGCTTATGGACGCAGGTGCAAATCTGGACCGGGTCCTCAGCATCGTGGAGGAAAAGAAGCAGTTATCTCTGCTGGATGAGCGAATTGAAAGAGCCATCCGGGAACACAGCGCTCGGCTGATGATCCTCGACCCGATTCAGGGCTACATCGGCAGCAGGGTAGATATCAACCGGGCAAATGAGATTCGAGGAGTCCTTAAAAGTGTAGCTTCTGTGGCGGAGCGAACTGGCTGTGCCATTGTACTGATCGGTCACCTGAACAAGGCCAGCGGCACCAGCAGCGCCTACCGTGGTCTGGGGTCTATCGACTTTCGTGCAGCAGCCAGAAGTGTTCTGCTGATTGGTCGGCTGAAGAATGATCCCACTGTTCGGATTATCGTCCACGATAAATCTTCTCTGGCACCGGAGGGTAAGTCTCTGGCTTTTGGTCTGGGGGATGAAGAAGGGTTCCGTTGGCTGGATGGCTACGATGGAATCTCCTCAGAGGAATTGTTGTGCGGATTCACAGCAGAAACAAAAACCGCAGCAGCAGAGGAGCTAATCCGTAGTATGCTCTCTGGTGGGCAGGAAATCATGGCAGAGGATATATTCCGGGCTGCACAGCATAAAGGAATCTCCCGCCGCACCGTGAACGAAGCGAAAAAGGGTATCCCCAACATCGTTACCAAGAAGAACGGCAAATACTGGTTCTGGTCTCTGCCGTAATGAAGATTGCAACATTGCAGACCCTTAGTACAGCATCCTTGCATTGTTGCATTCTTCTTTCTCCCTCTGCTGTGATTCTCCACCTGTGGCCCCGGTGTCGTGGCATTGTCGGCGGTTTGTGGGCGTTTCTCAAAAAGGTAGGGTAGTAACCCCACCACAGGGGATTGCCCAAAATCAAGCGAGTATTCCGCAGATTTTTTGACCAGTCGTTTTAGACTGAGGAACTTTTTGAAAAAGCCGCCCTCAGGCGGCAAAGATGGCTCCTCTTTTAAGAGGAGGCTAGCATCGCATTCGGCTAGTCGCCGGACGCATGAAAACGGGCAGAAGCCCGAACCCACTTTCATTTTGCGGAGGTTTATTACGAAGGATAAGAAAATGAGCATTCGAATCTCGGAGGTGGATTTGCAGAAGATTCACCATAAGGCTCAGCAGGCAAAATTGAGTCTGACAGATTATGTAACCCGCTGTTGTCTGGGAAAACAGATCACGGTGATCGAAGGGCTGGACGAAGTTTTGCGGCAGCAGAAAGCCATTGGTCGCAACCTGAACCAGCTGACCACCCTTGCTAATATGGGACGGATCAGTTCTGTGTATTTGAAGGATGTTACCGAGCAGTATTCCCAGGTCAACGACCTACTGTCCGATATCCTGATTCGCAGAAGATGGAACGATGGCGGTCGTTAAATTTATCCCGTCCCGGAAGCCGCAATCCGGTAGTGGTCTGTTCGGCTCCATAGAGTACTGCAAACAGGAACATAAAACCTGGGATGCGGCAACCCAAAGGCACCTAGTAACAGGAGTAAACTGTGTAGCAGATACCGCATTCCGGGAGTTTATGAATACCAAACGGCTCTACGAAAAGACCGAGGGACGGATGTACTACCATGTGGTGCAATCCTTCTCCCCGGAGGAGGAGTTGACTGCGGAAACCGCCCACGAAATTGCCCTGAAGCTGGCGGAGCAATTCTCAGGATTTGAGGTTCTGGTCTGTACCCATACCGACCGTGACCACCTCCATTCCCACCTGATCATCAACTCCGTCAGTGCAGAGGATGGCCGGAAATACCACTCCGACAAGGACAACATTCAGCGGATCCGGATGGCGTCAGATGAGCTGTGTATGCAGTACGGGTTGTCTATCGTCAAGCCCAAACAGAAACGCACACCCGGAATGTCTGCGGCGGAATACCGCTCCGCAGATAAGGGAGAAAGCTGGAAGCTCCGGCTGGCTATCACCATCGATGATGCCATGGAAATCGCAAAAAGCCGGGAGCATTTTATCGAGCTTATGGAACTGGAAGGCTACCAGGTTCGCTGGGATAAAGGCCGAAAGTATATCACCTATACCACCCCTGATGGGAAACGGTGCAGAGATATTCGTCTGCACGAAGCAAAATACTTAAAGGAGAATATGGAACGTGAGTTCAGAATACGGAACGAAATCGTACACGGATTTGAAGAAGCAGGCCAAACAGGATATGAGTACCGCAGCGAAAGCGGAACCCTCGTTTCTAGTAACGGAGAAGAACTGGAATGGACTTCTGAAAGCCATAGACGGGATTCTGGAAATGCAGGTGCAGTTCTCGGCACAGATGGAGACTCTGGCGACACGAGAGGAATTAGAAAAAACCTTGGACTGGCAGCGGACGATGATGCAGATGCACCTGGACGACATGAAAGTTCGGACAACGGAGTTCCGCACCTCCATCGAAACTACGGGGAGAAATTTGGAGAAACAGGTTGGGAAAGCGAGCGAGGAGTTTTCCAAAGCAATCTCCAAAGAGGAAGCACATATGCGCCAGTGGAGCAAGAAGCTGATTTGGATTTCCGCAATTCCCTCAGCAACACTGGTTCTGTTGGAGCTGGTGCCGCTGCTCTGGTCGGCAGTCTTTCCCGGCTGAAAGGCACTTCGGACGATCCCGAAGAACGGAAACGGGAAATGGAAGCCAAACGTAGTGCGGATAATTTAGGAATTGCAATCGGTCTGGCTATCGCTGCAGCGGAAACTCTACGGGAGAAGCAGTCCGAAATGGAAGAACGCAGTTATGAGCATCAATCGATGCAGTAAACCAAGAGAGGATGGTGGAATGCCAAAAAGGCAACCGTTACAAGCGTAAAATTTACATACGAGGGAAAGGAACAGGACTTCCTTTTCTTCCTGAAATCCATCGTCCGGGACTATCTGGCTGTGGATGATCCTACCAAGCTTACAACAGAAGATTTTGTTGATAAGGTAGAATCTGGTGCAGCCTAGAAAAAATCCGTAGCTATTGCCATAAGAAAGTGCTATGGTGTGTGCTGCCGAAAGGACATGCACCATAGCAGAAAGGAAAAGAACCATGAGAGTATGGCTGTACTACCGCCTGTCCCGTGACGAGGATGATGAACTCAATTCTCTCCGAAATCAGCGCAGTATCATTGAAAGCTATGCGATCAGCAATGGTCACGAAATCATCGGGGAATCCTTCGATGACAACGTCAGTGGTATGCACTTTGAACGGGAGGGCATAGCCAAAATTTATGAAGTGGTGGATGCGGGACGTATCGATGCCATCGTGGTAAAAGACCTGTCCCGGTTGGGACGGCATCGAACCCAGACCGCATTGTTCATTGACTATCTGCGGGAAAACAATGTGCGTTTACTTTCTGCCACAGAAGGAATCGATACTTTTAATGAAAATGATGACCTGATCATCGGGTTCAAAGGACTGGTAAACGACTTCTATGCCAGAGATGGCAGCCGCCGTGTCCGCACAGGCTACCGGCAGAAGCAGAAAAACGGCATTGTCATCACACCACCCTTTGGATATTTCAAAGATAAGAACACGAATCAAGTTGTTATTGTCCCTGAGTCGGCAGACACAATTCGCCTGATTTATTCCAGTTACATCAACGGTATGGGATTCAAGGCGATTGCCCGGATGCTCAATGAGCAGAACCATAAGACCCCGGCGAAAATGCAGCGGGAGCTGATTGGGAAGAAACTGCCCAGGGATCAGGAGAAGATTCTGAAAAAGTATCTCTGGGATGCTACCATGGTCAGCCGAATCTTGCAGGAGGAAGCCTATACCGGAACCCTGATTTGCCACAAGAGTGAGCGGAATAAGATCAACAAGACATTCCGTTACACTGACCCAGAGGAACAGTTCCGCCATGAGAACTTCCTCCCGGTGATCATAACAAGGGAATTGTGGGAGGAAGTCCAATTTCTGATTCAGCAACGAAAGGCGCAGAATGTCCGGGCAGCACCTATCACCGTTACGGAAAGGAGCATTGCTCTGCCCATGCCATCCGGGAGGAATTTCTGGACGAGGTGCTGAAACAGGAACTGCTGAATGCCAAATACCAGTATGAATCTATGTGGGACCAGTTGGAAACGGTTATTGAAAGCTGGCTGCCCAAAACGGACAGCACTGTAGCTCAGATAAAGAAACAGAAGGAACGCATCGATGCATTGGAAGAAGAGGTGGAAACGATTTTGATGGAGCGGATTCGGGACAAAACCAACGCGGAGCGCTATGACCGCATGATTGCCAAACGGGAGGAGAAGATCGCCCAGGCAAAGAAACGGATCGCAGAGCTGGAAAATATCGGGCAGGTGATCCGTTCCCGGCAGGCGAAACTGAGAAAGGATATCGGACTCATCGATGATATTCTGGCCGACGGGAATCTGACGGAAGCACATCTGCGGCTGCTGGTGGATAAAATCTATGTGTACGAAAACGAGGGAAGCCTATCCCTGGATATTCACATCAAGGCTCCGTTTCAGAATCACACGGATTCCTATGAGAACGGCGTGCTGACCGGCAGCGGAATTGAAGAACTGATTGGGGTGTAACATATGAGGGCATGGATCTATGGCAGGCTTTCCAACGATGATGACAATGAAATGGACTCCCTGTCCAACCAAATGGAGATCGGCAGAAGTTATGCCCAACGAAAGGGATACCGGATCATTGGAGAGTCCTTTGATGACAATGTCAGCGGAATGCGGTTTGACCGCCGGGGACTGAATCAATGCACCGAAGCGGTGGAGCGGGGACAGGTGGATGCCATCATCGTCAAAGACCTGTCCCGATTAGGTAGGCACAAGACACAGACGGCTTTGTTCATCGATTATCTCCGCCAGCAGGGAGTGGCTGTTCTGTCCGTGACGGAGAATTTGAACACACTGGAAGATGAAGATGATCTGATCATCGGTGTCCGTGGTCTGATGAATGACTACTATGCCAAGGACATTGGTAACAAGATCCGCCACGGATACCGGGAGAAGCAGAAAGTGGGGCTGGTAATCACCCCGCCTTTCGGCTACTGGAAGGACAGGAATACCAACTGTATCCACCAGCACCCGGAAGCCGCAGAAACGGTGCGGCTGATCTACGACTACTACCTCCAAGGCGTCGGACAAAAAGAAATCGCCCGCAGGCTGAACCGCCTGGGGCGAAAGACACCGGCCCAGCTCCGGGCGGAGCGGTACGGAAAGGAATTCTATACTGCCCGGAAAGACCCATCCGGGCAGTATGTGTGGACCTATGTCAGCGTGAAGAATGTCCTGATGGAGGAGGGCTACACAGGAGTGCTGATCAACCACCGGACGGAAACCCAAAACGGAAAGGCAAAGCCTGTCCCTGCGGAACACTGGCAGCGGCATGAGGACTTCTATCCAGCGATCATCACCAAAGAGGAATGGCAGCAGGCGCAGGCTCTGCTGAAGCAGAAAGCAAGACCCGCTTATGAGAACCGGACGGCACACCGATATTCGGGGATACTCACCTGCGGAAACTGCGGTCAGCCCTTTGTGCCGATGATCCGATACTGGAACAGTAGCCGCCGGGTGGAATATGTCTGTAAGGGCTACCACAACCACGCCAAGGCGTTCTGCTCCTCCCACCGCATTCGGGAAGAGTGCCTGGATGCCCAGGTGGTGAAGTACGCAGAATCCCTCCGGGAAAGCTGGGCAAAGGAGCAGGCAGAGTTGCAACGGCTGTACAAGCAGTGGTCTCTCCGTCAGCCTGCGCTGGATTGGGAGATTGCCCGACTGCAGGAGGAAATCCGCCAACACGAGGAGGACATCGACGAACTTCTGATGATGCGAATCCAATCCGCAAAATAACGACGGTATTTGCGCCGTTTGTAGCCAATAGCAGAATCTGGAACGGCCGACAGGTCGTTCCAGATTTTTGTGTGCGGAATAAACGGATGAATCCTCGCTGCTTACCTTACAATTAAGATGACAAATTACGAACTGTGTGCTATTATTTTCCATATACAGGCAAGGAGGTTGCGCTTTGGAACATAGAAATACTTATTTTGGTACTGTACTTTGGATTACAATAGTTGTACTTGTGGTTCCTGTCTTTATTGGTGTATTAGTATCTATTTCGGTCTGGCCTGAATTGGAAACAAGCAATGATTGGATTGGCTTTTGGGGAGGTTATGCTGGTGCAATTGTAGGCGGTATAATTACCTTACTGGTTATGCAAAAAACATTAGAAAGCAATCGTAAAAGCCAGGAACGTGATGAGAAAAGACAATTATGTAATCATGTAGCAAAATTGGTTTCTGATTTTTGCATTGAGATGATGGCATATCGTTCAAAAATGAAGACATTGAGTGATCAAGCACACGGTGGAGCAATCCCACCTGAGAAAAAGATCGAAATGGGTGCAACAACCGAAAAACCAAGACGAATTCTTTTTGAGATGGAGATTTTATTGTCCCACATACCAGAGGCAAAAGACACACTAGAGTACATGGACAAGTTGCTTGACGAAGGTAAAATTGTTCAAAAAACAGTTCGTGAAACAGAAAACTTATTAGATGAACTTCGCAAACTCACCAAACAGTTTATTCAAGAATACATGAACAATCAGAAAGCAAAAAAGGCTTTGACTACATCTCGATAAGGTAGGGACAAAGAGAATATGAAGCGGCAGTCTACATCGTTAGACTGCCGCTTCATTTATGGTGCGGGTAAAGGGACTCGAACCCTTAAGCTTGCGCGCAGGAACCTAAATCCTGTATGTTTACCAATTTCATCATACCCGCATATTCTTTTGTACCTCTGATTTTTACACGGAGAGGGATCCGTGGTGGAGCATATCGCTTGATCCACATTTATAAAAACAGGCGATGCCCGTTTTTAGAGAACGGATTGCCACACCAGTGTGCGCACTGGTTCGCAATGACAGCGGGACGGAAAAACCTTCACTGAGGTGACAGCACCTAAATCCACCGAGTCTACCAATTCCACCACGCCCGCAGATACAGTTGACAGTGGAAAGTTGACAGTTGACAATTCTTCCACCGCGACCCATTTTAGCACGATAGCCCTTCCTTGTCAATCGAAACCAATCGCTTTCCCTTCCGGGGAAGGGCAAACGTGCAAATTGTACAAATATTTTCCCTTTTTGCCCTTGACATTCCGGCACCCAGCCTGTAAAATAGATTCGGTATGGTGTACGCTGCCCCAGTGTTTTTTGGGCATTGCGTTTCATTGATAACCGGCGATTTCAGCCGGGGTATGCGTTTTACGTCCTATGCGGCGTTTTGCTTATACAATGTACCGGGTATTGCCCGGCTGGTTGTCATGCACTAACTTCATATTGGGATACTAAACGCCCACCCCTTCTGCGCCTATTTTTACTAAGAAGGAGGTGTGCAGCAAGTTTATGGAACTGATTGATATCATTTTTATCGTCGTCGGCGTCCTGGTGGGTCTGGCTGTCGGTTTTTTCATCGGCATGTCCTACCGCAAGAAGGTTGCGGAACGGGAGATCGGCTCTGCGGAGCTGGAGGCTACCCGCCTGATCAACGAGGCCATCCGTTCCGGTGAAAGCCGCAAAAAGGAAATGCTTCTGGAAGCCAAGGACGAGATCCATAAATCACGCACAGAACACGACAAGGAAGTCAAAGAGCGCCGCGCCGAGCTGAGCAAGCAGGAGCGCCGCCTGGAACAGAAAGAAGCCACCCTGGACAAGAAGACCGAAGCCTTCGAGCGCAAGGAAGAGGAGCTGGCAAAGAAGCTCCAGAAAGTCACCGAGACCCAGGCCCAGGCCGAGCAGATCAAGGCTCAGCAGCTGGAGACTCTGGAAAAGATCTCCGAGCTGACCCAGGAACAGGCCAAGGCTTACCTGCTGAAGTCCGTTGAGGATGAGGTTCGCCATGAGGCTGCCATGAAGATCAAGGAGATCGAGCAGCAGCTGAAGGACGAAGCCGAGGAAAAGGCCCGTGAGGTCATTGCCACCGCCATCCAGCGCTGCGCTGCCGACCACGCCGCCGAGACCACTGTTTCTGTTGTTACCCTGCCCAACGACGAGATGAAGGGCCGCATCATTGGCCGCGAGGGCCGGAATATCCGGACCCTGGAGACCATCACCGGCGTTGACCTGATCATTGACGATACCCCCGAAGCCATCACCGTGTCCTCCTTCGATCCCGTCCGCCGGGAGGTTGCAAGACTGGCGCTGGAAAAGCTCATCGTGGACGGCCGCATCCACCCCACCCGCATCGAGGACATGGTGGAAAAGGCCCGCAAGGAAGTGGACCGCACCATCCGGGAGGAAGGCGAGCGGGCCTGCTACGAGACCGGTGTTCACAACCTGAACCCCGAGCTGGTGAAGATCCTGGGCCGCCAGAAGTACCGCACCTCCTACGGTCAGAACGTGCTGAACCACTCCATCGAGGTTTCCCACATTGCCGGTCTGATGGCCGCCGAGCTGGGCGTGGATGTGGCGCTGGCAAAGCGTGCAGGTCTGCTGCATGACCTGGGCAAGTCCATCGACCATGAGGTTGAGGGCAGCCATGTGCAGCTGGGTGCTGATCTTGCCAAGAAGTACAAGGAAAATCCCGTCATCGTCAATGCCATCGAGGCCCATCACGGTGACGTGGAGCCCAAGACCGTCATTGCCGTGCTGGTTCAGGCCGCCGATGCCGTCTCCGCCGCCCGTCCCGGCGCCCGCCGCGAGAACGTGGAGAACTATATCCGCCGCCTGCAGAAGCTGGAGGAGCTCACCGGCTCCTATCCCGGCGTTGACAAGGCCTACGCCATCCAGGCAGGCCGCGAAGTCCGCATCATGGTCAAGC
Source organism: Oscillospiraceae bacterium (assembly GCA_017398105.1). Next base: position 5,213 of record JAFQHF010000064.1, on the reverse strand, counting down.
CCGAGGTCGTTTCCGAGGACAACATGATCCTGCTGGCCCGTGACGTTGCCAAGAAGATCGAAGCCGAGCTGGAATACCCCGGCCAGATCAAGATCAACGTCATCCGTGAGACCAAAGCCGTGGAATACGCAAAGTAAACAAGCAGCCGCCGCCCGAAACCGGGCGGCGGCATTTTTTTATTTCTGCAAGGGCGGATTAAAAATCCGCCCCTACGGAGATATTTTGATCCACAATACATCGAATACCCACGACACATTGCATTGTAGGGGCGGATTTTCAATCCGCCCTCAACCTTGGTCTTCAGATTCTGGCATCCATCCAGGCGATCATATCGGCGATCACATCATCCCTGCAGTATTCATTCAGAATCTCATGGAACAGATTGCCGTAGATTTTCAGGGTCTTGTCGGCGGAGACGGCATTCTTGAAGAAGATCACGCTGTCGTCCATGCCTACCAGACCGTCCTTTTCGCCGTGGGTCATGAAGACGGGGTAGGCGAAGGTCTTCATGCTCTCAGAGAACCACTTCTGGCCAGCCTTCAGGGCATAGACCAGACCGATGGCATACTGCTTCTTGTTATAGGGGTCCTTGCCGTACCAGTCCACAACCTCGGCAACGGAGCAGACGCCGCTTCCCAGCTCATTGGGCAGAGGGATGTTGGGGTCCAGGCCGTCGGGTGCCCCAGCAAACAGACCGATGGTATCGCAGACCGCCGCACCGGAGGTGACGATGCCCCGGAGCTTCTTATCCGGGTACTTTGCGCCGTACAGGGAAACTGCGAAGCCGCCCATGCTGTGACCCAGGAGGTACACAGGAATGTCCGGATTCTCCGCAATGGCCATGTCCACGATCACATTGGTATCATCCAGGATCTCATGGTAGGTGCCGTAGTTGGGGATATCGCCCTGGGAGCGGCCGTGGCCCCGGTGGTCGAAGCGGTAGGTGCCGTAGCCTGCGGCATGGAGCTTCTCGGCAAAGTAGTCATACCGGCCCTGATGCTCACACAGACCGTGGACGATGACCACGATGGCCTTGTTGTCAGGCGCGGTTTCCTTCTTCATATACAGCTCGGTGCCGTCAAAGGATTTGATGATGCTCTCGTACATAGTGCTGCCTCCTTTTGGTTATTTGGAATAATTTTATTGTATAGGACAGAAGGGTATTTGTCAACTATTACAGAAACAGGTTTCATGTCAATCGTTGGGATAGAGCCGGCACAGGAAATTTCCGCTTCCCTGACAGACGAAAAGACCACCCGGCATTGCGTCCGGGTGGTCTTTGCATTTAATAGAACAGCAGATCCGAATAGGTGGGATAGGGCCAGCAGGCTTTGTCTGTCATGGTTTCCAGGGCATCGGCGGTGCTGCGCAGGGCCTGCATACCGGGGACGATGGTGTCGTGGTAATACCGGGCGGCTGCTTCCGCCTCCCGGGGCACGGCATTCAGATGCTGCCGCAGGGCATCCAGGGCATCGTACAGGGAATCCGTATTCTGAGACAGATTGCGCGCCAGGACGGATTCGGCATTGCAGGCGAGGCCCAGGCTCTTTTTCACCGCCAGGGTGTCGCAAAGCTGCTTCGTGTACTTCAGCGCAGCGGGCAGGATCTGATGCACTGCCATATCCACCATGGTCCTGGCCTCGATGGCCACGATCTTATTGTAGGATTCCAGATAGATGGCATACCGGGCACGGAACTCTGCCTCCGTAAAAATACCGTGGCGCACCATCAGGTCGATGTTCCTGTCGTTGACCATGGCAGGCAGGCATTCGGCGGTGGAGGGGTAATTGCTCAGCCCTCTGCGCACAGCCTCCTCCTTCCAGGCATCGGCATAGCCGTTTCCGTCGAAGAGGATGCGCTGGTGCTTCGTGAAGGCTTCGCAGACCAGATCATGCAGGGCCTTGTCAAAGTCCTGCGCATTTTCCAGCACATCGGCAAACCGGCTCAGCTGCTCGGCCATGATGGTATTCAGGGCGATATTGGGCTCTGCAACAGACTGGGAGGAGCCCAGCATACGGAATTCAAACTTGTTGCCGGTAAAGGCCAGGGGGCTGGTGCGGTTGCGGTCGGTGGTATCCTTGGGGATGGGAGGCAGAACGTCCACGCCGATGCGCAGCAGGGTCTTCTTCTGCTCCTTATACTTGGTGCCGTCGATGATGGACTTAATGATGGCGTTCAGCTCGTCGCCCAGGAACACGGAAATGATGGCCGGAGGCGCTTCGCCGCCGCCCAGACGGTGGTCATTGCCCGCAGAAGCCACGGTACAGCGCAGGTAATCCTGATATTCATCCACGCCCGCCAGGAAGGCAGCCAGGAACAGCAGGAACCGGGCGTTCTGGCTGGGGGTCTTGCCGGGGCTGAACAGGTTCCGGCCCGTATCCGTGGACAGGGACCAGTTGTTGTGCTTACCGGAGCCGTTGACCCCGGCGAAGGGCTTCTCATGGAGCAGGCACACCAGATTGTGCTTGGCTGCGCATTTTTTCATGATCTCCATGATCAGCTGATTGTCATCGCAGGCAGTGTTGGCATCGGTATAGATGGGGGCCAGCTCATGCTGACAGGGCGCGCCCTCATTGTGCTTGGTCTTGCTGAGGATGCCCAGCCGCCAGAGCTGCTCATCCAGGTCTTTCATAAAGGAGGAGACCCGGGTGCGGATGGTGCCGAAATAGTGGTCATCCAGCTCCTGACCCTTGGGCGGCTGTGCACCGAACAGGGTGCGGCCGGTCAGGCGCAGATCCTCCCGCTGGGCATACAGGTCTTTCGGCAGCAGAAAATACTCCTGCTCTGCGCCCACGCAGGCGATGACCCGCCTGGTTTCCGTGTCTCCGAACAGCCGCAGGATGCGCACCGCCTCCCGGCTCACCTCATCGATGGAGCGCAGAAGAGGGGTCTTCTTATCCAGGGACTCTCCGGTATAGGAGAAGAAGCAGGTGGGGATATACAGGCTTCCGTCCTTGACGAAGGCCGAGGAGGTGGGGTCCCAGGCAGTATAGCCCCGGGCCTCAAAGGTAGCCCGCAGGCCGCCGTTGGGAAAAGAGGAGGCATCCGGCTCGCCCCGGACCAGCTCCTTGCCGGAAAATTCCATAATGACCCGTCCGTCGCCGGTGGGGGAGATGAAGGAATCGTGCTTTTCCGCGGTAATGCCCGTCATGGGCTGGAACCAGTGGGTATAATGGGTGGCGCCCTTTTCCGTTGCCCAGATCTTCATGGCCTCCGCGATCTCGTTCGCCACATCCAGAGGCAGCTGAGAGCCTGTGGTAACGCAGGTCTTCCAGGCATTGAAGATGCTCTCCCGAAGCCGCAGCTTCATGGTGGCTTCATTGAATACATCGCTGCCGAACAGCTCCGGTACGTTCAGAATATCGCTCATGGATACACAACCTTTCCTGATGATCCCATACTATTTCCATTTTATGCTCCGATTGTATTGCAAAACCGGGCCAAAAACAAGGTGTGATTCTGTCCCAAAAACATTTGTCTTTTCAGCGCGCATTTGTGCAATCCTCCAGAAAAACGTTTTCGTGCCCCAAAAATGAAATTTTTACCAATTTCATATTGCATTTTTTGGGTTCAGCGCATATAATAAGCCCATTATATTCCGGTTGAACCCCGAAAGGATGATTTTTGTGACCCCCTATTCCTGCATGAACAAGGAAGAACTGCAAGCAGAATACGCCCGTGTGAAGGCTGCCTATGATGCCGTTAAGGCCAAGGGCCTGAATCTGAACATGGCCCGCGGCAAGCCCGCCAAGGCCCAGCTGGATTTGGTCAGCGACATTTTAACCAGCCTGACCACTGTTGAGGACTGCTTCGACGGCGATATCGACTCCCGCAACTACGGCGAGCTGGCAGGTCTGCCCTCTGCCCGTGCCTACTGGGCCGACATTCTGGGCTGCAAGGCTTCCCAGATCTTCGTGGGCGGCGCTGCCTCCCTGAACATGATGTGCGACATCGTCTCCCGTGCCTTTACCCACGGCCTGCTGGGCTCTCCCCGGCCCTGGTGCAAGGAGGAGAAGGTCAAGTTCCTCTGCCCCGCCCCCGGCTATGACCGCCATTTCCAGATCGGTGAATTCTACGGCGCGGAGCTGATCTACATTCCCATGACCCCCACCGGCCCCGATATGGACATGGTGGAAAGCTACATGTCTGACCCCCAGGTGAAGATGATGTGGGTGGTGCCCAAGTATTCCAACCCCGACGGCATCATTTTCTCTGATGAGACCATTCAGCGCATCGCCAATCTGAAGCCCGCTGCGCCCGACTTCGCCATCATCTGGGACAATGCCTACTGCATCCACGAATTCAAGGGTGAGTACGTTCCCTTCCCCGATATCATCTCCATCTGCGAGAAGGCCGGCAACCCCAACATGGTCTTCGAGTTCGCTTCCACCTCCAAGGTCACCTTCGCCGGCGGCGGCACCTCCTGCATGGCCGCATCCGAAGCCAACATCCAGTATTTCACCGGCGTGTTCGGCGTGCAGATGATCTCCTATGACAAGGTCAACCAGCTGCGCCACGTCAAATACCTGAAGAACAAGGCCCACACCCTGGAAATCATGAAGCGTCATGCCTCCGTCATGGCACCCAAGTTCGAGGTGGTGGCCAAGTGGCTGAATTCCGAGATCAAGGACCTGGACATTGCCCGGTGGACCGATCCCAGCGGCGGCTACTTCGTATCCCTTTACACCATGAACGGCGCTGCCAAGCGTACCTGGAGCCTGTGCCGGGAAGCCGGCGTGGTGCTGACCACCGCCGGTGCCGCCTACCCCAACAGCTACAACCCCAACGACAATCACCTGCGTCTGGCCCCCAGCCTGCCCCCCGTGGAGGATCTGGAAAAGGCCATGGAGGTGCTGACCATCTCCCTGAAGCTGGCAACCCTGGAAAAGCTGCTGGAACAGTAAAAAGCAAGCTGCCTGTGAAATCTCACGGGCAGCTTTTTTGCGCTTGCTTTTCTTTTTGGCAGGGGTCCGGCCCATCGCCTGAGCTCAACATTTATTATAAAACCGGAGCAGAAAATCTTCGTTCAATGTCATTCAGAACAAATGTAGGGCGGGGTCATGACCTCGCCCCAGCGTGTCGAAAATCCCCTTCGGGGCTTTCCGCCAGATTTTATGCAGTCTGCTGCGCGCACTCCTTGTGTGCCTCCGGCACACAACTCGCACACTTGCAGCCTGATATGTGTTTTCGCCCACGTACACGCCGCGGTCGAA